>JAQXNC010000049.1 GCA_029097145.1 Bacillota bacterium
AGTGAACTGTGTTTCGATATTGGCTTTAAATTTCACTGCTTCATCATAGGCATCGACATGAGCGATATAGATATCATATCTGTTATTGGCATCTATTTCTTTAAGCATTATTTCATTAGCCTTTGTTAATGCCTTTTTGAAGGTTCTAACCTTATTAGAGACATCAATGCGTCCATTAGTGCGTTTGTTGATTTCTAAGATTGGTTTGATATTGAAAAAGTCACCAATACCAGCAGCCATCGGAGTCAGTCTGCCACTCTTGCTTAAATGTGCTAGTGAATCTGGAACCAGTATTGTATTGGCAGAATCAATAATTTCATCAACTGTTTTAAATATTGCCTCATCATCGACGTTATGTTCTCTGCTGTCCTTGATAAATTCAATAAGATAACGTTCAAGCTCAGCTGTGACATAATTATCAATACATTTAATTGGGATTAAATACTGATGGGCAGTCATATTTAATGCATTGATGGTACCACTCAATCCATTGCATATAGGAACAGCGATGATATTATCAAATCCCTGTTCCTTTATTTTTTTAATCAGATCATCAATCAGTCCAAGTGATGGTAGAGAAGTGGATATCTTATCATCTCTTCTAAGGCATTCAAGTACCTCATTGTTTGTGATCTGTTCAAGGTCAAAATAATTCTTTCCGTTAATTTCTATCTGCAAAGGTAAACTGAAAATACCCTTTTTTGCCATAAAATCCATAGAGTATCCAGTACCGCTATCTGTAATATATGCAGTCTTCATTAATAAATACCTCCATTACATTTATTATGATAACACATTTTAAGGTATAATTATGCTATGGCAACACCGCTATATGTAAGAAGTTCATTTTCAATTCTTGAAAGTGTCATAAAAACTGATGACCTTATCAGAAAGATTAAAGATCTGGGTTTTTTTAGTGTGGGAATTGTTGACCACAACATGAATGGATGCATGGCTATTTATCGTAAACTGACTAAAGAAAATATCAAGGCTGTCTTTGGACTTGAAGTGATGGTAAAAACAGATGAAATACATGATATTGTGCTTTTTGCCAGAAATGATAATGGCCTTAAGAATCTGATGAAGTTATCTACATATATTAATACCGTAAGCGAAACTCTGGATTTCAGTCTTTTAAAAGGCTACTTGAATGATGTAATAGTAGTGATTTCAAGTGATTCACGCTTTTTCTATAATTTTTCTGATGATACCATCGGTAAGCTTAAACATCTGTTTGGTGAATTCTATATTGGCATCTCTTCAGTTTATTATGAGGATATGCGTAATCTTAATTCAAGAATACGTGAAGCTGCTCAAAAAGAAGGGATAAAAACTTTTATGATGAATAAGGCTTTTTATCTTGAAAGTGAAGATTATGAAGCCTATAAGGTTCTAAGAGCGATAAAGGATAAGAAGACAATTGATGATAAGGATCTGACAGATGAAAGGGGACATCATATTCTAGATGCCCAGGAAATGGCTAGATACTTTACACAGGATGAAATTGTAATGAGTGATTACATCGCTTCCATGTGTAATGTCAAAATGGAATTCGATAAGACCTCATTACCTGTCTATGAATGTCCAAACGGTGTAAGTCCAAAAGATTATCTCATCAATTTATCGCGGGCGGGTCTTTATAAACGTTTAAAGGGACAGGATAGGCCTGAATACAAAAGCCGTCTGAACTATGAACTTAAAGTGATAATCTCGATGCATTTTGAGAACTATTTTCTGATTGTTTATGATTTTATCAGATATGCAAAACGTAATGGTATTTATGTCGGACCTGGAAGAGGGTCGGCAGCTGGATCTTTAGTATCTTATTGTCTTGGGATTACGGAGATTGATCCAATCAGATATGGGTTAATCTTTGAGAGATTTCTTAATCCTCAAAGAATCAGTATGCCAGATATCGACGTCGATTTTCCTGATAACCGACGTGATGAAGTAATTGAATATGTCAAGAATAAATATGGCGATAAGCATGTGGCACATATCGTTACATATGGCACAATGCAGGCTCGTCAGGTTTTAAGAGATGTAGCCCGTGTATTGAAATATGATAATATCGGATTGCTTGTTAAGGCTTTGCCAAATGATCCTAAAATAACCCTGATTAACGCCTATAATACTTCAAGAATCTTTAAAGAAAGAGTTTCGTATAACGATAAGACCAGAGAACTGTTTGAACTCTCGTTAAAACTTGAAGGATTGCCAAGACACTATTCTACTCATGCCGCAGGTATTGTGATGTCCAGGATTGAACTTGATGATGTTTTGCCATTACTGAAGATAGAAAATGATTTATATTCAACCGGATATACCATGGAATATCTTGAAGATATTGGACTCATAAAGATGGATTTTTTGGCTTTGAAGAATCTGAGTATTATTTCAGAAATAACAGATGACATTAAGAAAGACCAGGATTTTAATCTGGCACTTATCCCACTTAATGATAAAAAAACCTTTGATATGCTTTGTGATGTCAGAACATTGGGAATATTCCAGCTGGAATCTGGAGGTATTCAGTCACTGATAAGAAAGATGCAGCCAAAGACATTTGAAGATATAGCTTTAACTATAGCTTTGTATCGTCCAGGACCAATGGAAAACATTCCATCATTTTTACATAATCGTATGCATCCTGAAGATATCACTTACCTGCATCCAAAACTGGTGCCGATATTAAAGGAGACATCGGGTATCATTGTCTATCAGGAACAGATTATGAGTATCGCCAGAGAATTGTCATCATTCAGTTATGGCAAGGCTGATATTCTGCGTAAGGCTATGTCTAAAAAGAAAATGGATGAACTTAAGGGGCTTGAAGAAGATTTTATTAAGGGCGCTATTAAAAATAATATTAGTGAAGAAGTTGCCCATAAGATTTATGATATGATTCTTAAGTTCGCTAATTATGGTTTTAATAAATCACACTCGATTGCTTATGCCAGGGTTGCCTATGAACTCTCATATCTGAAGGCTAATTATCCACAGTACTTTTATAAGGCTCTCTTAAATGGTGTTATAGGCGCTCAATCAAAGACTTTCGAATACATCAGCGAATGTTTAAAGATATCTCAGAAGATTATTGGACCTGATATTAATCGTTCATATGAATGCTATATTATTGAAGATGGTGCTATCAGAATGCCTCTTAGTATCATAAAAAATGTAGGCAGTGTGTCTTTAAAGGGAATTCTTGAAGAACGTAATCTGCATGGAATATATCGTGACTTCGAAGATGCTGTGGTACGCATCAGGAAATATGCTGGTCGAAATGTGATTGAAAGTCTTATTTCAGGTGGGGCTTTTGACTGTTTTGGTCTGAGTCGTAAAACGATGCTTGTAAATCTTAATGATGCGCTTAAAAAAGATGAAACTTTCCTTGATCTCAATAATCCAATGTTTAAAATGAAAATTATTAATGTTAAGGAAGATGTTAAGGAACTGGTTAATAAAGAAAAAGAAGTACTTGGTTTTAATTTTTCTGTTAATCCGATTTTTGAACTTAAGTAACAGTATCAGATTGATACTAAAGTTTTAAGCGAACTGATATATGAGAGAGGATATATCAAAGCTTTTGGTTATGTGTTATCTTTTAGAGAATATATTACAAAGAACCATGACAGGATGTGCTTTTTGAAAGTCAGCGATGATACAGAGACAATGGATCTTGTGGTTCATGCATCTATATATGCTCGATATGAAGAAATACTTAGGGATTCTAAGGGTAAATATATCTATTTTGAAGGAAATGTTGAAAAAGATGGTTCCTGTATCGTAAAGGTATTAAGGATGAAGAGGTGATTGATATGGCGAAATTAATGATTGTCGATGATGAAGTAATGATTCGTGAAGTAGTCAGAGAATATGCTGTTATTTCTGGTTATGATGTTGTTGAAGCTAATGATGGGATTGAGGCACTTGAAATCTTTGAAAAGGATAATATTGATATAGTGATTCTGGATATCATGATGCCAAGACTTGATGGTTTTGCGACATGTCGAAGAATTAAGGAATTAAAGGATGTTCCGATTATTATGCTCAGTGCAAGACAGGAGGAACATGATAAACTGTTTGGATTTGATGTCGGTGTTGATGACTATGTAACTAAACCTTTTTCACCTAAGGAACTGATGGCAAGAGTGAAGGTGTGTCTTGACAGACGTAAAAAAAGTGAAGGCGAGGTTCTGGTGTTTGATGAACTCAAGATTGATGTTCTAGGAAGGGTTGTGACAATCAATGACGAACGTCTGCCATTGACGCCAAAAGAAATCGATTTACTGATATATATGGCTACTAATCGTAATATCGCTCTTTCAAGAGAAAAACTGTTATATGCCGTATGGAATTATGATTATTATGGTGATGATCGCACTGTTGATACACATATTAAGATGTTAAGACATAATCTTGGCAGTAAATATCGCGATTATATCGTAACTGTAAGAGGAATGGGGTACAAGTTTGAAGTTAAATCTTAAGGGGATAAGGTTTAATATCTGGCTATGTCTTTTTGGATTATCAATGATGATACTTCTGGTTCTTGGTGTTTTACAGACAGCTTTAATCAGACCATATTATCGTAATGATCGCCTTAAGACAATTGAGGTATTGGCTGATACAATTATTGATGAACTGCTTGAAAATGGTAATGTCAGTAAAGCCAATACCGATGCTGCATTTAAATCTATTCTAAATAATCGTGCCTGTGCATATATCATTAATGATAATGGACAGATTATTTATCAAAGTGATGCACTGGGAGCGACGTGCATGTTTAGTCATGAAATAACTCTCGACAACAATACCTTTATACTCAGTAAGAATCCTGATTATCTGATGGAAGCACTAAGGAATGAAAACACCTATTCAAGAACTGTTACCAGTGAAATCTCATCAAGAGATATGCTGATATATGGTTCACTGATTAAAAGTGATCTTGCCAACTATTATCTTTTTATTAATACAGAGCTGGAACCTGTTGATTCGCTGATTGGTTTTTTTGCTAAACAGTATTTTCTGATTGCAGTATTGATTGCGATGATAGCTGTAGTTATTTCACTATTTTTGACAAATAAGCTTTCATTACCAATAGTTAAAATGAAAAAAGAAGCTGATAAACTGGTAAATGGAGACTATAGTGCCAGTTTTAAAGGAGATTCGTTCAGTGAGATCAATGATCTGGCAGATACTTTAAATAATGCAACAAATAAACTATCAAAGATGAACGAACTGAGGAAAGATCTGGTAGCCAATGTCTCACATGATATTAAGACACCTCTGACTATGATAAAAGCTTATAGCGAAATGATAAGAGATATATCGGGTGATGATCCTCAAAAGCGAAACGAACACTTGAATGTCATTATTAAAGAAGCTGATTATCTTGATAGACTGGTTGTTGATATGCGTGAACTATCACAAATGGAAGCAGGATATATCGTACTTAATCGAGATAATTTCGATATTAAAGAAGCAGCATTAGATATTATTGAGCTGTATGATTCAATACTTAAAAAGCGTAATATAACTATCAATGCCCGACTGGAAAGTGCATTTGTCTGGGCAGATGAGATAAAAATATCACAGGTTATATCTAACTTCTTGTCAAATGCAATCAATCATTCATACGATAATTCCATTATTGATATGTCGATTATCAACAGTGAAGATAAACTGCGTTTTGAAATCAGAGACTATGGATCGGGAATTAACGAAGAAGATTTACCTTATATCTGGGATAGATATTATAAAATTGATAAAGGATTTAAAAGAGATATTAAATCTACTGGTCTGGGATTAGCAATAGTCAAGGCAATCCTTGAAGCTCATAAAGCCAGATATGGAGTAATATCAAAAGTAAACGAAGGATCAACTTTCTATTTTGAATTATCAAGAGATTATGAAGAAGACGAATAAAGATTACATAAGAAATACAGATTTTAAAATATATCAGGATGATGAGATGTTCTGTATCAATACTGATACGGTATTACTGGGAGAATTTCTGGATTTTAGAAAAGGATTAAATGTCCTTGATATCGGGACAAATAATGGAGCCTTACTGTTATATGCTTCGATAAGAGAACCCTTAAGTCTTTGCGGAATTGATATCTTTGATGAAGCTATATCACTTGCGTCATTGAATCTGAAAGAGAATAATGTAAAGGCAACACTTAAATGTGTCAGGGTCCAGGATTTTAAGCATGATCCATTTGACATCATCATTACTAATCCACCGTTTTTCGAAAATAATAACCCGCGTTTAAATGAATATAAAAGAACAGCGATGTTTGAAAAAGAACTTAATATTAATGAACTGTTTACGGCTTTTAAAAGACTTTTAAAAGATAATGGCTATGCATATGTCATTTATCCGACACAGCGTTTTAGTGAATTCTATGGTAAGTGTCTTGAATATAAATATAATATTCAGATAATGAAAATGGTCTATGATAAAAATAAAAATGAATCGACAAGATTTTTGTGTCGTCTAAAAAGAGGACCGATGACTAAGACAAGAGTTTTAAAACCTATTATTGTTGATGGGGATAACTTTTATGATTTGTCAAAATAGTGTAAAATAATTTTTACATCTTCAGGAGAATATATGATTAAAGAAAGATATAACAAATATTTGAATGTCTTAAAAAGTGAACTGATTCCGGCAATGGGTTGTACTGAACCGATTGCTCTGGCATATCTTGCAAGTTATACAAGAGATTTACTTAAAGGTGTACCGGATGAGATTGAGGTGATGGTATCGGGCAATATTCTTAAAAACGTTAAGAGTGTTGTGGTACCAAATACTAAAGGTATGAAGGGAATTGAAGCGGCTATTGCAGCTGGGGTTATCGCCGGTAATAAGGACAAGGTCCTGGAAGTTATCGAGGATGTAAAAGATGAGGACATTGATAAGATTAAAGATTATTTAGATAGCCATATCATAAATGTCGGTATATCTGATTCACCATACATCTTTGATATCATTATGGTATTTAAAAAAGGACATGATACAGCTTATACGAGAATAGTTAACAGTCATACGAATATCGTACATGCATCAGTTAATGACGAAGTTCTGATTGATAAGGAAATCGTGAACGAAGATAGTCATACAGAAATTTCGATGTCGGTTGAAGAGATATTTGAATTCGTAAATGAAGTAAGAATAGAAGATATCAAAGATATGCTTGATAAGCAGATATCGTGTAATATGAATATTGCTGAAAAAGGGTTAAATGGAGATTATGGAGCTAATATAGGTAAAGTTCTATTAAAAACTTATGGTGATGATATAAAAATAAGAGCCAAGGCATATGCAGCTGCTGCCAGTGATGCGAGGATGAATGGCTGCGATTTGCCAGTTATCATTGTATCTGGAAGTGGTAATCAGGGAATAACTGCATCTTTACCAGTGGTTGTATGGTCAAATGGTATTGGTGCATCCATGGAAGATTTATATCGGGCTCTTGCTTTATCTGACCTGGTGACGATTCATCTTAAAAGTGGAATTGGAAGATTAAGTGCTTTCTGTGGTGCGACATCTGCTGGTGTTGGTGCCGGAGCGGGTATTGCATATCTTGAGACACATGATCTGATAACGATATGCCATACTATTGTCAATGCTCTGGCGATTGTATCAGGAATGGTGTGTGATGGTGCAAAAGCCAGCTGTGCTGCTAAGATTCAGACTGCTGTTGATGCAGGTATACTTGGATACTATATGTATGTCAATCATCAGGAGTTTAAAGATGGCGATGGACTGGTGCTGAAAGGTGTTGAAAATACGATTTCGAACATCTCAAGACTGGCTAAAGATGGAATGAAAGAAACTGATAAAGAAATCATCAAAATGATGATTAAAAAGGCTAAATAAGCTTGTATAAAAGAATTAATTATGGTATCATTCATGTGTTGTAGCCCCCTTTGCGGGTCTATAACCGCTCAAAAGAGGTTTTAAAGTTATAAACTACCTCAATGGCGCGTCTTAAGATTAGAAAACAGGGAGGTGCTAAAGAATGTACGCAGTAATCGAAACTGGCGGTAAACAGCTTAGAGTAGAAGAAGGATCAGTAATTTTCGTTGAAAAATTAGACGTAAATGAAGGTGAAACTTATACTTTTGACAAGATTGTTGCACTTGAAAACAGTGGTTTAACTCTTGGTCATCCTTATGTTGAAGGAGCAACAGTTACTTGCAAAGTTGAAAAACAGGGCAAGGACAAGAAAATTGTTATCTTCAAGTATAAGGCAAAGAAAGGTTCTACAAGAAGAAAGCAAGGTCATCGTCAACCATTTACTAAGTTAACTGTTGAAAGTATCAACGCTTAATGATTCATGTTTATTATGGATCTTGTGATAATCATTACAATTACCTGCTCGTCAAGGGACATGCAATGAGTGATGATTATGGCAGAGATCTGATATGTGCAGGAGTTAGTTCAATCGTTTTTGGATTAATGAACGCTATTGATATGGTTGACAAACAGGCAAATATCAGTGTCGAAGATAATCAGATTGAAATTGAATTATCTGAAATCAACGATAAAACTGATAATTATCTGGAACTTGCGATTCTCCAGTTAAAAACAATTGAGGAATCTTATAGTCAATACATTAAAATTGATGAAAGGAGAAAACACAAATGAAGTTCGTTTTAAATATCCAGTATTTCGCTTCTAAGAAGGGTGTTGGTTCTACTAAGAATGGTCGTGATTCACACTCAAAACGTCTTGGAGCTAAGAAATCAGATGGAGAATTTGCAACAGCAGGATCAATCCTATACCGTCAAAGAGGAACTAAAATTCATCCAGGTACAAACGTTATGAAGGGTGGAGATGATACTTTATTCTCTTGCGTTGATGGAATTGTCAAGTTTGAACGTTTAGGTAAGACTGGCAAGAAGGTTTCTGTATATCCAATTGCATAAAAAATTAAAGCCCATCACGGGCTTTTTTAAAACGTGAGGTGACAAAATGTTTATAGATAAAGTAAAACTTAAATTAAAAGCTGGAAATGGCGGAGATGGATTAGTCGCCTTCCGTAGAGAAAAATATGTTCCCCTAGGTGGACCTTCAGGTGGTGATGGTGGCAAGGGTGGTTCAATCATTTTTGAAGTCGATACCAATAAATCTACCTTACTTGATTTAAGATATGAAAAACAGATTACGGCCAGAAATGGTGAAAAAGGCAAAAATTCAAAGATGCATGGTGAATCAGCGCCAGATGTCATTGTAAAAGTACCTAGTGGTACAATTGTCAAAGACGCTCAAACGGGTGAACTTTTGGCTGATCTTACTGAAGCCAATGAAAGAGCTATTATCTGCAAAGGCGGTAAAGGTGGTAAAGGTAACCAACATTTTGCGACCAGCAGAAACAGTGCTCCCGAATATGCCAAGATGGGTGAGGCTGGTGAAAGCCGTGAAGTAATAGTTGAACTTAAGTTATTGGCTGATGTAGGACTGGTTGGATTCCCAAGCGTTGGTAAATCAACACTGTTAAGTGTTGTATCAAAAGCCAAACCAGAAATAGCTGATTATCCATTTACGACTTTAAAACCGCAGCTGGGGCTTGTAAGAGTTAAGGATGGATACAGTTTTGTCATGGCTGATCTGCCAGGACTTATTGAAGGTGCAGCTGATGGTAAAGGTCTTGGACATGAATTCTTAAAACATATTGAGAGATGTCGTGTAATATTACATGTTGTTGATATGGGTGCTAATGATGGTCGTGATCCATTAAATGATTACGAAATCATAAACAATGAACTGGAAAAATATCCGGTTAATCTGCGCAAACGTCCACAGATAGTTGTAGCCAACAAGATGGATCTTGATGACGCTTTAGATAATCTTGCACGCTTTAAAGCTAAATATCCAGATGTCGAAGTATTTGAAACTACCACTATTATTCATGAGGGACTCGATGATGTGCTGTTCCGTCTTGAGGCTCTACTTAAGGAAACACCGGCTTTTCCAATATATGATGAGGATAAGTCTAAGGAAGAAATTGTATATAAATTTGAACCTGTTAATGATGAATTTGAAGTTGTTAACGAAGGTAATGGTGTCTTTAGAGTTGAAGGTGAAAAGATTGAACGTCTGTTTGCCAAGGTGAACTTTAAGGATGATGACAGTGTTCTGCGTTTTTCAAGGGCTTTATCAAAAATGCGTGTCGATGATGCATTACGTGCTAAAGGCTGTAAAGACGGAGATCGTGTATATATTAAAGACTATGGTTTTGACTTTGTAGACGAGGAATAATATGCAGAAAGAATCGATGAAGAATATGATTAAATTGTCTTTTGGTGAAGAGGTGGGCAATTCTGTCAGTCATGGTGTTATGGCTGCATTATGTTTACTGATGATGCCATTTTCAATTATTTATTCTTTATTTACAGGAGGACTTGTCAAGGCGATTGGGATATCGATTTATATGATTTCCATATTCCTGATGTTTCTTGGGTCATGTATATATCATTCAATGGAATTTGGATCAAATCAAAAGTATGTGATGCGCAAACTTGATCACTGTTTTATCTATGTTGCGATAGCTGGGACGTATACGCCAATACTGCTTACAACTGTTGATGGTCTAAAAGCCTATATCATTCTGGCTGTTGAATGGATTGCGGTTATCTCAGGTATTCTTCTGACTTCAATATCCAAGAATCATCATAAGATACTTTCGATGATACTTTATATGGTAATGGGCTGGCTTGCAGTCATTATCATTCCAACATTAATAAAGAATGCATCATTACCATTCTTTGTGATGATATTACTCGGAGGAGTATTCTATACCGTAGGTGTCTTCTTTTATGCCAAGAAATTTCCATATGCTCATTTTATATGGCATATATTCATAGTGTTGGCAAGTATATCACACTATGTTGCGGTTGTCTTTCTAATGTGATTGAGAGTACATTATGTACTCTTTTTTAAAACTTTACTTTAATATTGAAGGTCGCTTATAATAGATACATGATAGGTTTTGTAAGAGGAAAAGTCCATGCGATAGGTATGGATTATGTATTATTGGACTGTAATGGAATTGGTTTCAGAATAGCATTTAACCGCCCCGAATATCTGCATCTTGGTGAAGAAATAACAATCTATACTTATCAGAATGTACGCGAAGATGAGATTAGTCTGTTTGGTTTTCTAAGTCTTGAAGAATATGACTTATTCATTAAACTCATATCTGTTAAGGGATTAGGACCAAAGATTGCGTCAAATATGCTGGCTAAAGAGAGTGTTGGCAAGATAGTGACAGCAATTGAAAATAATGATGTTGCATTTATGAAGAAAATGCCAGGCATTGGTGCCAAGACTGCATCACAGATTATTCTGGACCTTAAGGGTAAACTTGTAGAAACTGGTGTTGAAGAAAAACACGATCCAAAACTTGATGATGTCTATGATGCCTTGAAGGCTCTTGGTTATAAAGCTAATGAGATCAATCCGGTAATGAAGAAGATAAAGGAAGAGAATCTAAGTACTGATGAATATATTAAAAAGGCACTTGGATTATTGTTGAAACAGAGATAAAAATATGGTAGAAGAAAGATTAATGTCGCAGAATGCAGATTCATTGGATGAAGACATTTCTTTAAGACCACAGTATTTAAGTGAATATGTTGGCCAGAAGAATCTTAAGGAAAATCTGAAAATCTTTATCGAAGCTGCAAAAATGCGTGATGAAAGTCTGGATCATGTATTATTATATGGTCCACCAGGGCTTGGTAAAACAACCCTGGCTTATATCCTGGCTAATGAAATGGGCACCAAAGTCCGCGTGACCAGTGGACCATCAATTGAAAGAAGTGGTGATCTGGCAGCGATTCTTTCAACTCTTGAAGCTGGCGATATATTATTTATTGATGAGATTCATCGTTTACCAAAACAAGTAGAAGAAGTATTGTATCCAGCAATGGAAGATTTCTGTATTGATATCGTAGTTGGTAAGGATAGTGGGACAAGATCGATCAGGCTTGATCTTCCTCCGTTTACGCTTGTAGGAGCTACGACACGTGCAGGTGATATTTCATCACCACTTCGTGATCGTTTCGGTATTGTATCAAAGCTAGAGTATTATACCAATGAAGAGCTTGAGAGCATCCTAAAACGCACAGCCAGAGTATACAATACAGAAGCTGATGATATAGCTGTCAAGGAAATAGCTAAACGTTCAAGAGGAACTCCTCGAATTGCCAATCGACTCTTTAGAAGAGTAAGAGACTTTGGCTTAGTATTAAATGATGGACATATAGACCTTAATTTGACTAATGAAGCTCTTAATCGTCTTAAAGTGGATTCATTAGGGCTTGATAGTGTTGATATCCGTTATCTGAAAGGTATTATTGAAAGATTTAAGGGTGGACCTGTTGGACTGGAAGCTTTAGCCAGCGCTATTGGCGAAGAGACAATGACACTTGAAGATGTTTATGAACCATATCTAATGCAGATTGGATTTGTTAATCGAACACCAAGAGGACGAATTGTCACTCAAAAAGCCTATGAACATCTAAAGATATCAAATACAAAGAGTTTATTCTAAAAAAATAAATGCATATTTCTAAAGGATATCAACTTTAAAAATATGCATTTTAATTTACTGTTTTTCTTTACGGTATTTTTTATACATGATATACAGAAATTTTAATCCATATAGGATAGCTAAAACTCCTGCTACATCACTGACAAGCGTCATTTTAATGTTTTCAGATATCTGAGGTGAAAAGTATGCGTTAATCATCAGCAACAGACCAAGGATTATAAATAAAATAGCATTTGTACCAAGTTTTTGATAGCTGTCATCTGTTGTGAATGACAAAGTGGGATTACCATTTGGTTCATAACCTTCAATAATTGTGCAATTTTTAAGGAATTGTCTAAAACGCCACTCTATAGTTAAGGCTACAAATAACCCAAGACAGATTGAAATTATGATATCTAAATCAAACAGGAAACATGCGACAAGGAATGCCAGAATACCGTAAAGATATCTTGATTCCAGCGCCTTAAATTTACTGGCATCTTCATTGCGGATGCGGTAACCTCTTTTCTCTCTTTTTGAGTAGTAGACAGCACGTCCTTTGTTGTCGACATATATACTGCGACCTACAAGGTCATTATTAACTTTTCTCGCCATAAAAACTCCTTTTTATGAATTATAGCATTTAAATATCAGGTTTTTAAAGTCAGACTGTTTATTATTATTTAATTTCTGTATAATTAAAAAGGCAAAAGAAGGGGATTGTATATGACAAAACAACAACTCATTTTTATTTTACTGTGTCTATGTATTGCATCATCAATGGCGCTGATTCGTATGTATTTCAAAAGAAGGCGTTATGATTTACTGATAAATACTTTAAAACAGAAAGACTTCGAAAAGCTTGATAAACTGCTGTCTTCAAAGGTTACGCAGTTTTTCTTCGCTCCTTTTAATATCGATTACCTAAGATTAAATAGTGCAATTATGCGAAATGATAAAGAGATGATTGCAAAATGCTTCGAAGAATTTGACAGACATCGTCTAAATAAAAAACAGAAAGAAGAAGTCTATATGAAAGGCTTTAATTATTTCATCTACGAAAAAGACTATGATAATGCCAAAAAATACCTGGATAAGGTTAATACATTAGATAATGAGAAGATGAAACAGGAAGCTGAATGCATCTATGATGTCTATGCCCTTAAAGGTTATAAATATCTTGATTTTTTATTAGAAGAGACTGAAAAACTCGATGATATATATAAGGGTGTTAACGAGTTTCTGATTTCGATGATGTATAAAAACAAAGGTGATGATACTTTGAGTCAGAAGTATAATGAACTATCAAAAAAACATATGAAACTTCTTGATAAACACATCACAGACAACACAAAATAAGCAGGTTATCCTGCTTTTCTTTTGATATAATTGAATTCATTTGTAAATTCTTTTATACTTTTCTTGTAGAATATGGACAGATTATTTATTGATATATATATTAATATTTCACTGATAATTGCATTAACAGATGTCCTCTTATCTATAATGTGCTTTTTTAAAAAGAAGAGCACTGGCAGATATCTTGGAGCAGCCTGCATTTTTGCAGCTATCGTTGATTTAAGCTATCTTGGAAGTCTTATGATTGACTCCTACTTTTATATGTCGGTTTTGTCCAGTATTTATTTTGTCAGTATCGATATAATGTTGTTGTGCCTTTTGATTTTCATGGTTTATTTTACCAAGGGATCATTCAGGAAATATGGTATAACACTAATAAAAATCGCCTTTCTTTATGCGGTGTTTGAAGTTGTTATATTTGCAATCAATCCATTTAATGAGATAGTATTACACTATGTTTATCGTGATTATATAATCGCATCATACAGTTATGATATGGGTATCCTATATTGGATGCATCTTTTGTATACATATATTCTGGTTTTTGTGAATATTTACTTACTGCTAAAGAAGATTTTCAATACCCCAAAAGAATACCGTACTCAGTATATTTTTGCGGTCGTTGGTATTTTGCTGGTAGTATTTATTAACGCTCTTTTCCTGTTTTTTCCAAAAGGTACAATCTACAATCTTTTTGATTATTCGATTCTCTGTTACAGTATTGTCAGTTTTCTTCTGTACTGGACATGTTTTAACTATTCGAGTCATGGTATGTTAAACAGTCTGAAGAAGAATGTTTTTGAAAATATTGGACAGGGTATTGTGCTTTTTGATTATAATGACAATCTGATTCTGTTTAATCAGAAAGCTGTTGAACTCTTAGGTGGTATTGATTCTGATGAGTGTTACCATATGGATGATTTTATTAAATGTTATGACCTTGGAATCAATATTGATAATTTAACCAATGATAGAATATCTTTGCAGAGAGTTATTCGCCATAATAACGTTAACCGTCCAATTCGCTATGATTTTAAGAGAATCAGGAATTCTAATGGCCAGATTACAGGGCAGTTATATGTCTTTACAGACGCTGTGCTTGAAACCGATCTGCTTTCAGGATTTCAGAACTGGGACAGTTTTGTGATGTATAGTTCAGGTAATAAGAAACTCTTTGAAAATAAGGTTGTTGTAATAATTGATATTAATAGTTTATCAATTATTAACAGTAATTTTGGTATTAATTATGGAAATGAACAGATTAGAAATCTGGCTATATTAATGCGCGATAAGTTTCCGAAGGATGCCTATTTTATCAGAGGACTTGAAGCCAATCTTTTAGCAATTGTGAACGCCAATGAGTTGGAGGTCGAAAACTGTATCAGCGTGATTAGAAAAGAATACGATGGAAAGTTTCAGTGGGCGATGTCAAAAGTTGATAATGATGATATTCTGAAGGTTATCGCTAAAGTTACAGCTGCCATGAAATCCAAAAAGCTTCTGGATAAGGAATCAATTCATTCTGATATGTTGACATCTCTAATACGTGCATTAGAAGAATGTGACAGTGATACTGAACTACATGTTAAAAGAACTCAGGCTTTGGGAAACAGTCTTGGAAAACGTATTGGACTCAACGATATTGAACTCAGTCATCTTTCACTTCTTTGTCTGTTACACGATATTGGTAAAATTGGCATACCACTTGAGATATTGAATAAACCAGGTAAACTTACGGTTGAGGAATGGAATATTCTTAAGACACATGCGATTAAAGGTTATGAAATAGCTAAGAGTAACAGCGAACTGAAGGTTATTGCAACCGAGATCAGACATCATCATGAACGCTGGGATGGTAATGGATATCCTGATGGATTATCTGGTGAAGAAATCCCAATGCTATCAAGAGTAATTTCTGTTGTTGATGCCTATGATGCGATGACAAATAACCGTTCATATCGTAAGGCTATGAGCCCGAATATGGCTATTAATGAACTTCTCAGCTGCTCAGGCACACAGTTTGATCCAATGATAGTCAATGAATTTGTCAGGATGCTTGAAATAGATGGTGAGCCTGATCAGAATGATTCTGTTAATCATACAATTGAGTTGAGCAAAGATAAAATTGCCAATGGTATGATTCATCCGGTACCATATGCCAGATATATTCTGGATTCAAATAATTATATCGTTGATGTCGATGACAGTTTTGTTAAGATGACAGGATATTCACTTGATTATATAAAACGTCATAAAATGAAACAGATTGACATTATTGTCGAAGATGATCGAGCTGAGTATGAACTGGATGTCAGAAAAGAACTTTCAGAAAATCCACTGGTGTTACTTGAACACCGTATTCTATGTAGTGATGGAAGAATAATGACTGTTTTATGTATCGGAAGATTGTATTATGATTCTGCAATTAGAGGTGAGAGATCAGAAATAATTATTGTCGATATCCGTAAGACATACAGTATGCGTATAGTCAGTGATGAAATTGAAAAGAAAGCTCAGATTCAACTGACAAATTATGAAAGAATGTTTCAGTATGATTCTCTGACCGGTCTTCTTAATCATAATTCCTTCAAAAAAGAAGTTGAAAAGAAGCTCAACAGCAAACGTACAAAGACAATGATGATTATGGCTGATCTTGATCATTTCAAATACTATAATGATTCATACGGTCATTATAATGGAGATAAATTCCTGATTCTGGCAGCCCAGGCGATTCAGTCAACTTTGCGTATTGATGATAATGCCTGTCGTATGGGTGGAGATGAATTCGCAATAGCCATATCATTCAGTAATGATGTAAAGGATGAACAGATTAAAGAACGTGCTTTACAAATATTTGATAAGGTTTCATTTATTCTCAAGACTACTGACGAGAGCGCATCTATTTCAATGGGTGCAGCTATTGCTAAAGATCATATGAGCTTTAATCAGTTATATGAATTAAGTGATAAGGCTTTATACAATGCTAAAAATGATGGTCGTAATAAAATTGAGAT
>JAQXNC010000050.1 GCA_029097145.1 Bacillota bacterium
TCGGTGTAGTAATCTAACATTGAGACTAGTCCAAATGAGGCTAGTCTTTTATTGTTTATTGCGACGTTCACAGCACCTTTATTACAGACATAGGCTATTCGTCGACCTGTGTATGCAACTCGTCTTGCGGTGTTTCTATCAATTCCAAGCTTAACTAGGTTCTTTTCGCGATTCTGTGGAGTTTTCCATTGTTTCCATATGCACATACGAAGTCTATATCTGATATGTCTATCCATATCTATGCAAAGAGTTTTCATACTACCTATCTTGAAGTAGTTTATCCAACCTCTGATAAGCTGGTTAAGTTTCACCACTTTATAGCTATTGCTGACGCCCCAACTGCGACAAGTGAGTTCTTTCATTCTCTTCTTAAACTTCATTACCGATTTTGCATGTGGTTTTGCCATGTATTGGTGTGCTCTTGGGTCAAAGTAAAACCCAAACCCAAGGTATTTAAGCCCACTTGGTCTGTCTACTTTACTCTTAGTCATATTGACCTTGAGTCCTAGTTTCTCTTCAATAAATCGTGAGATATTTCTCATGACTCTGTTTGCAGACATTTCACTTTTAACCATGATAATGCAATCATCTGCATATCGCACAAAGTTAAGCCCTCTCTTTTCCATTTCCTTGTCAAGTTCATTAAGCATGATGTTTGCCAATAATGGTGAAAGATTTCCCCCTTGTGGTGTACCCACAATAGAGTCCTCGTACTCATCATCAATCATTATTCCACTGACAAGATATTTCCTTATAATAGAGATGACATCTCCATCTTTGATGGTTCTGCCAATGATAGTCATCAGCTTGTCATGATTCACTGTGTCAAAGAACTTTTCTAGGTCAATATCTACAATCCAATCATTACCATCATTCATCATATCTAATGCCGTTATGATTGCTTGTTGTGCACATCTATTAGGTCTAAACCCGTAACTATGGTCATGAAACTGTTCCTCATAGATTGGTGTTAATACCTGTGCGATGGCTTGTTGTATGAATCTGTCTGTTACTGTTGGTACTCCTAAGTTTCTGACACCGCCATCGGGCTTTGGTATCTCCACTCTTCGTACTGGCTGAGGTTTATATTTTCTTGTCCTCAACTGTTCTTTGATGTTTTCGCCGTTTCTTACAAGATGTTCCCTAAGTTCTGTGTACTTCATTTTGTCCACTCCCTCTGCACCTTTGTTTCGTACGACTTGCAGATATGCTCTGTTGAGATTATCGCTAGATAGTATCTGCTCCATTAGATTACTTGTGTCCATGCGTTCTTTCCTTTCCGTCTCGCTTGATTTGACCATCTTTATCCCGATTGGATACGGCAGATGTTATCTCTTCTGCAATACGAGACATACTCAAACTTATTGAATGTTCACCCCTTCGCTCCATCTCCATTACAGAAACTTCTTCACTACTATGGGCTCGGCTGACTTCTCACAGTTAGTTGTTACTAGGCTAATGGAACCTCTGTGAGACCTCCACGCTTAAGGTGCACGCTCTTTCTCTCCATATATCCGCCACATCTACTCTGCTACTACAAACGTGATAGTTATTAGACTTCGTTGCTTACAGCCAACTTATCTCTCGTAGCCTAGCCTTGTATGTGATTTCTGTCCGTCGGACCAGAGATTTGCTTACAGCTTCCTTCAGATTCCACCTCACGATGGACACCCTTGCTGTTCAGCTATACACTTCCCACTATCTGGGCGTGTTCGGGACTTTCACCCGTTAGAGTGCGCCCATGGCGCGCAAACTGTAAAAAGCCCTGTTTAGGGCTTAACTTTGAATATTCTTAACCATGTCTACAATCTCTGCAACCTTAATACTGGCTTCTCTGCCATAGACAAGACTCTTTTTAAAACCATTCATAATACACATACATGCATGATCTATTTCAGCCTGGAATTCTGATTCCTGTTCCACCTCTATATTAATCATATTCCTGCCTACTGTTAAAGTCGCTTTATTATTCTTCCAGAAGTTTTCAACAATTATCGTACCTCTGGTACCTTTAATAACTGCATAATTGGTCATTTCATCTCTGAAGCTGGCCATGAGATAAGCAATGACATTATTGGCATATTTTACTTTTAATTCAACTCTGACATCAGTACCTTTTTCTCTTTTAACTGATGTCACATCAACATCCCTAATCTTCGCATCTGCAATAAGATTGGCATAAGCCAAAGGATATACACCAATATCCTTCATAACCCCACCATATATCTTATCCATCACCCAGTGATCACTTACATAATCAGCATTCATACAGTATGAAGCCTTAATTGATTCAATCTTACCAATAACTCCATCACTGATAATACTTCTGATCTTTCTTGTAAGGTTGGTAAAGCAGGCTTTCTGTGCTTCCATCAGGAACACTCTTTTAAGCTTGGCATAGGCATATATCTCTTTAGTTTCTTCATAGTCCTTAACTAAAGGTTTCTCACAAATAATATTCTTCCCATGATCAGCACACATCTTAATTAATTCATAATGATTCTGATTAATGGTAGCTATATAGACAATATCAACATTTGGATCATTAAGCAGTTCTTCATAGCTGCCATAAGCTATTTCAGCATGATGTCTGTTTTTAAAATCCAGAGCTTTTTCATATGATCTTGAGGCTACTGCATAAAGTGTTCCGTATTCAGAACATTCTATCCCCTTAGCAATCCTGTCGGATATCTTACCTAAACCTATTATGCCAAATCTCATCTTCACGTGATTATTTTATCATAAAGCTCGCATCTCACAAAGAAAAAGAGTATCAACATTTACTGATACTCTCCATAAGTTATTATTTTGTACCGAAGATTCTATCTCCTGCATCACCTAAACCAGGAACGATATAACCTTTTTCATTTAAATGATCATCTAAAGCAGCCAGATAGATATCTACATCAGGATGAGCCTTCTCAATCGCTCTAACGCCTTCTGGTGCACCTACTAAACATACAAGTTTAATATTCTTAGCACCTCTGGCCTTAATCATATCAATTGCAGCCTTGGCACTTCCACCTGTTGCCAGCATAGGATCTAATACCAGATTAACCGCATCAGCCAGATTAGATGGGAATTTAGCGAAATATTCATGTGGTTCCAGTGTTTCTTCATCACGATATAAACCAATGAAACCAACTTTAGCTGTAGGAATTAAATCATTAATACCATTTACAAGCCCTAAACCTGCACGCAGAATTGGAATTAAAACGATATCATTCAATAATTCATATGTCTGACATTCAGCTACTGGTGTCTTGATAGTTACTGGTTTAACCGGTAAGTCACGGCATACTTCATAAGCCATTAATCCAGCAATTTCATCAAGATTCTGCTTAAAATCCTTAGTCTTTGTTTCTTCTTTACGCATCTGAGTTAACTTATGTGTAATCAGTGGATGATTTAGTATAGTTACCATAGGGTGAACCTCCTCTTTTTCTTAAATATTATATCAAAACACTTATATCCTTTAAATATTTATCTGATACAACTTAATAATTAATACATATTTTATAATTAACTCAGATTTTCAGTAAAGTAAATATCCTTTTTAACTGTCTTTAGAATATCATTTAAATCATCAGTATATTCATTAGCTAAAGCTTCATCAAGCTTATCTTTCTTATTAGGATTAAAGTAATAACCAATAGTATAGGCTCCAGCATTCTTTCCAGCTGCTATATCAGTTACACTGTCTCCAACATAGATTAAACCATCACGATACCATCTATTACGCTTTAATATCAGATTAATCCCTTCAGCATCTGGTTTATCCTTCTTAACTTCATCAGCTCCCACAATATCATCAATATACTGATTCATATCATAGAGTTCAAGATTCATCTTTACCACATCATGATATTTGGTTGAGACAACCCCGGTATGATATCCTTCTTCCTTCAAGGTCTTCAGCATATCAATCGCATGATCCATCGGTTTATTGACGCTCTTGAAGATTTCTTTATTGTATATGCGATATTCTTCAGCCAGTTCATTTGGATCTTTATCATCAAAGTATTTAGAGAAGATTGATACCAGTGATGGACCCAGTACTTCAGTTTCCATCTCCTTAGTGAACTCTTTACCGTATTTATCAAAGATATGATGATAAGTCTTAATAATACCATTTTGAGTATCTAAGATTGTCCCATCCAGATCAAAAAGCACTGTTGGTTTAGTCTCTTTTATAAAACGGTTATATAGACCAAGATAACCTAAAGCCCCAATAATAATGAAGGCTAAAGATGTCAGCTGAGCCATCTTTAATGGTCCAAACATTAAAGAATCTGTACGATGTCCCTCAATAAAGAATCTGATTAATCCATACCACATGAGATATGCATAAGCCAGATCACCACGTTTATTCTGGTGTCTTTTTAATATAAAGACAATAAGAATAAAACCGACAATACATAAGACACTCTCATAGAAAAACATCGGTTCATAATATGTTCCGTTAATACACATGCCTTCCTTGATAAAAGATAATATACCATCATAATATGACTCATCAACCACTGCGCCATGGCATTCCTGATTGACAAAATTACCCCACCTGCCAATAGCTTGCGATAATAAGACATTCGGCAGGACCGCATCAGCCAGCCTCAGGAATGACAGACCTCTTTTCTTTGCGAAGTAGTAACTGTATAAAAGAGCAGCCACAAGACCTCCCTGAATAGCCAGTCCTCCATT
>JAQXNC010000051.1 GCA_029097145.1 Bacillota bacterium
AAGGATACTAAGAAAGATATAGCTCTGATATCGATGGTGATAAATGGCAGTGAGATAACTTCAAGCTGAATACCACCAAAGATAATTGGGATTAAGGCTCCAACCATGATAAAGACCAGTTTGACAATTGGTCTTAAATCAAACATATCATCAAGAACGCCGCCCAAAAAGACAATCAGCCCCCCAATCATAATTGCATTAATAGTCTTATCAGCCTTTACCAGTAAAGACATTGTAATCACAAATGATAAAAAGATAGCTAAAGCTCCAAAACGGACTATTTTACCATGATGGACAGTTCTTTTATTTTCAACAGCATATATACCTAAAGCGAAACCTATTTTCTTGGCAATTGGTACCATCAGTAAAGATAATATAAAGGCAATGCCAAAATAAGGTAAAGCTCCTATCACAAGATTCATTTCATTCTCCTAACTTCTCAATTATAGCATAAACGTCCTGTAAGTTAGGCAAAGAATAAACTTGCATAGGATATAGGCCATAATCATGCCGATAATTATATATAGAACCTGAGCTTCATATACCCGGTTTTTCCTGATCAGGCGATTAAAATCAACAGCTCTTAAAGCATATAGACAGATAAAGAAACAGATAAAATAGATAATCAGCTGTACTATATATGCCATTTACTCTCCCCCTTTCAGATACTCACCCTTATTTATACGATATAACAGTTGCAGGTCTTTGTCATAGATATCAAATGATGCCTCCATCCCTCTTTTAAGCTCGCCACTTCTTTTATACCCTAGAAGTCTTAAAAGATTTATCCCACGATATAAGACAATATCGGTATTAGCGACATTAAATTTCTTCAGACGTTTAATGATATCTGACTCTTGCAGATCACCAGTAATAATCAGTTTCTTTCTATCAATTACTCTTAGAATAAACCATAAGACATCATCATGGATATCATCAATTGATACACTTACATATGACTTATTATTAAAGGCATCATTAATTAATGTCGGCTTTTGATGATCAAACTTCTCATGAGTATGAAAAAGATCTAAGACCACATCATAATCCTTAAGATTGCTGTCATATGGGGCAATAAGACCATCATAATCTTCATCTTTAGAAGTACGATGAATCAGAATCTGATCTTTATATCTTACATCAACCCCATCATCATATATTCCATCATCTTCTGTATGTCCAATATTCACAAAAGAAGGCATTATGATAAGACCTTTAAGGTCATATATCCTGCCTTCATATTTCTTTAATATCTTATCATTAAGATGATAATAGACATCTTCAATAGTATCCTTAAAAGCTATAGCCCCATCAAGTACTTCCTTGTTGCCATCAATTACGATATGAGCGTGCACAAAAAGAATACTATCTTCCATATTTATCTCCATAATCCCTGATTATCATCTCTGGTCGTGACATTCCAAAACGACTGACACCACATTTAACTAAAGCTGTCATTGATTCAAATGACATCTCACCCAATACTTCCAGTCTGATTTCACGATTAGTAGTTGAACGGATAATAATCAGATCATCTTCGGTTAATCCATTAGATAGAATCATCATTGAATCAAAACCATATTTCTTAACCATTCTTGATATCTTTGACAGTTCATCAGCACTGAAAAGTGATGGATCAATTACGACATTCATCTTTTTACCATATCTTGTCGCAACCCCCAGCATCCTGGTCATTTCTTCTTCAATATGGGTATGATTACGGTCTCTAATTGAAAGATATGAAGGTACAAAACTGACTTCATCAGCACCATTTTGATAACACATATTAGCTTCATAAACCTTCTCATTAATCATCTGTTGCCCATAAGGAAAACCAATCATGGCATTTACAGCTGTATCTGTATTCCTTAAGGCATTCTTCAAAACAGATATCCCGTTTGAATAACAGATAACTGAACGAATATGATAATCCTTAGATACATTAGCCATCTGTATCAATCCAAATGAAGACATTTCTGGATCAATCAGAAGACAGTCCATTAAACGGGCTAACTGGTATGTATTCATAATTACTTATTCCTTTCAAGTACACTGATAATACGTGGCAATACCTGTTTCTTACGTGAGATAACTTCAGGAGCGTAATTGTTTTCATCCATAATACCCTCAAAGGCTTCTTCAACAAGAGCTTTCTTATTACCACTATATAGGAAATAAGAACCACTGCCATTAGGAATTGTAAACATTACCAGCAGTAAATCATATTTCTGAGTTGTGCATACTTCATCAATATATTCACTGAGTTTTTCCTTAATCTTCTCAAACTCTTCAAATGACTTAACCTGTGTCTGTGATAAACCGAGTTTAAGTCCATGAATTGTAAATTCCTTAAAGTCTGAATACATAATATCGATATTACGCTTATTCAGAATTGATTCACTTGAAGCGATTAAACCTTCACTGAGTTCTTTAATTGTACAGCCACTGATCTCTTCTAATCGATGAGCCATATCGATATCAATCTGGGTTGTCGTTGGTGATTTAAAACTCATAGTATCAGCGATAATACCACCTAACAAAAGACCTGCCATATTCTTGGTCAGTTCAACCTTACTGTCAAGATATTTCATAGCTACAATAGTACATGTCGCACCCACTACCATCGTTGTGATAGTTACCGGATTAATGGTTTCAAGACCACCAAAACGGTGATGATCGACAACCTCTATCACTTCACCATAATCGATATCATTAATACTCTGACTGACTTCATTGTGGTCAACCAGAATAAAACGTTTCTTTTCATAATTTAGAAGATGATATCTGCCAATAGAACCGACAATCTGTCCTTTATGATTTAATACCGGATAGGCATGAAATCTTGATTTAGACATTTTAACACTGGCTTCATCTACAGTATCACGGGTTGAAAATGATATTACTTTCTCTTTTGGAGTCATAATATTCTCAACTGAAGGTGACTGGAATATCAGTTGTGATACCGCTAGAGGTGACAGTCTTGTCGAGATAACTGATACATGATTATCCTTGGCTTTCTTCAGAGTCACATCATCAATCCAGCTCTCACCCACAATAACTAAGAGTGAAATCTTTTCATCAAGACAATGTCTTTGAATCTCTGGTGAGTTATTAACGACAACAATCGCTCCTTTATGAATCTTAGTCTCATAAGTTGGATAGAAGTCCAGTTTACCATTGATGATAAAGTGTTCATCACGATATATGACATCAGCCTTTAATGTCTTGACGATATCATCAAATGAAGCCGTTGACAGCATCTCTGCCATCTTATTTTCACTGGAAGTCCAAAGATCAGTCAGATCATCAACTGAAACAATCCCTTCAAGATGCTTTTCTTTATCTGCAATAAAAATTGAACGGTTAATACCACCAACTATTAAATCAAGAGCTTCCTTGATTGTCAGACTCTTATCAATCAGATAGGCGTTATCAAGATCAATTTCCTTCAGAATACATTTGGCACTAAAAAGATTTAATGGTTCTTCAAAGCCAAACTTCTTTAAGAGATATTCAGTTTCTGAACTGACACCTCCTAATCTGCCAGCTATGGCATCATAGCCAAGTTCGCGCTTAAAATTGGCATAGGCAATAGCCGATACAATTGAATCAGTGTCTGGATTTTTATGTCCAATTACATAGATAGGTCTTTTCATAAAATTCAGGCAAGGAAACCCATGGCTTCAACCATTGGGAGGAATTGCCTATTCCTTTCTTCCTTTAAATAATTACTCCTTGCTTCCAGCAATTCCAGTTTTTTATAGTTTATGGATGCACCGATTTTAGTACCATCCAGTTTTCTGATATCAAAATATCCAGATGACCTTCTACCGAAGATGAAGGCTTCAATATCCTGATATTTGACTTTATCAAACAATCTAAACCCCTTAACAATGTAAGGCGCCTGATTGGCTTTTCTTTTACCTCCTTTTAATAGATTTACTTTATGTATCTGACGATTATGACATCTAACCTTCTTCTGATAAATAACAGTATCTAAAGGTTTAGCGTTAAAATTACCAGCGATACAGTAAGCATCGTTATAATGTTCCTTAGCCAAACCATACTTGATACGATTAGATTTAGTGATATAGCCATAAGTTAGTTTGACATTTGGATATATAGCCTTTAATTCGTCGTATAATCGCCATCTCATGATACCCATAAAGGTCGCATCATTATATTTAGTACCTCGTTTTTGTTTTAGTTCTATTTCGCCTTTATGGTATTTCTCATGACAGGTTTTACATAAGGTAATCAGATTATTTGGTGCATTACCGCCAGTTTTACGGCTTTCAAGATGATGAACTTCTAAAACTTTGTCCTTGGATTTACCATGACAATGTTGACATTTATGATTATCTCTAAAAAGTACATATTCACGAGTATTAAAGCCTAACATTTCGCCCTGCTGGTATTCACTACCTGATATGGTTTTACCTTCGGCTTTCAACAACTGAGTGTCAAAAGCAGCCACTTCAACAACAATTTTATTAATCGGTAAAACCTTATGTATATCTTCAATCACTTTTAGATGTGAATCGATCTTATGCCTAACAGATGGTGCCAGCCATCCTTCCTTTTTAGCCGCAATGCGATTATCGAATCGCCTAGGGCGATATCTTAAGCGGTTGCGCCTTGTCCTTTTGGCTTCTCTGCGGGTTGATATTAATTCAACGATATCATCACGAAGTTCGACATCGGAACAATATAACTCTTCCTTTTTAGTTGATATACTTAATCCAATATGTTTAGACCCTGCATCAACACCTAGCGTTACATCTTGAGTATAATTCTCACACTCGTAATTCAACTGTATAGTAAACGGATTGCGTTTAATAATTTTTGCTCGACCATCTTTTATAAGATGTCTCACCTTACCAAGTTTATGAGTTGGCATAAGTGGCAATCCATCAATGTTTAATACATACGCTAACTGCATAAACCTCCTTCTAACTCAATTTAATGAGTAACTCAGTCTTTCGACTGTAATGTAGCCATCGACAATGTTATCTAGGGTTTGATGTATATATCACTGTTCCTACCCATCAGAACTGTTTAGACATATACCGCAGGGCAAGGGACTTGGCTAAACATCCCTTGGTGCCTATATATTCCTAGATAATGTAGTGCTCGAAGCACTTAGTCTAATCAACAAGGACTTACTTTTCGCAAGTCCACGGCTTTAGCCGTTGGGTTATTGACTTTTCCTCCTAATATGGTTGATATGGGAATCGATCAGTCAGTTCAATAACTTCTTTTCTGACTTCATCGAGAATAGCTTCATTATCTTTATTCTTTAATACCTTTAAGATTAATTCGCCAGTTTTAATAAATTCTGCTTCCTTAAAGCCTCTTGTAGTCATCGCAGCACTGCCAAGACGGATACCACTGGTCACTGCTGGTTTTAAAGGATCATT
>JAQXNC010000052.1 GCA_029097145.1 Bacillota bacterium
TTATACTATTTTTTTATAGTTTAATACCAACAAAAAGCGATTTACCTAAATATAAAGAAATTGATATTCTTTCTTCTCCGTTCCTAAAAGATATTACAGATTTTATCTCAATATGCGTTTTATATCTACCAAGATTGAGTATCATCTTGTATGAAAGATTGGAACGAATATATTGAAAAATGTTATGCCGGTATCGAAAATATCGATGACCTCGGCGACCTATATGAACGAGAACTTGCTAATGATAAAGACAGTAAAAAGAAATCAGGTCAATATTATACTCCTTACGATGTAGCATGCCTGATGAGTGAATGGCTTGCCCCTCTTGAAGGTGATAATATTTGTGATGTCTGCTGTGGTACAGGCAATCTGATTATGGCGTATTTTGATGTTATCGGCAAAGATGAAACACTTAAGTTATTGTCGGAAGGAAGAGTCTTTTTATATGATAACGATCCAACAGCAATGTCTTTATGTGTCAATGCAATCGGAGTTAAATATGGTAAGGAATATGTATCAAAGATCAATGCTTGTGTTGGAGATTTTCTAGATAAAGAATGTAACCTGCCTGAAAAAGCAAAAGTTATTTCAAATCCGCCTTATTTCAAAATTACTGATATTCCTAATAATTGGATCGTAACTGATGTCATTAAAGACAGTAAAGATTTTTACTCAGCAATCATGGAGAAAATTTTAGATCAGAGCACATCATCAGTCATCATTACACCTTACTCATTTATCGGCGGAAATAAGTTCTACTCTTTACGACAAAAAATGAATAATCACGAAGGCTTCATTGTTTCATTCGACAATGTTCCAGGCAATATTTTCGCCGGCAGAAAATATGGGGTATTTAATTCAAATACATCAAATTCTGTGCGTGCCGCTATTACCGTTTCATCAAAAGGAAACAAAGGATATCGATGCTCACCTTTAATCCGTTTTAAAAACGAAGAGCGTAAAGATCTATTAAACAAAGCGGTATTAGAAGGCACATTATCGGATTACCAGAAAGTGTCAGATGAAGAAGCGGCATTTGCAAAGTGTAATGATATTCTCTTATTAAATAAATGGAAGTCATCGGGGAAAAAGTTAAAAGATCTGCTGGTTGATAATAGCGAATACAAATTATGCATTCCAAATTCATGCAGATACTTTACGGTCTCTACCAAGAAAGACTTAGACAGAACCGGTAAGTATACCTTATGCTTCAAGAGTGAATCTGATTTGAAACTGGCATACGGATTGATTAATTCTTCATTCGCATATTGGTGGTGGCGAATTTACGATGGCGGTATTACCTACCCTCTCTCATTATTATTAGACATACCATTAATATATGCTGATGTTGAAGCAATTGTCGACGAGATGATAGAAGCTGAAGAACAATGTTTGGTATACAAAAAGAATGCAGGAAAGATGCAAGAAAACGTAAAGTTTAGTGATAAATATCGCAAACAACTAAACAAAGTCTTTTTAGATGAATTAAATTACAAAACTGATATCCTCAATCAAATTCATAATAATCACTTTTTTAACAGATAAAGCGGGTACTACTCCCGCTTTTAATTTCGACTATTTCTCAAATGTAAAATCTTTCACACGAAAGAGAGGGTTATGAAAGATTTAGAGAAAGTTATCAATTTATTTTCCAAAAATGAAGTTCCATTTTCATTAAGAAAGAGCAAGGTATATAAGGCATATAAAAAGTGCTTGAAGACTTCGCAACCAGATTTCCTGATGTATCAAGAAGATTATCCGAATTTATATCATATGTTAACATGTCATTTTGAAACCGGATCACCTCTTCAATGTGGTTCAATTAATGAATGCCTAATGACTGCCAATATCGCTAAAAGATTTAACTTCAATATGATTTTACAGTTCGGTTCAAATCAACATCCTGGCGACGCTGAGTTAATATTCCAAAGCGAGAAATACGTTTTGGAATTTAAAGAACAAAGTGCCAAGGCTGGAGAATTCGACCTGAATATTGATGAAGATGGTAATCTGTATCCGAGCGATAGTCTGAAGGCTAATTTTCCTGATTTATCGACAAAAGTTGAAGGCTACAATATCCTCGATTATATAGGAAAAAATATCAAGATTGAGGGTAATTATGAAAAAGATGTTCGACGCTATATGGATATCAATGGGATAGACTTCATTGTTATGCCTCACAGAAAGAAATTATTCCTGATTCACAACGTAGAAAATGTATTCGATTTTCAAGGTTCTGAAATCAGACCTGTTGGGCGAAATCCCATGGAGCCAGTCTGTCTTAAATATTTGCAGAAGATTATAGGTGGCGAAGAAAATATCTCGATACCTATATCCCACCTAACTCCTAAAAAGAAACGAGGAGGTTTTGATGTATCGAGGTATTCTGCTGGTCATATATTTTTTATAAGAGCAAACGATCTCTCGATAAACGAAGGTATTGCCAGTTTTCGAAGACAAGACATCAAACAGTCTAGACCAACAATCTCTATCCATATTAAATTGAAAAAGGACTTCATAAAACAAAACATCTGATTAAATTCAGATGTTTTTAATTTGGTTATATTCTTTTAAAGATGATAAAAAGAGATATATTATCTCTTTTTGAGCGATTCGAAATATTCTAACTCTTTTCCGTATGGAACGAATTTGATTTCCTTCTTGAAGAAGTTGTCATACTCGTCTTGCAGGTCAAACATCAAACTTCTTTCTTCACGAGTCATTTCGTTTAAGTGTTTTAGACGATGACCACAATCCGTTTCGATCATAGTTAGTTCGTTTAATTTACGGTTAATTTCATATCTTTCAGACTCGTCGATGATCACATCTAATTCAGGAACATATAGCATTCCATCTTTCAGATATGGGCGATTTTTAATTTCAATTACTTGTCCTTTTTCGATCATTCTTTTTGTATTAAGATCAAGATATTCCTTACCATAAACCTTGTCCCCAATGTGAATTCTGTATGCTTTCATTATTGCACCTCTTTCTTTTATACGTTATATTCTACTCATCTCTTACCATTATTTAACTGGATTATATTTTTGATATTCTTGTACTTCATACGCCTTTGAAATGACATATTCTAATTGCATATCATCATTCTCAAATTTCTTAATCTGCCCATTTTTGTCGATAAACATTTTGACAATTGTATCATCATCAATGCTAATACCGTTTGTAAGAAATTCATCAACAGCCTCACACATGTATAAAGCATCTCGATATTTTCTCTGGAGCTCCAGGTCTGGGATCATAACGGCTTTTTCCATCGTGTCAGCTTCGGAAAATCTTTGAATCAACTGTATCTCGTTATGACTGCAAAAATATTGTATGCATTTGTTTTCGATATCGGCAATTACCTTGCCCATTTTCTTTTCAATCTCTTTTGATCTCATTATCTTGCTCAATTCTTCGATTTTCAGATACGCTTGACCATCTTCTTTTAAAATAACTGTTATTTCCTTAACATCTTCTTGATTGATAATACATTTACCCCACTTATTAAAATTAATCAGTGTAGTCTCAGACGGATGACCATATTTACCTTTTTTAGCTTGGACAACGGAAACATTTGGATTTATTGCTAAAATGAAGTCCTTGGTACTTGAACCCTTTGCTCCATGATGCGGAACAATCATATAAATACATTTGTGGTTATACATGATCCGGGCAAGGATATTTCTTTCTTTTTCTGCCGGGATGTCACCTGGAAAACATAATTTGTTTTTATTGGCAGTTAGAAAGGCAATCATGGTGTTATGATTTTCATTCTCATATTTGCCATCATAATCAGGTTTCATCATTTCGACAAGACCGATATTATACATTTGAACAACTTTAGTTTCGCCAGGTTTGACGGTGTCAAACTTTATTGACCGGAAATTAACATTATGTTCACTACAGATTTTTTCAGCATATTTTGCAATGTCTTTATAGATATCGGCTTCGTCTATTTCAACACCTTTTTGTTCATAAAGTTTTTTGATGGCGGTAATGTCATCTCCACCACCGTTTTGCAAGTATACTAAATATTTAAGATACAAAAGTTCAAAATCATCTTTTGGCTTAAACTTTTCAACTAGATGGAATTTTGGAGGATTTTTATATTTTCTGTCTGTAGCCTTTGAAAATAGCTTTTTTTCGTCAGGGTTGATTTTTAATAGTTCCTTAGTAGAGAGGATGGCTTCATTCTGATAAATTAACTTTCGCAGTTTATTATAATTTTCAGTATCTGTTCCATCGCCTCGTTCAGGAATATAAATTTCATCGATAATTGGCTTGTCTGGATATCTTTTTAAAAGTTCGATCAAACCACCAACATGATCATCATCTAAATGCGATATAACAAAAGAACAATGCTCAATTTTCCCTTCGGCAAACACCTTCTCTAAATCACCGAGTGCGTCGTCGTTACCGCTATCAAAGAAAACAGCATTATTTTCAGCGAATGCGACTGAACACATTGCCTGTCCAACATTTAATGTCTTAATCTGAACGTCCATATATTAATCCTCTCTTATTCTATCATATGAGATATATTACTTTCCGACTTTTTTCGGTATAAGAAAAACTCCTCCTAAATGAAACAGGAGAATAGGCTGTTTTGAGGGGTAAAATGACTTTTTATAAAACAAAACATCTGATTAACTTCAGATGTTATTAATTTATTCAGATCCTGTGAATTTAAACTTAATTGAGAATGTTTTTCCTTTTAAATCATTTGTGCATTCTGGATCAGTACCTTCAAACCATATCCTCATTATTACTTTCTTGCTGACATTCGCTTCAAGACTAAATAGTTTATCTGTAAGATACTCTTCAGAATAAGACATATCTGGATCGTAGGTTATAATGTCCTCTGATTCAAATGATAAACGTATAGAACTGATAAGACCTGGAGTTTCAGAGTTTAAAATTGTTTCCTTATCAAGATACACATCCATGTCTTTTGACGAAATAAAGTATAAGTCAATTTTATAATAAGCCTCGGAAGGACTGCCATCCTCATATACATAATTCACCCCGTCGTAAGTTGTTACAGGTTCCAGACTAATTTCATTATCTATTAATCTGTTCATGGGAATGGTCTTAAGATAATCATTGAAGTTATCATGTTCTTCAATATCAAATCGTAATTCTGATCCACCGGTTATTTCTAATGACATTGTAGATACCCTTCCAGTATCAGTTAATGTAAACCATGCAAGAGAAGATCCGGTAAGTACCAGTAATGTTAATACTACAAAAAGTAAATTTCTGAGTTTGTTCATGATATCACTCCTGTTAAAGAAATGTGCATTTCAACATCTTCAAGTTCCACGTATTCATTACAATCGGGATCAGTTCCTTCCAAATAGAAGAAAATATCAATTTCATATAACTTATTCGTATCAATATCAAAGTGAAATTCAGGGTAAGTATCTTTAATGACAGAATTGTCCAGAGATAATGGTGTGAAGTCTTTGTAGGAAAATTTATCATTCTCGTAGATTAACACCCCTTTTACAAGAACTCCGCCTATATAAGTATTGTCTGTCTGCACTTCGTTATTTAGGTCGGACGTTTCAAAAATATAAGGCTCTCCATCTATTAGAAATCCTAAACGTCCAGCATTTAATATATCTCCTGAAGCACTGAACATATTATCGTTCAAATATAACGAAACAGTCTTGTCATATTCAGAAACAGCCTTCAGGTATAACTTGGCGTGAAAATAATCTTCATCAACAATTTCAAAGGAAGTTTTTGTAGAGCCTGCACCAGCCATCTTAATAAATGTTTTGAGGTCAGCGGTTGAAACTGGATAAAGTTCTTTGCTTTCGTTTAAATTGATGAGTTCAAATTCCTGATCGCTTAAATCGTCAGGACTATTTCCTATAAGAATTTTGACATTCTCATCCCCGATTGTTGCCTTGATAGTCGAAGTACTGACGCTTGTATTTTGAATAAACCATGCATAAGTGCTTGATATGATTGCTGTTAAAACGATTAACAACAATATGAAAGACAATGCTATCCTTCTCATCTTTCACCTCTAAAACTCATACTTAGCAAGAGTTCACTTCCAATAATGTTTTTAACGCAATTAATATCACAACCTTCAAGATAAATGTAATAATCTATCTTTAGAGGTTCATCCTTAGTCAGATGGTAAAGCAGATTATTATCGATCTTTTGTGATGGATCTTGAATATATACAGGATAATTATTTGCAATTTCTTTAACCACCATATTCTCTTCAACAATAGTTAAAGATGCGTCAGGGTTTGTTTTATTATCAAGGTTAAAGATAAATACATTATCAGTCTTTAATCCTAGTCTTAATCCATAGGAAGAATCATTCACAGAAACTTCCTCTAAGTATATATCACAGTCTTCATCGCTCTTCAGATATATAGAACCCTTTATTAAGCGATTTTCCCAATCTGCAACTTGATAGGTCTCAACGATTTCCGTTTGAGATAACGGCTTATAGAATTTCTCTAAATCATATGTCGAAACCGGAAGCAATTCATCTGCAATAATATCAGGTTTCAATTCACATTCGACATCATAAGATAATCCATCGTTTGAAATTAGTAGTGCAATTTCATTACTGCTGACCTTACCTGTCAGCATTTCAGTGTCGACTGAATTACGCAATGAAAACCACGCATATGTCGATGCGGTTAATGTGATAAGTGCTACTGTTAATGCTATCAATGATAATATCACCCTTTTCATCTTACCTTCCCCACGAATTTGATACTCAGCGTTTCAAGCGACTGTCCAACCAGATTATTAGCACAATCTTCATCACAACCTTCAAGCCAGAAATAAATTTCAACCTTCACAGGCTCATCATCTTCCAATGTAAAAAGTTTCAAAGAATTGTCCTTTAAAATTACATCTCCTGTATCTTCGTCATATAAAGCGAAAACATCTTCGTTATAAGCCTTAAAGTCAACTACCGATCCGTCCGTTTTGGTCGAGTCCAAAACTTGACCTGGTTTTGCTTTATGGGTATTAAACAATGCATGAGGATTGCCTTCGTCATCAACTTC
>JAQXNC010000053.1 GCA_029097145.1 Bacillota bacterium
GGTACCATCATTGCGCCTTTATAACCCGAAAGGAATGTGGCATATAGTGCAAGTAGTGCGATAACTGTTTTCCCTGAACCAACCTCACCTTCTACAAGACGATACATCAGTTTGTCACTTTGCAAGTCATTAAAAATATCATCAAGGCAACTCTTCTGATCATCTGTTAGGTTAAATTCAAAACTGCTGATAAGCTTTTCAATCTTTGACATATCGAATCTTTTTGGTTCCTTAACTTTCAGATTGATATCTTTAGTCATCATATATATCGAAAGATAAAATTCCAGAAATTCCTGATATTTTAGTCTTGTAATCGCCTTAATCAGTAACTGTTTAGAAGATGGATTATGAATCTCTAAAATAGCTTCCTTATAGCCTATAAGTCCATGTCGATTCATAAATGCTTCTGGTATATCATCTATGAGTTCATTATCTGTTTTATTCAGCGTGAACGCAATAATTTTACGGATATCATTCTGGGTTATCCCCTCTTTCAGAGCATAAACTGGAACAATACCCAAAACATCTTCTGGATTCTTTGCATAATAATTTATTACTGTTACCTTATTATGACCTTCATATTTACCAACAACGACAATTTTCTCGTATGTTTTAAGCATCCTGGCATATGGACGGTTAAATATCGTTAATGTAATTACATATTCTTCTTCGATTAGAACTTTGAATCTTGTAATCGAATTATTCCTGCCATATCGATAAACCGAAGGAACTGTAATAATCTCACCAACAAAAACAACTCTTTCATTAGCACTAAACTCTGCAAATGGTGTTATTTCATAATTTTCATAACGCACAGGATAATAACTGATAATGTCTTCAGTCGTATTTAATCCAAGTTTTTTAACTGTTTCAAGACGTTTTGGTGTCAGTTTTAACTTTTGTATTTCTAACATACCTATATTATACATAATAAAAATAGCATAGCTTTTAAACTATGCTCATTTTGTGACTATTCTACACCGATTAAGAATGAATATACCGGCTGATCTCCTCTGATAACTTCAACTTCTAAATCCGAATTATTTTCGATGTATTCTTCAACTTTGTTGACTTCATCATCTGTTGCATCTTCGCCAGCAATAACTGTCATCAGTTCAGCATCTTCCTTTTTAAACATCTCATCAAGTAAGGCAAAGACACTTGTCAGTTTATCTTTATTTGATGCGACAATAGTCTTATTAGTCATAGCGATAAAATCACCAGTCTTAACTTCAACACCATTGAACATTGTATCCTTAATCGCGTATGTAAGAGATCCTGACTGTACATTAGCCTTAGCTGTATTCATTTCTTCTATATTGGTATCGATATCAGTTTCAGGATTAAACATACTGATAGCTGCAATACCTTCCTGTATTGATTTTGTCTCTATAACATGGATATCAAGATCACTTAATATGTCTTTAGCCTGATTAGCTGCCAGAATAATATTAGAATTGTTTGGCAGAATAATAATATGTTCAGCATTAACATTATTGATATTTTCAACAAAGCTTTCGCATGATGGATTCATTGTCTGTCCACCGCCGATAACCACATCGCATCTCAATTCCTTAAACAAATCTTCGAGTCCCTTACCAGCGCTGACTGAAATCACGGCATATTTCTTCTTTTCTTGAGGTTTTTTAGTTTCTTCTTTTGGCGCAGCAGTTAAAGCTGAATGCTGTTCTTGCATGTTTTCAATCTTTAACTTGATAAATTCACCATATCTTTGACCAATATTCAGTGCATCTCCAGGCTTTAGAGTATGGACATGAACCTTAACAATATCATCATCTTTTACTACAACCAGTGATTCACCGATTGCTGCAAGTTTATTCTTTAAACGGTTTTCATCAAAGTTGACATATTCTTCAGCCAAACGGATTATAAACTCAGTACAGTATCCAAATTCATCATTTTCAATGTCGAGTGCTGGATTATAGTTTGATTCTTCCTTGACTTCTTGAGCTTCGATAGGTTTACCATCCAGGTAAGCTTTCATACCTTCTAAGATAAATAGTAATCCTGCACCACCACTGTCAACAACGCCGACTTCTTTTAAAACCGGTAATAATTCTGGTGTATGATCAAGAGATTCTCTTGCATAATCTATTAATCTTGCGAAATATTCTTCAACAGTAATCTCTGGATTTTCTGTTGTATAGTGATTGGCATACCAGCTGGCTTCACGAATAACTGTCAGAATAGTACCTTCAACCGGTTTCATGATAGCCTTATAGGCAACACGTGCACCATTTTCAAAGGCAGCTGCCAGTTCAGCGGTTGTAATCTCATCTTTACCATCGACATACTGATAAAAACCACGGAAAATCTGTGATGTGATTACACCACTGTTTCCTCTGGCACCCATCAGTAATCCTCTTGATAAAGCTTTAGCGACATCAGTTATTTTTTCACTATCACATACAAGAGCGTCCTTAGCACCACTAGAGAAGGTCATTGACATATTTGTACCAGTATCACCATCAGGTACTGGGAATACATTCAAAGCATCAACCTCACTTTTATGATTTAAAAGATTCGCATTGCCACTTCTGAGCATTTCTTTAAATATTAATCCATTAACTGTATTCATTATTCAATTACCTTAATCCCCTGAACATAGACATTAACTGATAAAACATCTAGTTCCAGAGCCTTTTCTAATGTATATTTGACACGTTTCTGAATTTCATTGATTACTTCTGTAACCTTAACACCATATCCGATTACAACATATAAATCAACTTCAATCCCATTATCTTTATTCTTAATAATTACACCTTTGGAATAGTTCTCTCTTTTTAATAGTTCGTTAAAGCCATCTTTGAACATCTTTTGGCTTGTCATACCAACGACGCCATAGCATTCAATTACTGCTCCACCAGTCAGAGTCGCTATCGCATCATCAGATATTTTTATACTTCCTAAAGTTGTCTTTCTCTTAATTGACATAAAAATCTCCTTTAACTCAATTATTATATAACATATATTCAGATTTTCAAAATTACTCGGTTGTTAAATTGTCCATTTCATCGGTTTTTTCTTCGATTTTTGTCCAATAAGGACATTCACTTGTATAACCACTGTTTGTCATTTCATCTAAGAAAATACAAGCCTTGTCTTCAGTAACAGTAATACCAGAAGCAATTGTATAATACTCATTCAACATTGATAGACTGTAATAACTTAAATAAAGATAATTACCATCACGCATAATTACTTCAAGCATATTCTCGTCATAACTGAATGGATAACGATGTATTTCAGAGATTTCATCAATCATTTTCTGATCCAGCTTTTTAAAACCAATCGCTATCAGTTTTAAACCTTCTTCATCATACCCTTCAATCAGTGGCACACTGGCAATCACATTCAAATAATCATTTTCAAGATTTATAGTTGAACCATCTGATAAAAGAATCTTCGGTTCAACTTCATATGTATAACCGATTATCTCTTTTTCCTTTACATTTATTTCAATGAGATTATAGTTATTTCTTTTAACTGTAACTGAATCGACGATGCTTGATGATGAAATCTGGTTTTTAACTTTATTAAGATTAACCAGCAGAAATTTATCACCATCCTTAATCTTAGATAGATTAATGTAATAATCATCTTTTAGATATTCATTTCCTTTCACCACTACCTTAAATACTTCACTTGATGGCAACATCAGATAAAGTACAGCTGTAATCAGAATACCAAAGACAATACCCAAAATGAACAAACGATTCTTAATTGCCAAAAAGCGCGTTTTTAAACGAGCCTTTTTACGTTTTTTTAAATAATAGTTGTCTTCAAGAATATTCTCTTTCTTTTCTTCTAACAATTAAATAACTCCACTTCCATAATCAAATCGACATTATATGCATCTTTAACTTTAGCTCTAATATAATTGGTCGTCGTAATAAAATCATCAGCTCTGGCATCATCAACATTCAAAATGAAATTTGGATGCTTATCAGAAACAAGTATTCCATGATACTTATAACCTCTAAGTCCCACCGCATCAATAAGACGCCACGCAAAATCTCCATCAGGATTTTTAAAACAGCTTCCTGCGCTTGGTTTATCTAAAGGTTGAGTAGCCCTTCTTCTTCTTAATCGATCAGCCATCAGTTCCTTTATTTCTTTTGATTTACCTTTTTTCATATTTAATGTCGCTGCCAGAATAACCCAGTCAAGATGTTCGTGAAAAATTGAATGACGATATGAAAACTGACATTCTTCATTTGTCATTTCAACAATCTCGCCATCTTTCAGTACCAATACCGATTCAACGATATCTGACATTGACATTTTATAGGCACCAGCATTCATAAATACAAGACCACCCAAAGTCCCTGGAATACCACTGGCAAATTCGAGATTGCTAAGACCCTGCGCAGCCAGCATGTTGGCTAGTCTTGGAATCATCATTCCCGCTTCAACAAACAGCTTACCATTATCAAAACTATAGTGATCAAGGTGTTCAAGACGGATAACACAACCATCATATAAGTCATCACCACATATCAGATTTGAGCCTCTGCCAATTACTTTGTACGGGATATTTTCTTCCTTGAGATATGTAATTATCATCTTTAAACGATTAATATCAAATGGTGAAACAAGATATTTAATAGGACCACCAATCTTTATAGTAGTTATATCTCTAAATCTGGCATCCAGTTTTAAATCGCCATGTGAAGATAAAAAATTTACTGTTTCCATAATTCATCTATCCTGTCTATAATATTCTCAATTACATGGTCATTGGCCATTTTTCGAGCATTTTCACTCAATACCTTAAGTCTTTCATCGTCATGTATTAAATCATCGACCATATTTTTAAGTTCTTGTGGGTTAAGATTCTTCTCTTCAAGCAATATCGCTGCATCATTCTTTACAAGAGCCATTGCATTATGATACTGATGGTTATTTGGCACATATGGCGATGGAATCAGGATACTTGGCATCCCAATAGCAGTAATCTCAGATAGTGTAGTCGCACCCGCTCTTGAGATCAACAAATCACTGTTAGCCATAACTTCGATTCCATTAATCGCATCAAAAATATAAACATTATTAAAATGCATATTTTTAACTTTTGCATAATGTTTTTTTCCAGTTGCATAAATAATCTGATAATCTACATTTTCTAAAAGTTTAAAATAATCAATCATTACATTCATAATACTTTCAGATCCAAGTGAACCCATAAATATCACTACTGTTTTCATATCAGGATTCAATCCCAGATTACTTAATACTTTTTTATCTTCCTTAATACCAAGCGCTACACTTGATTGTGGATTACCAAGCACATACGTATTTGGATTCTTAAACTGTTTAAGACTTTCGTCATATGATGCGATAATCATATCAGCCTTCATATCCAGAAAACGATTCGCTCTTCCAACAAATGAATTCTGTTCATGTAATACAACCTTGATCTTAAGTCTCTTGGCAGCTAGAACAACCGGCACACTTATATAATTACCAAAACCTATGACCAGGTCACAGTTATTCTTTAATATCTTCAGACATTCATTATAACTGTGGGCTATTGACAACATACTGTTAAATTTCTGCAACACTCCCCCTCTTGTTGTCTTGGTATCCAAGCCTATAAAATCATAGCCAAGTGATGGAATGAGTTCTTTTTCCATTCTATCGTTAGCCCCAATAAAAGTTATCTTATGTCCTCTATTTATAAGTTCTTTAGCGAGTGTCAGTGCAGGATATATATGTCCTCCACTCCCTCCGGCAACAATTACAATTTTCATCATTAATATTCTATCATGCTTTTATGTCTTATGAGATTATTTTAGTTTTATATCATCATCATTGATTCTATCTTCGCTGCCAATATTTCTAGTCATAATATAGGCTATAACTGGATTAACAATTAAAAGACATACGATCATTGCAATGAATTTGATTTGAAAAGATTGCGTATATGTATCGATTACAGCGCCTATTACAAGGTATTCAAAGGCACTTAATGAAACATAGGTTATAATCACTGAAAAGAAATAAAAAGTAAGTCTTAAAAATTTCATATCTAAATACTAACATATTAAAGCATAAAGTGAGAAAATATCGCATTATTAATTTATAATATAATTGAGGTAAAAAACTAATGAAAAAACTATTTATTATTGGAGCTGGTCCAGGTGGTATCAGTTCTGCGTTATATGCTAAAAGAGCCAATATTGATGTAAGTGTAATTTATGGCGATAACAGTTCGCTTATTAACGCTCATCAGATAGATAACTATTATGGCGTACCATCTATCAGTGGCAAAGAACTATATGATATTGGAATAAAACAGGCTAAAGATCTTGATATACCTATGTATAAAGAAGAGGTATTGAGTATCGAATACGAGAACAGTTTTAATATCATCACTAAGGATAATACATATCAGGCTGATGCGATAATCTTAGCCAACGGAGCATATCGAAATACACCAAATATTAAGCGAATTAAGGATTTCGAAGGACAGGGAGTATCATATTGCGCGATGTGTGATGGCTTTTTCTACCGTAAGAAAAAGATAGCTGTAATAGGTAATGGATCATATGCATATCACGAAGCTTCATATTTGAGTAATCTGACAAATGATCTGACAGTATTAACAGGTGCCAATCCAATTAATGATGAAAGATTGCATGAATTTAATCTTATTGAAGATAAAATCGATACTGTATTAGGTGAAGATCGTGTCAGTGGTATAAGATTTGAAAACGGTAATGAGTTAGAATTTGATGGAATTTTTATTGCGCTTGGGGTTGCCGGAAGTGTTGATTTGGCAAAGAAGATGGGTATTCTCATTTCCGGAAACAAGATTGAAACTGATGAAAACTGCATGACAAATATTGAAGGTATTTTTGCGGTCGGTGATGCGACTAAAGGTATGGCACAAATCGCCAAAGCAGTTTATGATGGAGCTGTCGCAGCGAATGCAGTATTAGTATTATTTAACAGAAAATAATATGCGAACAATTTATCAAAATGAAGATTTTATAGTAGTAATCAAGGAAGTAAATATCGATTCAGAAAAGGAGTTACCTGAATTAATTAATAAAGAGCTCAACTTAAAAGTCTATCCAGTTCATCGTCTTGATAAAAACGTTGGTGGACTCATGGTTTATGCATTAAACAAAAACAGTGCCAGAGAACTCTCTTTAATCATTGAAAAAAGAATGATGCATAAGAATTATCTGGCATTAGTGAATGGCATCATGGACGATAAAGGTACAATGGATGATTTACTTTTTAAAGATTCTTCCAAGAATAAGGTCTTTATCGTAAAAAGAGAAAGAAAAGGCGTAAAAA
>JAQXNC010000054.1 GCA_029097145.1 Bacillota bacterium
GATGGTGTATTAAATATTGCAGTTTTATCAAAGAGAGGTAATGCCCGTAATATCTTTAAGGAACTACAGGAGAAATATGGCGTTACAGGTGGCGGTTCACCAAAGGTAGCTCTGGGTAAATATTTAAAAGAAGAAGATATAACTGAAAAACTTGCAGATATTTTAAAATAAACCAGATTAAAAAAAGCACGAGACTGTATACTGATTCAACAGTTTACAGTTACCGTGCTTTTATTCTGTTTATTTTTGATTAATATATTCCTTCAAAGTATCCAGAGCTTCAATATAACCAAGATGCTTATGTCCTTTAATCTGAGCGATACAGTAAGGTGTCAGATAACTGATTTTTCTGAATTCTTCACGTGAATCGATGTCAGAAAGGTGTATTTCAACTACTGGAATAGGAGCGATTGCCTTTATCGCATCAGCGATTGCGATACTTGTATGAGTATAGGCGCCAGGATTAATGATAATCCCGTCATAGTTTTCAAAATATGCATCTTGAATCCAGGTGACAAGTTGTCCTTCGTAATTTGACTGCAGACATTTTACTTCAATTCCACGTTTGTTTGCCTCATCGTTAATCATTCTGATAATCTCATCAAAACTGATGGTTCCATATATATTCTTTTCTCTTATCCCAATCATATTGATGTTAGGACCATTGATAACCATTATCTTCATTCTTTATCAAATACCTTTCTTCTTTCAGTAGACTGCCTGAAAAGACGTTTCATCTCTTCTTCATTGTCGTCACTTAGTACATCTTTAAAATGATTAACTTCCTTGATAAAAGCTTCAATCTCTTTTATCAGCATGTCTTTGTTTTGAATAAACAGTTCATACCAGAGATTCTCATTAATCTTGGCGATTCTTGTGAGATCTCTAAAACTGTCACCAGTATAGTCTTTAAGATGAGTGTTATCAGATGTATTCATAAGACATACAGCGATAACGTGTGTCAGTTGTGATACAAAGGAAATCATTTCATCATGACTCTTTGCGTCAAGAACAGTCGTATTGGCAAATTCAAGCGTTTCTGAAAGTTCCCTGATTGTCTTCATGGCATCTTTGTCATCATTTTCAATGATGATGAAATTAGCGTTTTTAAATATTTCAGTGTCAGCATATTTAGCTCCTGATACTTCTTTACCAGCCATTGGGTGTGAATAAACAAAGCTGACATCATCCCTGAGGAACTCATCTATTTTAGAAATAATGCTTCTTTTGACACCTGTCACATCAGTAAGTATGGCATGGGACTTTAATTCATGCTGGTGGGTTTTTAACCACTTGATGAGTGTATCAGGATAAAGACAGAAAATGACGATATCTGCATCATTAACGAGTCTAGGATCATCACTTCCTTCGATAATCCATCCAGCATTCAAGGCATAATCAAGATTATCTTTATTGATGTCTATAGCTTTAACTTTATAACCCTTTTTACTTAGACCCATAGCATAACTTCCGCCCAACAGTCCAAGGCCGACAATAGTAATTTTAAAATCAGGATTAATCATATAGTTCTACTCTAATATTACACTTTCTTAAATCTTCAAAGAAACATGGATAACTCTTATTAATGGCTTCAGCGTGATCGATGATAACTTCATTTTCTGAAACAGTCGCTAATATACTTAAAGCCATAACGATACGATGGTCGTTGTGTGAATCAAGAGTATCTAAGGCGATGAGTGGTCTTTTGCCTTTGACAATTACTGTACCTTCATCACTTTCAATCTGCTGATTCAGTTTTCTTAGCTCACATTCCATGGCTGCGATACGGTCTGATTCCTTGATGCGCAGTCTTAAAGCTCCGGTAAAAACACTCTCACCATCTGCCATACAGGCAAGTGCGAAGCACATCGGGCCAAGATCAGGACAGTCACTAAGATCGATTTTGGCAGCTTTTAGAGAACTCTTTTTAAAAAGGTAACTCTTATCATCCCTTTGAATTATACCATTCATTTTCTTAGCTATATCAATAAATACTCGATCGCCCTGTTTAGAATTACTGTTTAGGTTCAAGACCTCGATATCGTTATTGATTAAGCCTAAAGAGGCAAAGAAGGCGAGTTGTGAATAGTCCGCTTCAACATCATAATCTATGGCTTTATAACTTTGATTACCTTTGACAATAATAGTATATTCATCCTGATAATATGCATCGATGCCAAAAATATTTAGAATCTCTAAAGTTAAATCAACATATGAACGCGATTCAAAAGGTGGAATAATTCTGATTATAGAATCACCATCTACAAGTGGCAGTGTCAAAAGAAGACCAGTAATAAACTGGCTTGAGACATTACCTTTGATTTCAATGTCGCCACTTTTTAGTTTGCCATCAATCATAATCCCATCATCAGTATATTTTAGTGTCAGACCCTGGTTTTGAAAGAGTTCTTCATAGATATTGAGTGGTCTTTGGAATAAACGTTTCGAACCGGTAAAACTGATAATATCATCACACATTGTGAAAAGTGGGATGAGAAAACGTAGTGTTGAACCTGATTCTCTGGCATCAATAATCTCTTTATCGTATCTGAAATCTGATGTACCTTCGATGGTTAATGAATGAGGATGTTTTTCAATTCTGGCACCAAGATGTTTCATGGCTTCGATTGTCGCTTCAATATCAACGCTGTAGTCAATATTGGTAATATGACTGGTTCCATCAGCGATAGCGGCTGCAATTATAGCTCGGTGAGACAATGATTTACTAGAAGGTAGTCTGATGGCTGTTTTGCTGGCAATCGATGGATATATCTTGGCTTTCATTAGATTTCTCTTCCTATAGCTAAAGCGACTTTGCGGGCTTTATCAACCAGTGTCTTAAACTTTTCAGGTTTAAGGCTCTGTGCACCATCACTCAGAGCGCATTCTGGATGATCGTGAACCTCAATAATTAAACCATCTGCCCCAGCAGCAACAGCTGCTAAAGACATGGATTCAACAAGTTTCCAGTCACCAGTTGCATGACTTGGATCGATAATAATGGGTAAATGAGTCTTTTCCTTAATGATAGGTACAACTGAAAGATCAAGAGTATTACGGGTATATTTTTCAAATGTACGAATACCTCTTTCGCAAAGAATGACATTAGGATTGCCATTTGCCATGATGTATTCAGCAGACATAATCCATTCTTCAATTGTCGCACTTAATCCACGTTTCAATAATACTGGTTTATTAATTTTACCAACAGCCTTTAATAAATCAAAGTTCTGCATATTACGGGCACCAATCTGAATCAGATCGACATTTTCAACAAATTCATCAAGCTTATCAGCACTCATCAGTTCACTGACTACAGGTAATCCAGTAAGATCACGAGCGTGATTTAGACATTTAATCCCTTCATATCCCATTCCCTGGAAGGCATATGGGCTGGTACGAGGTTTATAGGCACCTCCTCTTAGCATTTTAGCCCCAGCATCTTTGACCTCCTTAGCGATATTGCATAAAGGTTCATCGCCTTCAACTGAACATGGCCCCCCAATGATAACTATTTTTTCATTACCTCCAACCTTGATACCAGCGACGTCAATAACAGAATCTTCTGGATGAAACATACGGTTAGCCAGTTTGTATGGAGCAGCAATTCGCTGAACATTTTCAATCCATTTGTTGGCAGCAATTGTGCGGTCATCAAGTCTTGAAGTATCACCAATTAATCCGAAGACAACATAGTTTTCACCAGGGCTTAGATTGATTCTTAGACCCTGACTTTCAAATTGACTGGCAAGTTTATCAACTTCTTCTTTTGGAGTGTTTTTCTTAAGTGTAATAATCATTTTATAATCCTGCTTTCTAATATCTGATTGACGGTATCATTGATATCGCCATTATTTGATATAGTAATATCGCTGTATTTCCGATATAGATCATATCTTTCAAGATACAGTCTGTTAAGTTTTTCAAAATCATTTGACAACGGTCGATCATCAGTAGCGATCAGTTTATCAATATCGCGATCAATGAAGATGATAAAGCCATTCTCCTTAAGATACTGCATATTGACAGGGCGTTTGATAACCCCGCCACCACAGGAGATAATCACATGATGTTTATTGCGCAAAGCTTTAGCACACGCAGTTTCCTTATCTCGAAAGGCTTCTTCGCCATACTGATTGAAATAATCCTTTATCGGCATCTTTATTTCGCCGGTTATGATATCATCCATTTCATACGTTTCATATCCAAGTCTTTCTTGAAGAATACTGGCTATTGTTGTCTTGCCTGAACTTGGCATTCCGATAAGGACAATATTTAATTTATCTCTTAATAATTCTTCATAAGTTTTATCGATGATACTGTCGTCATACTTTTGATGATCGAAGATTTCAAGTGCTTTGACAGCCTGGGCTACAAGCATCTCTAAGCCACCAACAGCCTTAATACCTCTTTCTTTGGCTTTAAGGACAAGTTTTGTATTAATAGGGTTATATATAACGTCAATTACTCCTTCAAGCCTGTTGAGTTTATCGATATCATATATCATATCGTCATTATTTGGATACATACCTACCGGTGTAGTATTAATCAGTATCTCTGGGTCAATGTATTCTAAATCATCATAAGTGATACAGTTATCTTTTTTATTACGGGATACACTATAGATATTTAATGGTTCCATCTCACTTATGACTTCAAAGACAGCTTTATAAGCTCCACCAGTTCCCAGTATCGCAACATTTTTATTTTTTATCACAAAGCCATTATGCTCAACGGTATATTTGAATCCATAATAATCAGTATTGTATCCTGTCAAATGACCATGATCATTGACAATACAGTTAATGGCACCGATCTTCTGGGCATGAGTTTCAATTTCATGAAGATAGGGAATTACTTTTTCCTTATAAGGGATTGTGACATTAATACATTCAAATTCCTTTTTATCCATAAATTCCTTAAATTCTTCTTCGTTTAGGGAGATTAAATCATAGGACTTATGGTTTATCGCTTCATGAATAATCTTGGAATAACTGTGTCCTAATGGATATCCAATTAAGCCTCTCATGATTTGTGCTCCTCATTAAATGTCAGGGTAGTACTACGCATCATTAAAAGATCAGTTAATGCGATGGCTACCATACTATCAATCACAACTCTGATACGATGGACAATACATGGATCATGACGACCTTTAATCTCAATTGTTTCGTTATTCATCGTTTTAAAGTTGACGGTATCCTGAATTCTGGCAATTGATGGAGTTGGTTTAATAAATGAGTGGATAGTGATAGGCATACCATTAGTAATACCACCATTGATACCACCATTGTGGTTGGTCGTTGTGATAACCTTGCCGTCTTTTATTCTAAAGGCATCATTAGCTTTAGAACCCATCATTTCACTCATCATAATCCCATCACCAAATTCAACAGCCTTTATAGCTCCAATTGAGAATAGACCATGTGAGATTATACTTTCAACTGAATCAAAATATGGTTCGCCAACACCTTCAGGGAATCCGGTCACCACCGTTTCAATAACGCCACCAACAGAATCAAGACTATTTCGCATTTTCTCGATGAGATCTTGCATCTTTTCACCAGCTTCATCATTTAGTACAGCGAAATACTGACTGTTCAGTTTTTCCATTTCTGTATCAATTTTCTCAAAATTAAAGTCATCATCTTCGATATTGCCAATTCTTTTGATATGACTTGCTATTTTAATGCTTCTGGTTTTAAGTTCCATCATACAAATGGCACCAGCAGCGACAATTGGGGCTGTCAGACGTCCTGAGAAATGACCGCCACCACGATAATCCTGATATCCAAGATAGCGTTTATCAGCGCTGTAATCCGCATGCGATGGACGTGCCAGATCTTTGGTTGATTCATAGTCCTTAGAGATTGTATTCTCATTATTAATGATGATAGTTAGCGGTGTACCTGTTGTATAACCGTTAAAGACACCACTGACAATATGGATTTCATCACTTTCTTTACGCATTGTTGAAATTGTACCCTTTGGTTTACGCTTATCCATCATTGAATTCAAGAATTCTTCATCAATTCTGATTCCACTGCTTAAACCATCGATTGTAACGCCAATAGCCTCTCCATGCGATTCACCAAAGAGGGTAATCGTTAAACTGTTTCCAAATGTGTTTCTCATAAATACTCCTTCAGGTCATCAATCTGACATCTGATAATTTCGCAATGACCTATTTTTGTAACTTTGATGATATCAATCTTATCATCATCGGCTTTTTTATCCATCTTGATATATTCAAAGACTTTATCTTTTGAAGCGTCACATTCAGTATCGATATGCATTTTCTCAAGAATCTTAACAAGTCTTTTTCTGATTAAGACATCATCAGTAATCTTAACCATTCCAAGAGCGACACATTCACCATGAAGATAATCATGAAGATGGTAATAACTCTCATATGCATGTCCAATAGTGTGACCAAAATTCAGTATTTTACGTAATCCTGTTTCTTTTTCATCCTTTTCAACGACATCTTTTTTGACAAGCAGTGATCGATAGATTATCTCTTCAACATTCAGCGTGTCTTCTTCAAATAACTCAAACAGTTTCTCATCATATATCATCCCTGATTTTAATGCTTCCACAAGTCCATTATAGTAATGTCTTGACGTCAGAGTATCAAGGACATCCATATCGATAAAGACTGCCTTTGGCTGATAGAAAGCTCCGACACAGTTTTTGATGTCGTCAACATTGATGGCGACCTTACCACCAATTGATGAATCAACCATTGAAAGGGTAGTTGTTGGAATATTGTAGAAATCAATTCCCCGTTTATAGGTTGCAGCTACAAAACCTGAAAGGTCACCGACAACACCACCACCTAAGGCGATAACGATATCATTTCTGGAGAAATTGTATTTCAGTAATTCCCTCTCACATTTTTCGTATGTTTCAAAACTCTTTGATACTTCGCCATTTGAGACGACGGTCTTATAAACTCTTGTGAACTGATTCATGACGATATCAGCATACAATGGATCGACATGATTATCGGTAATAATCATAATCTTATGTTCATCACTGATATATTCCCTGAGTCTTTGGATTATACCTCTTTCAAGGATTATTGGATAATCTTTTGAACATGATACATTAATTCTCATAAGCTTAGCTCCTAAAATAAAAACCATATAGACATATATCTATATGGTTTATTGAACATCAACTTTCCTTATAGATACTGCCTAGCATAAAATGGGCTATATCTATAAGCCCTATATCTAAAAGTAAAAGTAATAATAATAGTAAGATCTGTTTATAATCATATATTTACCTGATAAAATGGTATAACTTTTTTAAACCAATGTAAATAAAAATTATCTATATCTTCTATAACAACCCATAATTTTATAACTGATACAGTAATCCTCAACTTTTTTAAAGACTTCTTTAACATTCTCATCTTCAATATTGCCATCAAAATCAAGATAGAAGAGATATTCGAAGTTCTTATCGGGAATAGGACGAGATTCAAGTTTTAACAGATTGATGTTTTTCTCAGCGAAGATTTTTAAGATGTTGTAAAGTGAACCGGCTTCATGTTTAAGAATAAACATCGTACTGATCTTATCGGCATTCACAACAGTTTCTTTTTTATGAGTAATGCAGAAAAATCTTGTGGTATTGGTCTTGCTGGTCTGAACATCTTCCAGTAAAACTTCCATATTATAATATTCAGCACTCTTAAGACTGGCTAAAGCTCCTTTGGATTTATCATTCATTTTCTTGATATATTCAACACTGGCAGCAGTATCCTGATAGGCAATCGGTTTAATATTCTTATGTTCGTTTAAGAAATTCTGACATTGGCCCAATACTTCAGGATGTGAATATACTTCTTTGAGATCTTCAAGTTTAGCACCCTTTACTCCAATCAGGTTCTCAATGATTCTGACATTATGTTCACCTGTAGCGTAGATATCATGATCGAAAAAGAAATCATAGGTCCGCGAAATAATTCCGGTTGTCGTGTTTTCTACTGGGATTAATGCGTAATCAATTTCTTCATTTTCAACTGCTTTAATAATGCTTAGAAAATTGGAGAAACTGACTTTTTCTATTTCTCTATTCACAAAATATTCATCAACTGCCACATCTGAGAATGTACCATGTTTACCCTGAAAACCAACTTTAATCATATGCAATACCCCATATTCAGAATTTTTAATTATTTAACAACTTTTAAGGATTTTTTGTCAATATAAATGTTACTAAGATGTAAGATTGAAACAGATATGTGAATGATATAATTAGATAAAGGATGAATATATGAAAATAATGATTGTTGAAGATGATTGCAGTATTGCAGAAGAATTAAAGGGTCTGCTCTTGCATAATGGATATGAAGTCCTTATCCTTAGGGACTTTAAAAACAGTTTAAATGAGATCGTTACGAATAATCCTGACCTTGTATTGCTTGATATTAATATTCCAGATATTAATGGTGAAGTATTGCTTAAGAATCTAAGAGAAGTTTCATCGATACCGGTAATTATGGTTACCAGTTCTAATTCAGAGATTGATGAGGCTCTTTCAATCAGTTATGGAGCTGATGATTTTATTACTAAACCATATAATCCAACTATTCTCTTACTTAGAATCAGCGCAGTATTAAGAAGAACTTTATCGAGCAGTCATCTTTTAAAATATGGTGATCTGATAATCAATACCCATAAGGGGACAATACGTCATCATGATGAAGAAATGATCCTGACCAAAAATGAAATGATTATTCTGACATCTTTAATAAATCACGCAAACCGGATTGTCACAAGAGATGAGTTGATGACTGAACTATGGAATAGTGAAGAATATATTAATGATAATGCCCTGACGGTCAATATTTCACGTTTACGTTCAAAACTCAAAGATTTTGGTTATGAAGATCTGATTACTACAAGGAAAGGTCAGGGGTATATTCTATCATGAGATTAATCGATTATATTAAAGATCATCTCTTTATCATCATCTTCACATTTATCTCATATCTCATGATTCTGATGGTACTTATTGCCTTGAAAACCAGTTTATATGGGATTTTTTTGATTACTGCCATAATCATTATCATACCTGTATCGATATTATCGTTTGATTATTACAGAAAGAAGACATTCTATAAAGAATTACTACTTAATGTAAGCCGTCTTGATGAAGCTTACCTCGTTTTGGAGATGCTTGAAAAACCACAGTTTTATGAGGGAGAAATGATCTATGATGCCTTATATGATATCAATAAATCAATGGTCGAAAATGTCAAAAGGGAAAAAGATAAACTCAAAGATTATCGGGATTACATTGAAATGTGGATCCATGAGGTCAAACTCCCTTTAGCCAGTCTTATTCTTTCAATCAGTAATCAGAACTATGATAATCAGAAACTGCGATTACAGATTAAACGACTTGAAGACAGTATTGACAGAGTCTTATATTATGTCAGAAGTGATAATGCGGAAAATGATTATTTAATCAAGAAAGTCAGTTTATCAAAGGTGATAAAGGATGTCATAGTCAAGAATATGGATGATCTTCTGATAAATCAGATTAAGCTTCAGGTTATGAATACTGACTTTGAAATATATACCGATTCCAAATGGCTGGAATTCATTATTAATCAGATTATTTCTAACTCTATTAAATATAGGAAGGGTAATGACTCATATATTAAAATAGATGCAACGAAAAGGAATGATGTGATAGAACTGATGATTGAAGATAATGGGATTGGGATTGAAAATTCTGAAATCAGACAGGTTTTTGATAAGACTTTTACTGGAAGTAATGGTCGAGGGAATCATGCCTCAACCGGTATGGGCTTATATATTGTAAAGAATCTTATTCAAAAACTGGGACATAAAATCAGAATTGAATCTGAAGTTATGAAATATACCAGAGTGATTATCAGTTTTTCAATCAACGATCATTTTCTTAGATATTAATCTTACTGAAATGTAATATTTGGTAATGTTCAAAAAACGACAGAAGATTAAAAAACAAATAATAATGATAGTGGAGGTACTTAGATATGGAAAATATATTAAAGGTTGAAAAGGTTGAGAAGTATTATGGAAACCGTTCATCACTTACCAAAGCTATTAATGATATTTCATTTGATGTACAAAAAGGAGAGTTTGTCGCAATTATGGGGGCCAGTGGTTCGGGTAAGACGACACTGCTCAATGTGATTTCAACAATCGATAATGTGACATCAGGGAATATATATGTCGGTAGAACTGATGTTACAAAGCTGAAAGGGAATGACTTAAACCGTTTCAGAAGAGAGGAACTGGGTTTTATCTTTCAGGACTTTAATCTTCTGGACACCCTGACAGCCTATGAAAATATCGCGCTGGCTTTATCGATTCAGAATATCAATCCAAAAGAGATTGATAAAAGAGTAAAAAATGTCGCTTTAAAGCTGGATATTCTGGATATTTTAAATAAATATCCTCATGAGATGTCCGGAGGACAGAAACAGCGAGTCGCATGTGCAAGAGCGATTATCACAAATCCTAAACTTATTCTGGCTGATGAACCGACTGGAGCTCTTGATTCTAAATCTTCAAGAATGTTGCTGGAAAGATTCGAATATCTTAATAAAGAACTCGACACAACAATTCTGATGGTAACGCATGATGCCTTTAGTGCATCGTATGCAGGACGCGTTATTTTCATCAAGGATGGACGTCTTTTCAAAGAGATATATAAAGGTAATGATACACGCAAGGTTTTCTTTAATAAGATTATTGATATCGTAACTCTGCTTGGTGGTGATCTCAATGACGCTCTTTAATATATCACTTAAGAATCTCAAAAAAAGTATCCGAGATTATACTATTTATTTCTTTACACTGGTTGTTGCGGTTGCGATTTTCTATGTCTTTAACGCACTTGAAAGTCAGACTGTCTTTATGAATGTATCAAGCCGGACACATATATTGATTGATTTTATGATGAGAATGCTTTCAGGAGTATCGGTCTTTGTATCGATTGTGCTTGGTCTTCTGATTATCTTTGCCTCGAGATTTCTGATTAAGCGAAGAAATAAGGAATTTGGTATCTATATGCTTCTTGGAATGAGTAAATATAAGATATCGATGATTCTCTTTTTTGAAACGCTGGTGATTGGTATCTTCTCACTGTTTGGTGGTCTTTTTTTGGGGGTTGTCTTATCACAGATGATGAGTCTTTTTGTCGCCAATATGTTTGAAGCTGATATGAGACAGTTCTCCTTTGTCTTTTCATGCAGTTCAGCAGTTAAGACACTGATCTATTTTGGTATCATGTACCTGATTGTCATGGTGTTTAATACCTTTATTATTGGTAAGTGCAAACTAATCAATCTCCTTAACAGTATGCATCAGTCTGAAAATATGCATCTTAAAAATAAATATCTTTGTATGGCGTTGTTCATATTGTCAATTCTGATTCTTGGCAAGGCCTATCATATAGTAATTGTTGAAGTGAATAGAATCGATGAAATCAGTATTCTAGTAGCTATTGTCCTTGGGTGTGTTGGCACGTTGTTTTTCTTCTATTCACTATCAGGACTTTTGATTAGTATCATCTCTAGATTTAAAAGATTCTACTATCATCGTCTCAATTCATTTGTCATCAGACAGTTTTCATCAGAGATTAATACCAGAGTTGTATCTTTTTCAGTAATTTCAATCCTGTTATTTGTGACCATCTGTCTTTTATCGACATGTCTGACGATTAAGAATTCCATGAATGCCAACATCAATTCTCTTGCACCAGTTGATTTTCAGTTTACAACGATTAATACTGATGTGACATTCGAAGATGGTTATATGGTAAATGGCAAGACAGTTAAGGAATACTTTGAAGAAATTGATTTTAATCTTGATGAATACAGTAATGAATATGTTCACATTAATACATATAAGACTGAAGAGTTGACAATGGGTGATTTCTTAGGTGATTATCTTGAAGGTATTAAAAAAGAATTACCATTTTTAAGTTATGATTCAAATGAAGAAATTATTAAACTCAGTGATTATAATTCACTGGCTAAATTATATGGCAGAGAAGAATATACTCTTAATGAAGATGAATATATTGTAATAGCTGATTTCCAGTCAATGATTGATATCCGTAATCTGATACTTAAGAATAATGGAATTATCAGTGTTTTTGGAAAAACATTTAAGCCAAAATATGCTGAATGCCAGGATGGTATCATTGATATTTCATCAAATCATATCAACGCCGGCGTCATTATCCTGAGTGATGACGTTATAGATGAAAATGCGATATTTTCTGATTCAATAATTGGTAACTATCTTTCGGATGATAAAGATGTTCATAATGAAATCGAAACACATCTAAGAGATATTTCAAGCAGTAATCCTTATGATAATGTTATCTTTAGTATGAATACATTACTCGATATCAAGGAAGCTACCGTTGGTTTAACAGCGATGATTGCCTTTATTGGATTATATCTGGGAGTGATCTTCTTGATTTCCAGCGCCTTGATTATTGCATTACTGCAGTTATCTAATATCAGCGATAACAGACAGCGATATGGAATTCTTCGAAGACTTGGAACTGATGAAAAAGATATCAACCGTACTCTTTTAAAGGAAGTTGGACTGTTCTTTATGGCACCACTCGCTTTAGCGATAGTTCATTCAGTGCCTGGTTTAATTTTCTCAATCTATATGATTCAAACTCTTGGTATTGAAAAACTGGTTATATCAGTTATCGTGACTTCAATAATTATCATAATGATATATGGTGGGTACTTTATTATTACCTATTATTCTTCAAAGCGAATAATAAAGGAAAATTATTAAAAAAGTAGTTTACATTATAAATTATTGTGGTATATTATTTGCATAAACTTTCGTATAATCTGAAAGATATGGTTTCGGAGTCTCTACCTTGTCGCCGTAAATGACAAGACTATGTATAGGATGCTTGCTTTTGTATTCTATTAATTACGATAGTTTACAAAGGAGGAGCATCTTTTTTCATGAAATTACTGGAAGACAGAATAATTAATGATGGATTGATACTTGAAGGCGATATTCTTAAGGTTGATAATTTTTTGAATCATCAGATGGATGTGCGTCTGCTTGAAGAAATGGGCAAGGAATTTAAGAGTCTTTTTAAGGAGAAGAAGATTAATAAAATTCTGACAATTGAATCAAGTGGTATCGGTATTGCAGTCATGGCCAGCAGATATTTTGATTACTGTCCGGTTGTATTTGCAAAAAAGGGTAAGAGTTCCAATGTGGGTGGAGAAGTCTATTCATGTTTAGAGAAATCTTATACCAGAAATGTTGAATACAATGTACAGGTATCAAAGAAATATCTGTCAGCTGATGACTCTGTTTTAATTATTGATGACTTTCTGGCAAATGGTGAAGCCCTTAATGCCCTGATTAATATATGTAAGGAAGCTAAAGCTGAGGTTGCGGGTTGTGGAATTGTGATTACCAAAGCTTATCAGATGGGTGAAAAACGAATTATGGATATGGGAATTGAAGTTAAATCCCTAGCCAGAGTAGTTGAAATGAAAAATGGAGAAATTAAATTTGGTTAAGTCAGTTATATAACTGTTTAACATATAAAGGAGAAAGAAAAAGAATGAAAAAATTATTTGCTTGCTTATTAGCGATGATGATGGTTTTAAGTCTTGTGGCATGTTCAAATGGTGGTAACACTGATACTGAAAACACAGGAAATGATGATGAAACAAAGACTTATACCGTTGGTATGGTATGTATTGGTAACTCTGAAATGGCATATGATAGAAACTTCTATAATGCCGCTGATAACGCTAAAGAAATCTTAGCTCAAAAGGGTATCAATATCGAATGGAAATATACTTATGATCATCCAGAAGGTGACCCAGTAGCTGATGACTGTATCGAACTGGCTGAAGATGGTGCAATCGCTGTATTCCTAAACTCATATGGTATGGAAAATGCCATGTTGAAGGTTGCAGGTGATTATCCTGATACTGTATTTGCTGCTTTAACTAACGAAGGTAGTAAGTCAGATGAACTTGAAAATACAGTAAATGCTTTCCCATCAATTTATGAAGGAAGATATCTTGCTGGTGTTGCAGCTGGTATGAAACTGAATGAAATGATCGCAAATAATGAAATCACTGAAGAAGAAGCAGTATTAGGTTATGTAGGTGCTTACACTTATTCTGAAGTTGTTTCTGGATATACTGCATTCTATCTTGGTGCAAGAAGTGTTTGTCCAAGCGCTACAATGCTGGTTGAATTTATTGGTTCTTGGGGCGATCCTGCAATGGAAGCTACTACTGCTCAGGACTTAATTGATAGAGGAGCTGTTATTGTTTCTCAGCACTCAGATTCAACTACTCCAGCAACTACATGTCAGCAGAATGGTAAATACCATGTAGGTTATAATATTTCTATGACTGATGTTGCACCAGACGCATCAATCGTTTCTTCAACCATTGACTGGACTAACTACTTTGTATATGTAATTGAAACTATCGTTAATGGTGGAACAGTTGCTCAGGACTATATTGGTTATGGTTTAAAGACTGGCGATGTTAAGTTAACTGAACTTAATGAAGCGATTGCAGCTGAAGGCACTAAGGAAGCTATCGATGCTGCTGCAGATGCAATTTCTAATGGTTCATTAATGGTATTTGATACATCTAAGTTTACAGTAAATGGTGAAACACCTACTGAAAGCTTTATTGATATGAATGCTGATTTCACACCAGATGATACAAACGCTATCTCTGATGGTTACTACCATGAATCATTCTATAAATCAGCTCCATCATTCGATTTAAGAATTGATGGTATTACATTAATTAACGAAGCATACTAATCAGTATTAAATAACTGATCTGAAAAAAGAGGAGCATCTTCTCTTTTTTCGCTTATATGGGGGTATAGATGGAAAAGACACATGCAATAGAGCTAAGAAATATTACCAAGACTTTTGGCAAAGTTGTAGCCAATAAAAATGTGAATCTGTATGTAGATAAAGGGATTGTCATGTCTTTGCTGGGTGAAAATGGTTCTGGTAAGACAACACTTATGAATATGCTTTCAGGTATTTATTATCCTGATGAGGGAGAAATACTGATTGATGGTGTACCAGTGACAATTAAATCACCTAAGGATGCCTATAACTATCACATTGGTATGATACATCAGCATTTTAAACTGGTTGATGTATTTTCAGCAGCAGAAAACATTGTTTTGGGCCTTGAAGAAAAAGGACGTTTAAATTATAAAAATGTATCTGAGAAAGTAAAGGAAATAGCTGAGAAATACGGATTTAAAATAGATCCTGATAAAAAAATCTATGATATGTCAGTATCAGAGAAACAGACAGTTGAAATTCTGAAGGTCCTATATCGTGGCGCTGATATTCTGATTCTTGATGAGCCAACTGCTGTCTTGACACCACAGGAGACAGAGAAACTCTTTGAGGTTATAAGAGCGATGAAGGCTGATGGTAAAGCTATCATTATCATTACTCATAAACTTAATGAAGTTAAAGAAATATCTGATGTAGTAGCGATCATGCGTAAGGGCGAACATATCAAGACAGTCAAGACTGCTGAAGTAACTGAAAAAGAAATGACTGAAATGATGGTAGGAAGACAGGTTGAACTGAATATATCACGTACAGATGTCATTGATCCTAAACCTCGATTAACAATAGCTAATCTCAATATGTATGATGAGAATGGTTTTAAACGTCTTGATGATGTCAGCTTTATTGCCTATAGTGGCGAAATACTGGGAATTGCTGGAATAGCAGGCAGTGGTCAAAGAGAACTGCTTGAAGCGATTGCCGGTTTGCGTAAGGTTGATAGTGGTTCAATTATATATACTCCTGAAAATAATAAATTTGAAAATCTTGTCGGCAAAAGTCCGATCGACATCAAGAATGCTGGTGTTTCACTGGCATTTGTTCCTGAAGACCGTCTGGGAATGGGACTTGTCGGTTCAATGGGTATGACCGATAATATGTTATTACGTCTATGGAATAAGAAAAAAGGGGTTCTGGTCGATAAGAGTGACTCCAAGAAACTGGCTGAAGATGTCCTTAATGAACTTGAGGTTGCAACTCCTTCAATTGATTATCCAGTCAGAAAACTGTCTGGTGGTAATGTTCAAAAGGTCCTTGTCGGTCGAGAGATTGCTTCTAATCCATCGGTATTGATGTCAGCCTATGCTGTAAGAGGTCTTGATATTAATACTTCATATACAATCTATGACTTAATGTCAAAACAGAAAGAAAAAGGGACATCGGTTATCTTTGTTGGTGAAGATCTTGATGTACTGCTGGCTTTATCAGATCGTATCATGGTAATGTGTGATGGAAAAGTTAGTGGTATCGTCGATGCTAGAAAGGCGACTAAGGAAGAGATTGGTCTATTGATGACAAAATCAGACAGGGAGGCTCAATAATGGAAAAGAGAGAACCTTTATTCAGAATAACGCGAAGACAGGATATTAAAAAGAGTACTGCATATACTATTTATCTTCTGGCTTTTGTGATTGCGATATTACTTGGGTCACTGGTATTTGTTATCTGTAATGTATCTCCAGTAACTGCCTACAGCGCAATAATTAACGGAGCTTTTGGTAAGTCTACTGGTATTCGTCAGACAGTTAAGATTATGATTCCACTTTTAGGTACTGCCTTGGCTTTAGCACCATGTTTCAAGATGAAATACTGGAATATTGGAGCTGAAGGACAGATTACCATGGGTGCCATGGGTGCAGCCTTCTTTGCGATTAATTTCTATGATAAGATGCCACATGTTGTTTTGTTGTTGGTAATGGCATTATCAGCAATGCTTATGGGGGCTTTATGGTCGTTTATTCCTGCTTTCTTTAAGGCTAAATGGAACACTAATGAGACGCTGTTCACATTGATGTTAAATTATATTGCGATTGGTTTTGTAGCTTATCTGCAAGGTGGTCCATGGGAAGGTAAGGAAGGTTCACAGATAGTACCTAACTTTAATTCAAATGCTGTATTACCAAAAGTATTTGGTGTACATATGGGGTGGATTATTGTTCTGATACTGGTGTTTGTGATGTTTATTTATATGAAATATACCAAACATGGTTATGAGATATCAGTCATGGGTGATAGTGAGAATACTGCCAGATATGCAGGTATGGATGTCTTTAAGGTGATTGTCAGAACAGCGATGGTATCAGGTGCTATTTCAGGACTTGTTGGATTTATGTTAGCCAGCGGACAGGATCAGACAATATATTCGGGTATCGCTGCCAATAATGGATTTACAGCAATCAGTGTAGCCTGGTTATCTAAACTTAATCCATTTGTAATGGTTCTGATTTCTTTACTGCTTGCAGCACTTTCTAAAGGTTCAAGTTCACTTAAGACGGCGATGGGTGTTCCAGCATCAATCTCTGATATCATCACAGGTATCATTCTTTTATGTCTTTTAGGCAGTGAATTCTTTGTTAATTTTAAGATTATCAGAAGACAGAAGGAGGATAAATAATGTTTAGTATTATCGGACTTATTAAAGCAGCAGTATTAAATGGAACTCCTTTACTGTTTGGTACAGCAGGAGAAATTCTGACTGAAAAATCAGGCAATCTCAATCTCGGTGTTGAGGGTCTGATGTTTATGGGCGGAGCTTTTGGATTGGCTGGAGCTTATGTATATTCTGTTATCACTCCTAATCCCATTGGGTTTGTTGCGATTATTATTGCGATTGTATCAGCTTTTATTTCAGGTGTTTTTGGTTCTTTGATATATTCATTTTTAACTATTACACTTAAGGCTAATCAGAATGTAACCGGCCTTGCCTTAACGATATTTGGTACAGGTGTTGGTCAGTTTATTGGTGAAATCATGCGTATCAGAATTGGTGGTAATGTCACAATTCCAAATGTTCTCAAAAATGCCTTTGTTGACCCGGTTATGCCTGGATTCTTAAGAAATATACCTTATCTTGGCGACATATTATTCTCATATAATATCTTTGTATATCTGGGAATTGTTATGGTAATTCTAATGCATTACTTCCTTTATAAGACAAGAAAAGGTCTTAACCTTAGAGCGGTTGGTGAGTCATGCAGCACTGCAGATGCAGCTGGTATTAATACTGATCGATACAGATATTTTGCGACATGTATTGGTGGGGGTATTTCAGCTGTTGGTGGTATGATTTATATCATGACTATTTCTGGATGTGTCTGGAACTACTCAGCTTTATCAGGTGAAGGATGGATAGCTGTAGCCTTGGTTATCTTCTGTTTCTGGAAACCATTAAATTCAATTTGGGGTTCAATACTCTTTGGTGGTTTACTGATTCTATATCTAAAGGTTCCAGTACCATTTATTCCTACTCAGATTTATAAGATTGTGCCATATATCGCAACTATTCTGGTTCTAATATTTGTATCGATGAAACAGAAAAAAGAAAATCAGCCACCTCATGACCTTGGGGTCAATTACTTCAGAGAAGACAGATAAAGGGTTTTGAGACCCTTTTTCTTTTTAGATAAAATAATTCAAAATTTAACTAAATTACATTATCTAACCATAATTTAGTTATATAATACCCCAAGTGAGAGGTTAGATAAGTGTAAAAATAAAAAATAAATTTTTGCACCAAAAAACAGTTGAGGTGCTCAACTTTATTGAAAGTCAATTTCTAGATATAGCTTATACAGCTATATTGATTGATGATACATCGTAGCCTTGAGATTGAAGAAATGCTAAGGCTGACTCTGTAGTCATTTTGTTCTTTGAAGTTTTAGGTTTGTGAATTTCTTCTAAATCGGAAGGATTAAATACTTCGCCGGTCTGAAGAATATGATATGATGCGACCAATATCATACGAGCTATGGCGATAATAGCCTTCTTATGACTTCTGCGTTTTTTGATGTTGTTGTATTTAATTTTATAGTATGGTTCATCATTCGATTTAATAGCTGACAAAGCACATTGAACAAGTAAAGGTTTGATATAGGAACCTGCTTTGGAAATCTTCACTGATTTCTTTTTACTCGCTGATTCATTGTTGGCAGGCGCTAAACCAGCCCAACAGCACAATTGCTTGTCAGTTTCAAATTGAGACATATCAACACCTATTTCTGCGATTATGGTCATAGCTGCTAGATAAGAGATACCAGAAATCATGATAAGACATTCAATCAAAGACGCATAAGGAACACATTGTTTAGCCATTTCCAGTTCAATATCTTCGATGTGCTTATCAAGTTCATCCATATGCTTTGAGGCTATAGTCATCTTGAGTTTCTGATCTGTCTCAATGTGAGATCCTTCTAGGGATTTAAGAACTGCTTCTGTTTTCTTCTTGGCTGATTTCTTGAGTAAAGATTTAATCTTTTCTTCATCAAGTGTTTGCGAGTTTAAAGCTTCATGCATGATTGCTTTGGCAGATTTGCCAAAAGGATCAGTTAGAATAGAAGCTAAACCGATATTAGATATCGTCATAGCGTTCTGATATCTGAGTCTTTCAGAAGAACGCATACCTATTAGTTTGATTCTGTACCTGGAGAGTTCTCTTAATTGTCTGATCTCTTTGGGTGGAATAAAAGAAGATTTGATAAGATCATGTCTAAATAAATCTGTTATCCACTTAGAATCTTTCTTATCGGTCTTCTTGCCTTTGATGGCTTTGGTGTATTTGGGATGAGCTACACAAACATTGATCTCATCTTCCAATACATTAAAAACAGGAATCCAATATTTGCCGGTGGATTCCATAGCTACATCAAAACAGTTATTATTCTTTAACCAGGTCTTTAATTCGTTAAGGCTATGGTTTTGAGAATTAAACTGTCTTTGTTGATATTCGGCAATACCATCCTTATTAGTGGTAGCGATTGTTGCGACAATGATGTCTTTGTGTACATCCATACCACAACATACAGGTCGAATTACTTTCACAAAAATAAAACCTCCTTCAAAGGTAAAGGAGGAAGTGACATTGACTGTCATCTAGCTATTATTAGTCAAATTGATTAAATCAATGCTAAGTGTCCAGGCTCTAAGTCCTACTTATTTGTGCTTGTATAGACGACGGCTACTTATATTTATACAGGATATTCAGTTAGACAACCAAATTGCCTACTCACCTCAACGTGCTCTGTAGTGTATCAAATCCTCTAGCTTTATTATGGTTGAACAAAGAGCAGAATTGAAGACGAAAGTCAATTTTGGTTACGTATTTGTGAAGGCGACAGAAAGGCGCCTTAATGGTAAAATTTACGAAAAATATTATTAAAATCATTATATGCTTATTAATGATCTGCTCAACTACTTCCACAATATGTGCTAGTTCGGATATGACTGAAAATAAATTATTAAATGAGAACGCTTATAGAGATGATCGTTTAGTAGTTTTACAGACCGTTGAATATGAAGAATTAAATGGATTTTCGATTTCTTATGAATTTGACGGAGTTAATTATACGGCAATAAAAATTGCAAATGATATCTTTGTATATGAAACAGGCAGAAGTGACATTCTTGTAAGCGCTTCGTTAAATGAGACAATTAAAGACTACACACCACAGAATTCGATGGCTAGGGTAGCATGATATGCTTGGTATTTTTATGCTCAAAACAGTACAAGAATTAGTTGGAAACAAGAGCTTGCTCTGGGCGCTGTTGAAGGAATAATCTTGAGTTTATTAAAAATAAATGGTTACGTTGGCACAGCTTCTAGTTCGGCGACTGCGATCGCTGTCAAAGTATGGAATTCAAAAGCCAAAGACATAGTAGTTAAATATTATCACTCTTGCGCCTCAACTTGCGGAATATTGGTTAAAGAAAAAGATGAGACATATGCAGATGGAATACTTCAACATCAAACCGGTGAATCAAGTCCGTTTTGGATGGGAAACCCTTATGATTATACGTAACCTTCAGGATGTCGTTTGCTAGTTAATGAATATCCTTATTAAATAATTATCAATTTAGGTAAAAACAATAATGAATCTTAAAGCATATTTAGCAGCGACATGGAAAATTAGGAAGATTGCAAAGATATCAACTGATGATCAGAAATTGAAGAATGATATTAAATTTGCAATATCATGGAATCGTTTTGGTACTATATTAGTTACAACTATATTTATATTAAGTTATTTTATAGTTGGAGTTGATTATCATAATAGTGGATTCTTGATTATAAGGATATTAGTATCATTATTTGCCTTAATTGTATTAGATTTAATTGGTATATTATTCGTTTCTGATAAGTTTATATACATATATAATCATGTTAAGGATGAAATCGAATAATCTAATACTAACGTAATATTATTATATTTTTTTCGCTGTTTTATTCATATTTTACATGGTATGGTTAATGTAAATTTCTATCTTTATAAGAAAATATGTCATTCATACAAAAATAATAGTCATTAATACAAAAAACAATTTAAAAATTTGGCATTTATATATAATACAAGTAAAAAGCATTGTGAAATTCAATATGTAATAAAATAGAAAATTTGAGTTTTAGATGCTAGAGAGGATGATATCGTGGTTTCAAGGTATAAAAATGGAGATTTTTATAAATAATGATTAAATAATATGTAATCTATATAGATATAGAGATTTTTGTACTATAAATGTATTTAACAATTAAATTGAAAAGGAATGAAATGAAAAAAATATTATTAATAGTTATAATTATGCTGCTAGCGTTCCCTTTTACGAATATATTTGCAGAAGAAGAAAATATACTAGTAATTACAGACGTTACTACTAATGAAGATCCTATGCCTAAATTGTCTTCTCGAAATGCTCAATCTTCGTTAGAGACAAGGTTTTATCCAACTAGACAAGTATGGTTAGAAAAAACTATAAACATAAACGAATCGTCATATAAACAAAAAGTTATTGATGTCATTGAAGATGAAAACTTCATTTCATTGTTATTTGAAAACGATGATACAATATATGAATTTAAAGAGCTTACAAAGGAAAATTTGGAATATACAGAACAAAAGGTTTATAAAATTGACTATATTAAACCCGAATCTACATTGTATGGAAGTGGATATTCATCTAAAATAGTTCAATATTATGGGTGGTTAAATGGATATATTACAATAGGATCTTCAAGTGGCGTCGTACAAAGTATTATGAACTTAACAATAAGCTATACCCCTATTACAAGTAAATTAGTTTCTTGGGTCTTGGGAGAGTCAATTGGTGCATCATTTAGCACTATAGATAAAGTTAAGAGAGTTACAGCTGAAACAAAAAATACATACTATTACTTAAACAAGTCTTGTCAACTATATGTTAATGGCTCATGGATTCCTATGCTATTAATAGGCTCTAGAAGAACATTAGCTTGGAGTTGGTCATCTATACCCGATGAATATGGTGCTCCTATAATTCATCAAAATGGACCAAAAATACCAAACAATTCTCAAAATCCAACCAATTATGATTCGATAGAAAAGAAGAATAATTTCGATAATAACACTTGGATTCTAAATAAATCAATTGAATGTTATGAAAATGGTAGTGGGTCTTATTCTGATATTTATGGATTAGCATCAAACATCTTAAATTAACACTTATTTTAAATAATGGATTCTATGCTAAAATAAAGTATGCAGAAAAAGAAAACGATTCTGCCAGTATTAGTACTGGCATTAATGATTGTAGGATGTTCAAAAGAATTATCGAATGATTGTTTGTATTTAAGTGAATGCGAATTGACTAATAAAACAATTCAAAATTATCAATTGATAAGTGATGTAAATGAAACAATAGGAGAAACATTTGCAGTTAAGGTATTAAATATATCTAAATTTGAAAATGATGATTATACACATTATATATATCATATCCTTATGTCGCCAATTATAAACAAAAAGATTCAAATAAATGGTATAGAAATAAATCCACCTATAGAATTAGAAGATTTTTATACTAAATATGAACAAGGGACTCATTCTTTTAAAGCATGGAATTCGCTGTTTGATGGTATAGAATTTCCGCTAATGAAAAATATAGAGGATTTTAATGCTTATGAAATATTAATTATTATTGATGATTTAGGAACAGAGGCAAGAAATCAATATGGAATAGATAAAGATTCGTTTGATGGGCTAATGAAAAGCCTAAAATTAAAGATTGTATATAATTCTATAGAAAAAGACATTTTAGAATTAAAATACATAGATGAGATTGATGTATATTCTAAGGAAGATGTGGGTGTTAATAAAATTGTTGATGATTTAATTGAGAAAGGTTATTCATCAAGTTTTATGAGACCATATGGAATATAATGCAATTCATCTAAATTTAATAATATTAGTAGAAGTTTATCTTATTATATGAATATATCGCAAATAATAATTGAATATAATTCGTTATTATCTTCAATAAAACAATAAGTAGGTAGATAAGTAAATAAGTCTACCTACTTTATACAGTTTGCGCGCCATGGGCACGCTCTAAAGGGTGAAAGTCCCAAACATGCCCAGATAGTGGGAAGTGTATAGTCGAACAGCAAGGGTGTCCATCGTGAGGTGGAATCTGAAGGAAGCTGTAAGCAAATCTCTGGTCCGACGGACAGAAATCACATATAAGGCTAGGCTATGAGAGATAAGTTGGCATATAGCAACGAAGTCTAATAACTATTACATTTGTAGTAGCAGAGTAAATGTGGCGGATATATGGGGAGAAAGAGCGTGCACCTTAAGCGTGGAGGTCTCACAGAGGTTCCATTAGCCCAGTAACAACGAACTGTGAGAAGTCAGCAGAGCCCATAGTAGTGATGAAGTCTCTGTAATGGGGATGGAGCGAAGGGGCGAACAATCAATAAGTTTGAGTATGTCTCGTATTGCAGAAGAGATAACATCTGCCGTAACCAATCGGGGTAAAGATGGTCAAATCAAGCG
>JAQXNC010000055.1 GCA_029097145.1 Bacillota bacterium
AAGTATGGTAGAAGAATGCCATTTATGAGATTATCAGCTATCCTATATCAATGATAATTTTAAGGATGTAGTTGTAGTGCCATTTCTGTTAACTGCCGGGACTGATGCCCGAAGATTTACCGATATCGCTGATAATATCTTCAGATTTGCTCCTATAGATTTAAATAATGAACAGTTTAAGTCTATTCATGGAGATAATGAATGTATTAATATTAATAATATTGAAGTGTGCGTCAGATTCTATAAAGAATATATAATAATAAATGACAGGATAATGGAGGAAGTATGAGTAGAGTAGTTAATGAACCTAAATATAAGAATAAAATATTACAGGCGATAAGAGAACAGCTGGAACATAGGGCTTTATGGTTATATCTATTATGTGATGAAGCAAGTAAAAGAGGTTTAGATCCCAAAGACTTTGGTAGTGCAGCTGTTAAAAGATGTGGATTATCTCAAGGAGAGAATCTTGTTAAGAAAGGTAATACTGACAGTCTTAAGGGTTTAAGAAAGACTTTGTTTACTAAACCAGCTCAATTGGTATTTGAAATGGATATCCTTAAGAGTACTGATGATGAACTGAATATTGATTTCCATTACTGTCCTTTGGTTAAAGCCTGGCAGAAGGCTGGATGCAGTGATGAAGAAATAGCTATGTTATGTGATATAGCTATGTGTGGTGATCATGGGATTGGTGAGAGTTATAATAGTGTACTTGATTTACCTAAATGTATTGCCAAGGGTGATGATATCTGTTCTTTAAGATATCATAAGAAGGATAAATAATGAGAGATATTAAGATTAATGGTATATATAGACACTTTAAAGGTAATAAATATAAAGTCTTAAATATTGCCAGACATTCAGAGACTATGGAACTCTATGTTGTATATCAGGCTTTATATGGTGATTATGGGGTATATATAAGACCTTATGAGATGTTTGCGTCACTAGTTGATAGAGATAAATATCCTGATGTTAAACAGAAATACAGGTTTGAATTAATAGAAGGTGAAGAGGGAAGTTATGGAATTTAAATGGAAAGATAATGGTAAAACCAAATTATGTATTGGACTTGGGACAAGACCAGAGATTATCAGACTGGCTGCAGTTATTAAAAGATGCAGGGAATACTTTGATACCTGTGTTATTTACTATAATCAGAATTATGATAAGAATCTCAGTACTATCTTCTGGGAAGACTTTGAATTATTAAATAATCAGGGTGAATATGGACCAGATATTCTGGTACCAGTAGTAGGTGATAATCTGGGTGTTACCTGTGGTAATATCTTAGGCAGAAGCTATGAATTATTAAGTGAACTTAAACCTGATGGCTATCTTGTATTAGGTGATACTAACAATTGTCTTAGTGCTATCAGTGCCAAACGTTTACATATACCTTTATTCCATATGGAAGCAGGCAACAGATGTAAGGATGAATGTCTGCCTGAAGAGACTAATCGAAGAATTGTTGATGTGATATCTGATGTCAATCTTCCATATTCTGAACCTGCCAGAAAATATCTTCATGAAATGGGTATGCCAAAAGAGAGAACATATGTAACTGGTTCACCAATGGCTGAAGTATTAAGAGGTAATCTTGATAAGATTATGCAAAGTGATATCTTAGAAAGACTTAATCTTAAAAAGGATAACTATATATTATTAAGTGCTCATCGTGAAGAGAATATTGATACTGAAAAGAACTTCACGAGTCTCTTTACTGCAATTAATGCCTTAGCAGAGAAATATGATATGCCTATCTTATATTCATGTCATCCAAGAAGTAAGCATAGACTTGAAAAGAGTGGTTTTAAACTTGATCCTAGAGTCAGAGTTAATGAACCTTTAGGTTTTAATGATTATAATAAACTGCAGATGAATGCTTTAGCTGTTGTATCTGATTCAGGTACGCTGCCTGAAGAGAGTAGTTTCTATTTAAGTATTAATCATCCAATAGCTGCTGTATGTATTCGTACATCAACTGAAAGACCAGAAGCTTTAGAAGCAGGTGATTTCATACTGGCTGGCATAACTGAAAAGGAACTTCTAAACGCTACTGATATGGCTATTGAAATGAAGAGGAATGGTATATATGGTAAACCATGTCCTGATTATACTGATGAGAATGTATCAATGAAGGTTGTTAGAATTATTCAGGGTTATGTGAATGTCGTTAATAAGATGGTCTGGAGAAAAGGATAATGAAGATATTAGTAACTGGTGCCAAAGGCATGGTTGGTAAAGCCTTATGTAATAATCTGAGGAATATTAAAGATGGTAAGAATAAGACCAGACCTGATTTATATATTGAAGAGATATATGAATATGATATTGATTCGACATTAGAAGAACTGGATGAATACTGCAGTAAGACGGACTTTGTCTTTAATCTTGCTGGAGTTAATCGTCCTTTAGATTCTGAAGATTTTAAGAAGGGTAACTTTGGTTTTGCCTCTACTTTATTAAATAATCTTAAGAAATATAATAATAAGGCCACGATTATGTTGTCATCATCAATTCAGGCTACTTTAGCTGGTAGATTTGGTAAGAGTGAATATGGTTTAAGTAAGAAGGCTGGTGAAGATCTTTTCTTTGATTACAGCAGGGAAACTGGAGCTAAAGTCGCTATCTATCGTTTCCCTAACTTAATGGGTCATAGTCGTCCTAACTATAACAGCGCTATCAGTACTTTCTGTTATGCCATAGCTAATGATGAACCATTTACAGTTAATGATCCAAGTGTTGAGCTGGAACTGTTATATATCGACGATCTTGTTGAAGGGATGTTTGATTTACTTGAAGGTAAGGAAAGACATTGTGAATTTGATGGGGTTAAGACTGTTGATAAGGAAGATGGCAGATTCTGTTATGTTCCTGTAACTCATACTGTAACCTTAGGTCGAATTGTTGAGCTGTTATATAAATTCAAGGAACAGCCAGAAACATTAATGATGCCTGAAATACCTGAAGGCAGCTTTGAAAAGAAATTATATTCTTTATATTTAACTTATCTTCCTAAAGATAAATTTAAGTATTCTTTAAAGATGAATATTGATGATAGAGGCAGCTTTACTGAACTTATGCATACCTTAAATGCAGGTCAGGTATCTATTAATATTTCTAAACCTGGTATAACCAAGGGACAGCACTGGCATAATTCCAAATGGGAACAGTTTATTGTGGTTCATGGACATGGATTAATTCAGGAAAGAAATATTAATACTGGTGAAATGGTTGAATTTGAAGTATCAGGGGATAAGATTGAAGCTGTTTACATGATACCTGGATGGACACATAACATCATCAATCTGTCTGATACAGAAGACCTTGTCACAGTGATGACATGTAATGAAATCTTTAATAAAGATAAACCAGATACCTTCTATGAAGTGGTATAGGATAATAATCATCATAATGGTTATCATGCTTGGTGGCTGTGACAAAAAGACTGATGTTGTAACAGCCGTCTTTGCATGGAACGGAGTTAATGAAGAAGATATAAGTCTTCTTGATAAATACAGTATTGATACTGTATTTATGGATATACACAGTTATAAAGATATTGAAGGTTATAATATGTATCTGCTTGATGGTGATACTGATTATGATCTTGAAGATATGCAAAGAGTAATATCTAAAGCATATGAATATCATAGTGATGGAGTAATCTTTGATATTGAAGGTGATTATGATATATTAGCTCTTAATCTTGAAAAGCTTGACAGTAATATACCAGTTCTTGTATGTATTCCATACTGGCTGGAAGAAGAAACTATTGAAAAGATTGTGAAAAACAGTGATGGAATAGTTGTCATGAATTATATTAAGGGTAAAGAGAAGGAAAAGATTAAGGAAGAAGAATCCATAGCTCTTAAATATAATAAGACGATTATCACAGCCTATGAACTTCAGCCCCCTGGTAAATATGGACTTCTGGATAAGAATACATATTATCATGATGGAATAGATGCAGTTATCAGTAATTATAATGAAAACTTTAAGGGTGAAGGTATTGGTTTAGCTTACCATCATCTGGATATTTTAAGAGAAATTGATAAGGGACATGAATAATGTCTCTCTTTTTGTAGTATAATATAAACAAATATTTATATGAGGAACTAACTATGAAGAGATTAAAACTATTAATATTATCGTTATTACTGATATTAACATTAATTCCAGTCAGCATCTATGCTGAAGGTGAAGATAATGCGCCTGATGTATCAGTATATGCGTCTAGAACTCAGTTAATGGATGATACTTTTATGCCAAGCAATAATGGCACAGCAAATAATATTGGTAAGATCATATTTGGGAAAAACAGCAGTGGTGATCCACAAGAATGGTATATATTAGGGGCTGATAGTAAAGTGAATGGTGGACAAATTAATACAATCATCTTTGCTGCAAGCCCAATAGCAACCGGACAGTCATTTAATTCGATCTCATACGGAGATACATCATATAACTATGGTGCAGGAACCGGCTATGGAGAAACAGAAGGCAGTAAAACTGTATATCGAAACCACTACGGAGCAAGTGACCTTCGAGTGACATTACAGAACATGGCTACTAATACATCTTACTTTACCACAGCTGAACAAGGCTTGATGAACGATACCACAGTGACTACATGGGATGAATACAATGATTGTAACTATACCGTCACAGACAAGCTTTATGCACCGGCGGCAGATGGTTATGGCTCTTCCTATACAACTATAAAAGCAGGAAGTGATAGCAGTACCGTAATTGCTATGAGTAGTTACTGGGACAGCGGTACTTGGTTTTGGTTACGCTCACCTGAAAATAGTAGTGGTGGCATGGTGTTGGTCGCTTATGAGGGATTTTATGTTTGCGAATTCAATGTCATCAGCAAAAGCGCTGTTCGTCCTGCTTCTAATCTAAATCTTACCAACGTACTGTTTACTTCTGCAGCAGAAACACCTAGTGAAGCAGATAACGGCTTACGTTATAGTGCAATATCTACAGATAAAGCCATGACTTTAAGACTTGATGGTAATGGAAAAAATATAGGCACAGTTGTTTATGATAGTACAAATGGTATCATTAAAGCTAGTAAAGGTAGTACTGACAAAGCTGTTACTTTAGTTATTCAAGGTAAAAATGGTGATAACTGGTATTACTCTCAAATAGTTGATAATACTTTTGCAATTAGTGTAAATGATATAGAGAATGCATTAAATATAGCAAATGTAAATTTAAATAATTGTAAGATATGGTTAGAAATCAGTGATGATAATGTTAGTTATGCTGTCCAAGCAACTAGTGATAGTATTTCTACTATTTCAAGCGTTGATATAAAGGATATAGATGATCCAAAAGCTAATGCTGAATTAGATTTAGAAGCTATTTGTGATACAACAGGTATTACTAATACAAAACCTAGTGTTGAATGGAATACTGATAGTACTAAAGCTGATTACTTTACTAAATATACTGCAACTGTTGAATTAAGTGCAGATATAACACACATATTCGGTGATACAGTTAGCGCTACTGTCAATGGAAATCCTGCTACAGACGTTACTAAAAATACTAATGGTACTTTAACTGTTACATATACATTTAGTCCAACAGCTAAGGATGTACTAAATACAATCGAAAGTCCAGAATTCACATATGAAAATGGTACATCTACAGATGATTTTATATTCCCAGATACTGTAACTATAACTACAAAAGGTAATAATACATTAAGTGTTCCTGTCGCATGGGATAAGGAAGCTTTGAGTAACTATAATCCTTCAGATCTTAATGAACAGATATTAACACTTAAAGGTAAGGTTTCTATTCCGGAATATATTGACTATACAGGTAATGAAACAACAATGACTATTACTGTTAAATATAAGATTCGTTTAACAGATGGTGATGGTCAGACTGTAACAATTACCAGTAATAAGCCTGCTGTATTCAGATCAAATGCAGAAAACATAGACTTCTCTCGTGTTGAAGTAGATGGTAATACAATAGAAAAGGATAAGGATTATACAGTTAAGGAAGGCAGTATCATCGTAACTTTAAACCCTGAATATCTGGCATCATTATCTCTAGGTGAACATACAATAGCTATTGTATCCTATAAATATAAAGATAATGAACGCTATGAAGTTAGAGCTGAAGGTTCATTCACTACCACAAAACCTGCTTCAACAGCTATTATCATTCCCAATACAAGTGTGAAATAAAACATAAGACAGAAAATACATTTAGATGATGCCTTTTCTGTCTTTTTAAGTTTGATAAATATAGCGGTTGTTTCTTCCTTGATAATAGTCATTGTTAAAGTAAAAGCAGATGTGGATTGGTATCATAAGATAGAATCCCATGAATTCATTCGAGGGAGCACGTCAAAGGACAACTTGGTTTCTTGAATTTGGTGCTATGCTAATAGTAAGGAACAAGGAAACAAGGAGGAGCTTATGACAACAATGAATACTCATTTACCTGAGAAGAAACAGGTCACTATTACCAGCAAAAGACAGTTCACCATCCCACAGAAGTTTTTTAATGAGCTTGGGTTTGACCGTTATGCGGTATGTTTTGTTTCGGATGGAAAACTGATTATTGAGCCTGTTACTCCAATTTCTGGAGGAGAATTTGCAGAACAGATTCTGGAGGAATTGATAGATGAAGGATACAACGGAAACGAGCTTCTTGCTGAGTTCCGCATCCGTCAGGCTAAGGTAAGACCTGCTGTTGAAGCAATGCTTGAGGGCGCAAAGAATGCAGCCCTTGGAATTGGCGAATATGAAACGTATGATGACGTTTTTGGATCTGAGTAGTGAGCATGGCGGAATTACGCATTCTTCCTCCTGCGGCTAAATATTTCAAAAAGCTCAAGGACAAGAAACTTAAATCATTGTTTCAGCAGGCCATCAACCTGATTTTGGAGAATCTTGAGATTGCAGAGTAAAAGACAGGCGACCTCAAGAGAATAAGGAGTTATGACATTTATTATAACCGTATCAATTATGAACTTGCCTACACT
>JAQXNC010000056.1 GCA_029097145.1 Bacillota bacterium
TATCCTTCTCATGAAGCTATTGACTTTTATCATCACTATAAAGAAGATATTAAGTTATTTGCAGAAATGGGATTTAAGGTTTTCAGGACATCTATCAACTGGACAAGAATTTATCCAACAGGCGAAGAAGAGATACCGAATGAGGCAGGGCTGAAGTTTTATGAAGATGTATTTAAAGAGTGTAAAAAATATAATATTGAACCTCTTGTAACACTGTCACACTATGAACTACCATACGCTCTGGTTGAAAAATATAATGGATGGCTTTCAAAAGAAACGGTTAAATGTTTTGAAAAACTATGTCATACAGTATTTGAGAGATATAATGGACTGGTTAAGTATTATATTACAATCAATGAAATAAATGGCGGTATTTCTGAGATTGGCACAATATTATCGACCGGTGTTGTTCAAGGATATGAAGGTCCAGCAATAGGGGCAAAAGTTCCGATTGAAAAACGTTATCAGGCAGTGCACAATCAAATGGTTGCGAGCGCCAGAGTTGTGAAATATGGACATGATAATTATCCGGATTTAAAGTTCGGAGATATGAATATATTTTTCTTAAGTTATCCTTTGACATGTCATCCAGATGATGTTTATAAGAATTTTGAAGAAATGAATCTATCTACATGGTTCTGTTCAGATGTCATGATTAAGGGCGAATATCCTTGGTATATGAAAAGTTTCTTTTCAAAGAATGGTATCAACCTCGATATTACTGATGAAGAGCTTAAAATATTAAAAGAAGGAACAGTAGATTATTATACATTCTCATACTATATGTCCAGCTGTATATCTGCTGATAAAGACAAGGAAAAGATGTCGGGTAATATTCTAAGTGGCTATAAGAATCCATATCTAAAGGCTTCTGAATGGGGCTGGCAGATTGATCCTGTAGGACTTAGAACAGCCTTAAATATGATTTATGATAGATATAATATACCGATTATGATTGTTGAAAATGGTCTGGGTGCAAAGGATGTCAGAAGTGAAGATGGCAAGATTCACGATACATATCGGATAGATTATTTAAAAGATCATATTATCGAGATGAGAAAGGCTGTTGAAGATGGAGTTGATTTAATTGGTTATACTCCATGGGGATGTATTGATCTTGTGAGTGCATCAACTGGTGAAATGGCAAAGCGTTATGGCTTTATATATGTAAATAAGTTTGACGATGGAACTGGCGATTTATCAAGAGAAAAGAAAGATTCTTTCTACTGGTATCAGAGAGTAATAGAATCAAATGGAGAAGATTTAGATTATCATGAATGATAAGAAATATCTGTTTACTGGTTCTGATATCAATATCAAGATATGTGTCAGCTTAAATAATAACGATAAATACCTACTGTCTTTTACCGAAGAACGTATTGATGTAAATGATTATGAAATAATAGATGATTATAGTCTATCTTGTATAGAAGACGGGATATATCATCTCCTATATTTGTATAAAGGTATAACGCATGTCTGTATAATTGATCTGCATAAAAACAAGATTGAAGTAAATGAAATAAAAGATAACAGTTTTGTTAAAAACAAAGGTAAAATCACAGTAATTGAAAGCAGGAATCTTTTAACTAACGAAGATAAGGCCGTTGATTTTTGGATAAGATTCTTTGACAAACATGATGAAACAGCGATTGACGATTATCTTGAAGAACCATATATTCAGCATAACCCAACCGTTGAAGATGGTGTTGATGCCTTTAGGAATGAATTTCATGAAAGATTTAAAACTGACATGAAATACTGCTCAACCACAATTAAACGTGTGTTATCAAGAGATAATCTGGTGTTTATCCACAATAATTTGAAAAGATCTCCAGAGGTTGAAGGTCATGCAGCAGTTGATATATTCAGATTTGAAAATGGCAAAATTGTTGAGCATTGGGATGTAATTCAAAAGATGCCTCTTGAATCTAAGAATAATCATCCAATGTTTTAGGAGGAATACAATATGAAATATGGAACTGATAAGTATTATTGGGATATCTTGAATAAAAACGATATGGAAATAAGACCAGAGAGATTCAATAATAAAGATGATTTATTTCCTGAAAGATGCATTGTATCATGTATTGGGACATGGTTTGATGAAGGTCGAGATAAAGCACCAATATCATTTTTTAGATTAATGAATCTTGACAGCCCAAGATGGGCAGGAATGGTAAGACCTAGTGAAAACCCTTTGGGTAGGCATAAAGCTATTCACGTGGATGATATTGCACAAAAAGGATCAAAAATGATTCCTTATCACAAAATAAGTTCTAACCCTGATGTGTGGGGTTGGGGTGTTGAAGAACCTTTTGTTGAAGTCAGATATTATGAAAATGGAAAAATAACCTGGAAAGAAGGTAAAGATGGTTCAATTATGGATGTTGAACTGGAACCATTTC
>JAQXNC010000057.1 GCA_029097145.1 Bacillota bacterium
AAAGGGTTATGGGAATGTCGGGTCATTTCATGGAGTCAGAAATGTCTTGTATCAGCAGCCTCAGCAGTCACTTTTACCTGATGAACTTCATGGCAGTCACTGGGTAGCTGATAAGACTATTGAAATGTTAAATAAAAGACCGAAACAGGATCGACCGTTCTTATGTGTTACTGGCTTTATTCAGCCACATCCACCACTTTCATCTCCACCATCATATTCACACCTCTATGATGGTAAGGTCCCAAAGCATACCAGCAGCATTACTCCACTTGGCACCTTCGCTAAAGAGAATCAGGCTCTGGCTGACATGAGTGATGAAGAAAATATCAATCGTATGCGTGAATTATATGCTTCAGCCATTACCTGGGTTGACTATAATGTCGGAAGAATTCTTAAGGCTTTAAAGGATAATGAACTCGAAGATAATACATTAGTCATCTTCTTATCAGATCATGGGGAAATGCTGGGTGATCTTGATACTTATCAGAAGTTTTTATCATATGAAGCTTCATCACATATCCCATTACTGATGAAATGGCCATCAAGGATAAGTAAGGGTACAAGAAACAGTCTGTATGCTGATCTTAATGATATTCTGCCGACCTTGGTTGATGTTGCAGGGCTGGAGTATCCAATTGATAGAAAACTGCCTGGAGAATCATTATTTAAAGAAGGTCAAAAGGACCGTCACTTTCAGTATATTGAACATCAAAGAGATAATAAGCGATGGTGTGCAATACTTGATGGAACATATAAACTGACTCACTATTATGGTGATGATGATACACTCTTTAATCTCAAGGAAGATAAGGAAGAGAGAATTAATCTACTTTATAATAACGCTAAAGAATATCAGGATATATATCAGGAATTAAGAAAGAAACTCATTGAATATGAAAAGGAATGGGGACTTGAGGGATATATTGAAAATGATGACTTTAAGAAGTTTGCAAGATATGAAGCTCATGATTATTATGAAGGATGCTTCCCTAAATATATTAAGACCTATAGGGGTGAAGAAGATATCTTTGATGATTTAAGTGATGAGATTTTTAAAGCTATTAAAGATGAACCTACTGTTCATTTGTCAAAACTGCATTTAAGAGAAATACTATTAAATGCTGGATATGATGAAGAATATATCACTAAGCTTCTTGATAGAGCCAGAAAAGAGGATCGCTATTAAAATACAAACCGCAAATTTGCGGTTTTGTGTTTTATAAGTAAGAGTTTGTTTTTAAAGATATAGTGCACCACCCAGGATGTCGTTATGACAAAGACTGCACATAAATGCTTTTTTCATATCAGAGCTTATTTAAGAAATATTCAGTTGTCTTTAAAACTAGTTCTTGAGACTGATGCATCTCATCGGTCCATAAACCAAAACCATGATTGGCACCTTTGATGATTTCTAACTGTTTATGTTTAGGAGTTGTCAAAGAATTATACGTGTTATGGGCGACATCTAATGGTACAATATCATCCATGTCTCCATGAACGATTAAGACATTACCTTCATAATCTCTAATTGCATCAGCTGGTTTAAGTTCAAGCATATTATTGAGGAAATCAAGACTGAAGTTTAAGGTTGAATTATCAAAGCTGTTCTTTCTAAGACATACACCATTAGCCTTGGCTTCATCAATCATTTCATCAAAGCGTGAACCCTGGAAGCTTTCTTCAGGTTTTGAGTTATAGCTGGCTGCTGCCCAAAGAGCGACACTTTTAATTTCTGGATGTTTCTTAACATATAGACATGTCAGTCTACCACCCATACTATAACCAACCATACCGGTTTCCTTTAAGTCAATGCCGATATTTTCAACCATGTAATTAACACAGGTATCGATGTCATCAAGGCAGTTATCTAGGGTATAGTTAAAGAAGTCTTCGGTTGAATCGCCACATCCTGGAAATGACATACAGATACAGTTAATACCTTTAAGGGCCAGATTATGAGCTAGTTCAATAAATCTTCCTCCTTCAGTTCTATCAGCCTTAAAGCCATGGACCATAATCAGTCCTTTTTTAGATGTTTTATCGTTACTTAATACAAGGGTTGCATGAATATCGGTATTACGTTTACTCTTAATTATTTTGTCAGTCTGATTCATATTATTTTCTCCATTTTATAATAATAATATATCAAAAAAAGAGACCGAAGTCTCTTTAAACGTATCGCTATTATAGTTTGATAAATTGTTCAACGTCCATCACAAAGATGGTAGCTCCTCCGACCTGGACTTCAACTGGGAATGATGCATATCTGCCAATGTCATATGAAGCAGTAGAAGGAACAACTTCTGTTCTTCTCTTTGATTCCTGACCAATCAGCTCGATAGCTTTCTCAACCTGGTCATCTTCACATCCGACAATCATGGTAGTATTGCCAGCTCTTAAGAATCCACCGGTAGTGGCCAGACGAGTAATCTGATAATTGGCTTTGGTTAAAGCTGAAGATACAGCGCTGCTGTCATCGTTAGATACGATAGCTAAGATAAGTTTCATACGTTCTTACCTCCTTTAACTTATTTTAACATAATTGTCAGTTTAGTGGCATCATTATAGAAATATTTAAACACATTGAAGAATGGAGCTGCATAACTGCTCTTATATTCGAGGATTCTTTCATAATCTTCATCACTTTCAAATATTTCCTTAAAGGCTGGTGCTTCACCCTTAAATTCATAGGCGTTAAAGATACCTTTAAGTTCAAAGAGTTTATCAGATAAATCACTTGGGATATCATCACCGACAAAACGTTTCGTTAAACGGGTAGTTGAATACTTCTTAAAGTATTCAAAGGCGTTATTGTCAAAATCAGTAAAGAATTCATCATTCGGGTTGTGTTTTTTGGCATAGCCTTCAACATTGATATTGATGGCTTCAAGATTATAGGCTTCATCAGGTTCATAGCTTAATAATGTATACTGATGGTCATATACAGCTAAAGATGAGATACCAAAGTTGGTAATAAGTATATTATCAGCTGTTTTCTCAAGATAATTCTGGGCATGGATATGACCTGAGATAGCTAATTTGAGATCATATTCAGCCATGAAATTCAGAAATTCCGTATCATTGGTTATGTGATATTCTTCATTGGCTCCAACATTTAATACTGGGTGATGTAAGAAGACAAGCTTATTGGCATCTTCAATCTTTGATAGTTCATCCTCAAGCCAGCTTAGCGTTTCCTTTCTGATATAACCTTCACTTGATGGGGCAAAACCGCTGTTTTTCTCATAAGTATTAGAATCAAGCATTAAAAGATATAGGCTGTCTGAAGCTTTATAGATATATGATAATGAAGATGGATCAGTGCTGTAGGCATCACTGTAACCAAAGTCATTATAGATCTTACGGTAATCATCGACGGTAACTGTATCAGTACGATAGGCTTCTTCTTTGGAATAATCAATCGCATGGGCATTGAGAATATCATGATTACCAGGAATAACCAGGGTTTTAATACCAGCTCTATTCAGTTTATTCAGTTTTTTAGCCAGTGTTTCATGTGAGATTCTTTCGCCATTAAAGCTGAGATCGCCAGTAATGACGACAAGATCAGGCTTACTTTCAAGCATATCTTCCACAAAGGCTGACACAAGAGTATCGATATAGATTGTCAGTTTACCATCACTTCTTTCAAGAGACTCATATAAAAGATTACCCATTAATGACTTATCAATATAATGGATATCAGATGTAATGGCGATGTTTACTGCTTCACTGGCACTTTTTGGCTGATACTCTTTCTGACATCCAAGAAGTGCTATAAGCAATACCATGATAATATACTTTTTCATATACAACTATTTTAAATAAAAATGTATAATAAATCTATATGAATAAAATGATTAAAGAACTGTTAATTATCTCACTTGGAAGTTTTCTGATAGCCGTCGCTGTTGGAATGTTTATATTGCCAAGCAGTATTCTGACAGGTGGTGTGGCAGGTATTTCAGTATTACTTTTACCTTTTATTAAGATACCTGAAAGTACCATGATATTTATACTAAATGTCGGATTACTGGCTTTAGGGACAGTCTTTATGGGGAAGAAGTTCCTCTTTAATACCTGTGTCAGTTCAGTATTATATCCAGTGATGCTGAAGATTCTTGAAAGATTTGTGACTCCTGTCAGTATGAATCCTATTTTAGCTGCCATCTATGGCGGTATTCTTGGAGGTATAGGGATTGGGCTTGTTGTGAGACAGGGAGCTTCAACTGGAGGTATGGATATACCACCGATACTTTTAAAGAAGTTCTTTAATATTGATGTCTCAAAGTCACTGATTTTCTTTGATTCAATGACAGTTCTGGCAGGTCTTTTTATCTATGGATTAGAACCGGTACTGATTGGACTTATATCGGTTTATTCAACAGGAATGGCAATCGATAAGGTACTGACATTTGGTGGTATGGATGCCAAGAAGGTTGAGATTATCTCAGATGAGTATCAGAAGATACAGGAAGATATTCATAAAATAGTAGATCGAGGGACAACTTTAATCGAAGCTGAAGGTGGTTATACAAAAGACAGACGTAAGGTATTAATGGTTATCATTAATAACAGTCAGTATACCAAACTGATGGAAGTTGTCGATAAATATGATAAAGATGCCTTTGTGATAGTATCGGATGTGGGCGATGTCCATGGTAAGGGCTTCACAAAAGAGGTAGCACGTCTTTAATGGGAGAATAGAATGATAGAGATTAAGAATGTATCAAAGACATATGATAATGGAACCCATGCGTTATACAATATTAATCTTGAGATTAATGCTGAAGAATTTGTATATATTGTAGGGTCAACTGGAAGTGGTAAATCAACACTGATTAAACTGCTTGATGGTGAAGAAGTACCAACTGATGGTGATGTCATCGTTAATGATGTCAATGTCGGTAAACTGAAGTTTAAGAAGGTTCCACTGTATCGTCGTAATGTGGGAGTGGTGTTCCAGGATTATCGCCTGTTGCCACGTAAGACTGTATTTGAGAATGTTGCCTATGCCTTAGAGGTTATTGATGCCCCTAAGGATGTTTTGCGTAAAAGAGTCAGAGAAGTATTAAAGCTGGTTGATATCGCTGATAAATCAAATGCCTTTCCTGATGAGTTATCAGGTGGACAACAGCAGCGTGTCGCAATCGCAAGAGCGATAGCTAATCGTCCAAAGATTCTGATCGCTGATGAACCGACAGGTAACCTTGACCCACGAAAGAGTGATGAGATTATCTCATTACTGGAAAAGATTAACCGTGAAGAAAAGACAACGATCTTAATCGTTACCCATGATACTGAAATAGTAAAGAATCATCCTAAACGTATGATTATGATTGAAAGTGGCCATATTGTCGCTGATTTACCTAAAGGAGCTAACGTATAATGATCCATAGATTTTTTAGACATATAAAAGAAGGTTTCTATGGGGTTGGAAGACACCTGGGTATGGCCTTATCAAGTGCGACAGCAGTTATGATTACACTGGTTTTAATCAGTCTTTTTCTGATTCTGACAGTTAATCTTTTTGAAATGACAAGAACTATTGAAGAATCTATTTCGATATCAGCCCTGATTCAAAAGGGTGCTGAATCATCTCATGAACAGATTGAAAGTAAGATATTGATGATTGAAGGTGTCAAGAGTGTTGACTATCGTTCAAGAGAAGATGAATTCAATTATTATCTGGAGACACAGACCAGTGATGACCTTAAGGATTTCTATAATACCTATCGTGATGTCAATCCATTTAGAGCCAACATTCTGGTTGAGATTGAAGATGGAGGAATGCTTCAGGGGATAAAAGCTCAGATTGAGAAGATTGATGGGATTGATGAAGTAGCTGATGGTGGTGCCAATACCTATACACTGATTGGTATCTTATCTAATGTCAGAATCTTTGGTGGAGCTTTAGTACTGTCACTTTGTATTCTGGCTATATATCTTGTATATAACACCATTAAGATTACTATTGCCTCAAGAAGTGATGAAATCTGGATTATGCGTCATGTGGGAGCTAAGAATGGCTATATTCGTGCACCATTTCTGGTTGAAGGTGTTATTATTGGATTTTTGGGTTCAATCTTACCAATTTTGATATCAGTCTTTGGTTATATCTATGTCTATAAGAAGATTGGTGGCAGTTTCTTTGGAGCTTTTGTCTTATTACCACCACATCCATTTATTCTATATATTGCAGGTATCTTAGTGGCGATTGGTGTGATTGTTGGCTTTGTTGGTAGTTATATCAGTGTCTGCAAGTATCTGAGGATGAAACGATGAAAAAGATTTTAGGTTTAATATTAACAGTATTTATACTGCTTACCGGTTTTCCTGGTGAAGCTGTTTATGCTGAAGATTATAGTGACAGCGAATACTGGGATAATTATTGTGCAGGTTATAAATCTGATGCGGGTAATACTGAAAGATATCAGGCATGTACATCATATAATGCCTATAAGATTAATAATTCCAAGAATACCATAAGTAATCTGCAGGATCATTTAAATGAACTGAAGAACGACCTGGCTGCTGCCCAGAAGGCATTAAATGAATATGTAGCTTCGATTGAACAGTTACAGGTTGAGATTGATGCCTTGAATGCCGATATCGGTGAACTTGAAGTTAAGATTGAAGAACTGGCTAAAGAGATTGCGGTTAAGGAAGCAGAAGTAGAAGTACTGAATAATCGTGTTATTGACCGTATGGCTGCTGCCCAGTCAACCATGCATTTTAATCCATATCTTGATTTCCTTTTAGGAGCAGCTAACTTTGAAGATATGCTGAGAAGAGGTTATGGACTTGATGCGATTATGGAATCAGATGAACAGATGCGTAATGAACTCAAGGATACAATTGATTCATTGGAAAAAGATAAGGCAACTTTAAATGCTGATAAGGAACTGTTAGATGCACAAAAGTCGGCAGTTGAAAGTAAACAGCAGGAGATTGTCGTTTTAAGAAATTTCCAGGCTGATATTATTGAAAAGACAAATGCCGATATTGATGCGACATTATCTAACCTTGAAGAAGAATATCAGAACTATTCTAATCTTGTGAATTCAAGTGATTTTGATGGCTTACCTAATGATGAAGGTTTCATCAGACCAATACCAGGAGCTTCGATATCAGCTGGGGTATGGCATTATCCGGCTTCATTTGGTGGTGGTATCCATCTGGGTGTTGACTACGCTGTATCTAAAGGAACAACAATTGTCGCACCAGCAACCGGTGTCGTTATCATTGCGGCTAATGGTTGTGGTGATGGATGGTTAGGTAATACCTGTGGTTATCAGTATGGTGGTGAAATCTATGGTGGTAATCAGTTATATCTGATTGTATCAGCTGGTGGCAGTATTTATGGTGTCATTTTCTGTCATTTACTTTTAAATTCAATCACTGTATCTGAAGGTGATATCGTTGTACAGGGTCAGTCAATTGCTAAGGTTGGTTCAAGTGGTAACTCAACTGGTCCACACTCACATGTTGAACTGTTCTATCTAGGTGAAGGAGATCTGGCTGATATTCCTGATTATTTAAATAATAACTATACTAAGTCTTTTAACTGTGGCTGGGGAAGTACAGCTTTAAGAAGGCTTTGTGAAAATGGTGTCGGAGCACCATGCAGACTTAATCCGGCATCATATCTTTAGGAGTAATATAGATGAATGATGATTTAAAAAAAGTGCGCATTACACTTGAGAAACAACCACTCTCAAGTGAAAGAGCTGAGATAGCCAAGAAGAAAAAAGATCGTAATCGTCTGATTATTGTGGCTTTAGTATGCCTTTTAGTTGGTGGTGAAATTGGCTTACTGGCTGGTTCGATGCGTAAAAAGGAAGGACTTTTGACAGAGTTTTCTGACAGTTATATGAAGTTTGAAACGATTAAGAGTCTGATGTCAGATATGTGGCTCTATGGTAATGATTATGAAGACTTAAATACTACTTTAGAAGATAATGCCTATTATGGTATGACAGCCTTTATTGATGATCCATATACGACTTATCAGTCAAATGAAGAGATGAATGCTTTTGCGAGTTCTATTAATATGAACTTTGTAGGAGTCGGAATAACCTATATTCTGACTGATGGGATTATAACTGTTGAAAAAGTCTATCAGGATTCTCCAGCCCAAAGAGCTGGTATTCAGGCTGGTGATATGATTGAGACCGTTGATTCCAAATATCTTGATGGCCTGACAACTGATGATATTCGAAGCATGGTTCTGGGTGAAGAGAATACAATTGTCACTTTTGGAGTAATCAGACAGGGTGAAAGAATGACGATTGATGTTGTTCGTGGTGAGGTTGATACTACCTGCTTTGCCTATATCAGAGATAATACTTTAGTGCTTGAGATTAACAGTTTTGGTATGAATACACACGATGAGATTGTTAAATATCTCGATAACTACCAGGATTATGATTCTTTAGTTATTGATATGCGCAATAATACTGGCGGTTATCAGTCAGCCTTAGAAGAAATAGCTGGATTATTCCTGCCTAAGGGAACACTGGTTATGAAGACTGTTGATAAGAATGGTAATGAGAATGAATCATATGTCAATTCAAAGATTTACTATGATAACTTTAAAGAGATTGCAATCCTGATTAATGGTAATACTGCCAGTGCGGCTGAAGTATTGACAATGTGTCTTATTGAACAACATCCAAATGCCTATACAGTTGGTGAAACATCATATGGCAAAGGCGTCGTACAGTCAACGGTACCGATGTCTGATGGCAGTGCCTTAAAGGTAACGACATCTAAATGGTTATCACCTGAAGGTAAGTGGATCAATAAGATTGGGATTGCCCCTGATTATCCTGTATCACTTCATCAGGCAGTTAAGGAATACTATTATATGATGGAAGATGATGAGACATACGCTTTAGATTCAGTCAGTGAATTTGTGAGACTCAGTGAACTGTGCCTTGATTATCTTGGATATAATGTTGACCGTCAGGATGGATATTTTGATAAATCATTTGAAAATGCACTTAATGAATTTAAACATGACTATGATCTGGGTAATGATGATATCCTGGATTCTACTACATATCAGGCAATTGTCTCAGCTTTAAAATATGAGTATGCCATGAATCCTGATAAGGATACACAGATGATAAAAGCTATAGAATTAATTAATAATTAGTGATAATAAATCTAAAACCGAGTACTGGGGGTACACGGTTTTTTTGACTAATGGTTCAAAGGTGCAAATGAAGCTTTGAAAAACATGTCAAAAGGTGCAAACGAACTCTAATCAAAGAAGTAAGAGTCATAATTCAGTGGTATAATGTAGTGGTTCAGGAGGTTTATATGATTAAATGCAACTACCATACACATACTAAAAGATGTAATCACGCTGTAGGTGAAGATGAGGAATATGTATTAAGCGCTATTGAAAATGGTTATAAGGTACTGGGGTTTGCAGATCATACCCCATGGAAATATAACAGTGACTATACACCAAGAATCAGAATGAAACTTGAAGAGTTTGAAGATTACTATAAGAGTATAAAAGCTTTAAAAGAGAAATATAAAGATCAGATTGAGATCCTGATTGGTGTTGAAGCTGAATATTTCCCTGAATATATGGAATGGTTTAAGGAATTTAAAGAGAAATATCTTGATTATGCCATCTTTGGGAATCACTTCTATATCAGTGATGAGAAGGAACTCTATTTTGGAAGACTGACTGATCAGGATGAATATCTTGAAGCCTATGTTGATAACTGTATTAAGGGATTATCAACAGGTCTATATAAATATTTATGTCATCCGGATTTATTCATGAGAGGACGTAAAGTCTTTGATGAAAAGGCTTTATGGGCATCTGAGACAATCTGTAAGTATGCCAAAGAGAATGATATTATACTGGAATATAATCTTGAAGGTATGCGATTAAGTGATGAGAAGGGTAATATGTATTATCCTTATGATGAATTCTGGAAAGTAGCTAAGAGATATGGCTGTAAGGCGATTATTGGTGTTGATGCCCACAGTCCATGGTCTTTAGCTCAGGATTCATATCGTAATAGAGCACTAGAGTTTTTGAATGATCTGGGGATTGAACTTATAGAAAGATTATAATATATGGATAAATTTGAACTGGTATCACCATTTAAGCCAACCGGTGATCAGGTTGAGGCAATTAAACAGTTAACTGAAGGTATTAATGAGGGGAAGAAGACTCAGGTTCTTTTAGGTGCAACTGGAACTGGTAAGACCTTTACTATTGCCAATGTGATTGCGAATGTCAATAAACCAACACTGGTCTTTGCCCACAACAAGACTCTGGCTGGACAGCTCTATTCAGAATTTAAGGAGCTCTTTCCCAATAACCGCGTTGAATACTTTGTATCAAACTTTGATTATTATCAGCCAGAAGCTTATATGCCTAAGACTGATACCTATATTGAAAAAAGTGCAGTTACCAATGATGAGATCGATATGCTTAGAATGAGTGCCTATAACTCATTATTAGAAAGAAGAGATACCATCGTTGTCGCATCAGTAGCCTGTATCTATGCTTCATCAGATCCTAAGAGTTATAAGGATATGTTTTTTACAATCAAGGTTGGTGATATGATTGACCGCCAGGAACTGATTAAGAAGCTGGTCTTAAGACAGTATGCCAGAAATGACCTCGATAATACCCGTGGGACCTTTAAAGTTAAGGGTGATGTGATAGAGATTGTGCCAGGACATACTGATAACTTTGTCATCAGGATAGAAATGTATGATGATGAGATTGAGAGAATAACGGAAGTTGATCCAATTACCAAGGATGTCATTAATGGATATCTTTTATATAATATCTTTCCAGCCAGTGGTTATGCCCGTAATCGCGAAGATATGATTAGAGCGAGTATCTCGATTGAAGAAGAACTTGAAGAAAGACTGAAGTTCTTTGAAAAAGAGAATAAACCACTTGAAAAGGAAAGGCTTGAACAAAGAACCCGCTATGATATTGAAGCTTTAAGAGAATTTGGTATGTGCAGTGGGATTGAGAATTATTCATCACATATCGATGGCAGATATCACCATGAAAGACCATTTAATCTCTTTGATTACTTTCCTGATGATTTCCTTTTAGTCGTTGATGAGTCACATGTATCTCTGCCACAGATCAGAGGTATGTATAATGGTGACCGTGCCCGAAAGGAAGTTCTGGTTGAATATGGTTTCAGATTACCAAGTGCCCTTGATAATCGTCCAATGACTTTTGATGAGTTTAAGGGCGTATGTAATCAGAGTATTTATATCAGTGCGACTCCAGGTGATTATGAACTGGATCTTGTGGATCATCATGTGGTTGAACAGATTATCAGACCGACAGGATTACTTGATCCTTTAGTAGAAGTGAGAGAAACTGAAGGACAGATTGATGATCTATTAGAAGAGATTAAAAAGAATAATGAGCGTAATGAAAGAACTTTGATCACCACTTTAACTGTTAAGATGGCTGAAGATCTGACTGATTTTTTAAAGAAGCAGAATCTTAAGGTGGCTTATCTTCATCATGAGACTAAGACTATTGAAAGATCAGAGATTCTGGTATCTTTAAGAAAAGGTGAATATGATGTCCTTGTTGGGATTAATCTTTTAAGAGAGGGTCTCGATTTACCGGAAGTATCTTTAATTGCGATTTTAGACGCTGATAAGGAAGGTTTTTTAAGAAGTGAGAGATCTTTGATTCAGACTATTGGTCGAGCTGCCAGAAACGCTAATGGACGGGTTATTATGTATGGTGATAAGATGACTGAATCGATGCAGAAAGCTATTGATGAGACTAATCGTCGTCGTAAGATTCAGATGGAGTATAATGAGTTACATCATATAACACCAAAGACTATCAGAAAAGAAATCAAAGAAGCTATCCATGGTAAGGAAACCAAGGAGATGACAAGGAAGTATCTGGCTAAGAAGACGCATTCTAAGGCTGATAAGGAAGCTCTGATCGCTAAACTTGAAAAGGATATGCGTGCTGCAGCCAAGAATATGGACTTTGAAAAGGCTATTGAATTACGTGATATGATTATGGAAATAAAGGCTGAAGACTAGGTGTGGTATAATTATGAGTATGAAAAAGAAAGTTATATTGATCAGTGGGTTATCTGGAGCTGGTAAGACCAGTGTCTCAAATATACTTGAAGATCTGGGGTATCTATGTATTGACCAGTTTCCATCAAAACTGATAAAACCTCTTTTGGATCTCATTGAGAATGATGAGAGTGCCAAATATGAAAGAGTTGGGATTACAGTGCCTTTGATGGATCTTGAGGATTACTTTGATGTCTTAGATAATCTGCATATTGATTCAAAACTGATACTGCTCGATGCCGATCAGCGGGTTCTTTTAAACAGATATAAGTTCACAAGAAGAATTCATCCATTACTGGTAGGTAATGTAGCTGATACCCTTGAAGAAGCAATTGGTATTGAAAAAGAGGTCATCGCTAAATATGAAGAGAAGTTTGAAGTTATCGACACAACTAATCTTGGACAAAGTGAATTAAGACAGATTGTGGAATCAATGATTTCAGCTGAAAGCAGAGATAAGTTTACGATTTCTTTTGAAAGCTTTGGTTTTAAAAATGGGATTGCATCAGATGCTGACCTGGTTTTTGATGTGAGATTTCTTGACAATCCATTCTACTTTGAAGAACTTAAGCATAAGACAGGTAATGATAAGGAAGTCTATGATTTTGTCATGAGTAAGGAAAGGACTAAGGAGTACTTAAATTATCTTCTTTCCTATCTTGATTACAGTTTTAAGATGTACACAAGAGAAGGTAAAAGACATCTGACAGTGGCAGTTGGCTGTACTGGTGGTCAACATCGCAGTGCCAGTCTTGTCAATTATCTTTATGATCACTATAAGGAGCAGTATAACTGTCTCAAGAAACACAGGGATATTAAGTAATGAAGAATGTAGTAGTAATTGGTGGTGGGCATGGACAGTCAACCATCTTAAGAGGTATTAAGGATATAAAGGATATCAATATCAGTGCGATAGTAACAGTCGCTGATGATGGTGGTTCTACTGGGAGAATCAGAAATCTCTATAAGATACCAGCTATGGGTGATATCCGTAATGTCATGATAGCCTTATCAGAGAGCGAAAACTTCATGAATGATCTCATGAATTATCGCTTTAAGGATGAAAATAACGAAGAGAAGGATGTGCTGGGACATAATCTTGGGAATCTGATTCTGACAGCTCTGACAGATTCAACAGGTTCATTTACAGAGGCTATAAGACTTATTTCCAAGGTCTTAAATGTCAAGGGTGATATTATTCCATCAACTCTTGATATTACAACCCTCTATGCCCGAATGGATGATGATACTATCGTTAAGGGTGAAGCCAATATACCAAGTTTTAATCATCATATTCATGATATCTTCTATATGGATGAGATTAAGGCTAATGAAGAAGCTGTTAAGGCAATAAAAGAAGCTGATCTCATTATTTATGGAATAGGTAGTGTCTATACCAGTATTATTCCTAATATTATTATTAAGGGTATTAATGATGCCTTAAAGGAGAGTAAGGCTTTAAAGGTATATTTTGCCAACTGTATGACTCAGAATAATGAGACATTTGGCTATGATTTAAAAGATCATGTCGATGCCTTGATTAAACACGGGGCACCTATTGATCTTGTGGTAAAACATAATGAAGTTATACCATTTTATATTATTAAGAAATATCTGGCACAGAATTCAATCGAAGTGTTAGATAAGGGTGATGTGGGAATTGAAGTTCTTGAAAGATCGCTTTTAGATTTCTCTAAGGAACTTGTCAGACATGATCCATCAAAGATTAAAGTGGTTGTTGAAGAGTTATTGAAGAGGTAGAGTGATGTCATTTACAGGTGAAATTAAACAGGAAGTATCATATAACGAACTTAAACCGTGCTGCAAAAGGGCGGAATTAAGTGCTTTGATACAGCTGACATCTTCACTTGGATTTTCATCATCAGGGATGTCTTTGATTATCAAATCAGAGAATCCAACTACAGCCAAACGTATTATGTCTCTTTTAAAAGAGAACTACGCAGTTAAGACTGAACTTATCATGGAACAGAAGGCTAATCTTCGCAAGAATAATATCTATGTCATCAAAGTCTTAAGTGATGTCAAATATATACTTGAAGATTTATGTATCTACAGTGCAAATAAGGGTCTTCTGGATTATCCATCATTTTCAGTAACTGCCAAAGACTGTTGTGCCAGAGCTTATCTGGCTGGAGCTTTTCTGGCTTTTGGTTCATGTAACTCACCAGTGAATTCAAATTATCATCTGGAGATGTCATTTATGTCTCTAGCCCATGCCAACTTTGTGATTAAGTTACTGGGACGTTTCTATATTGATGCCAAAGCTATACAAAGACGTAATAAATATGTGGTATATATAAAGAAGGCTGATAGTATATCTGATTTCTTAAGATGTATTGGGGCACATGAATCACTGATGAATTTTGAGAATTCAAGAATCAGCCGTGATTTTAAAAACAGTCTTACCAGACTTGATAACTGTGAACTGGCTAATGAGGTTAAATCGATTAATGCAGCTAATGAACAGATCAAGGATATGGAAAAGATTATTGCCAAGGGTAAATATGAAGGATTACATGAGAAGTTAAGAATTATTATTGATTTGAGAATGAAGTATCAGGATTATTCACTGATAGAACTGACAAAGGTTTATCAGGATTTAACGGGGGAAAAGATATCTAAATCAGGGATTAAACATCGCCTTGATAAGATAAGTGCGATTGCGAAGGAGTTAGAATGAATAATAGATCAATTGGATACTGGATTTTAGTGGGATTAATGATTTATCTCTTGTGGCCAATTCTTAAATGGCTGATTTTAATACTGCTTGTAGCTTTAGTAGTATTATTTATTTATCTTAAGACGAAGACTAAAGTCTTTACTACAACTGTAAAATGGGATGATGGAACTCAGAATAAGGATTATTATGAGAAAAGCCGTGTTTCACATGATGTGATAGATGTTGAATATAAGACTAAAGAGGAAAAGAAAGACTGATGGATGATTGTGAGTGTATATTAAAGCATTTTCATAAGGTTACTTATGAAGATATAGCTTTAATTGAAAAATATCTTAAACTGATGGATTATGAAGAAAGTAATCATAATATCGTAAATATTATGATCTGGCTTGATCTATATCCATTATATGAGATTCATGATGAAGACTTTATGATTTTGATTGGGACTTATCATAATGAATACTTTATGTATATGCCTTTATGTCATAAGGATAAAGAAGCTGAAGTTATCAGAGTTGGTAAGCAACTTATGGATTCATGTCATATTCCATTTACGATGTCATGTTTTGTGAAAGAATATAAAGATATAGTAAAAGATATATATCCTGACGCAAGAATTGAAGATGTCAGAGATGGTTATGATTATGTCTATGAATTAGATAAACTAAGGGGTTTTAAAGGTAAGAAACTGCAGAAGAAACGTAATCATCTCAATAACTTCTATAAGTTATATGGTAATAGATATTCATATGAAGATATAGACAGTCATAATATTCATGAAGTAATTGAATATATGAAAGAACAGGATATTGAAGGTGAGAGTCTTCAATATGAAAGAGATGGGATTATTAAAGTCTTAGAGAATTATGAGAAGTTTAGTAATATCACTGGTGGTTTAATCAGAATTGATGGACATGTAGAAAGCTATATTATAGCTTCAAGATTATCAGATCGTATGATTCAGGAGAATGTTGAAAAGAGTAATAAGGATATTACTGGTTTACCCCAGGCTATGATTAACGAATTCTTTAAAAGACATTATCTGGAATATCCATATCTCAATCGTGAAGATGATATGGGAATAGATAACTTAAGAATATCCAAGTTGTCATATAATCCTGTATTCATGATAGATAAGTATTATATAAATGTATGATTGAAAGAGTATTAGAAGAAGATAAAAATGAAATAAGAGATATCTGGGATGATATCTTTGGCTTTGATGATGGTGGTTATAATAACTACTATTTTGATAATGTCTATGATAAGGGTAAACATTACTGCATTAGAAAAGATAATAAAATAGCTAATACACTATCAGTCTTCTATAGTCCCTATATGCTTAATAACAGGATGATAGAAGTATCGATGATCGTCGGTGTTGCGACGCTTAAAGAATATCGTCATCAGGGACTGATGACAGAGATGATGAAGGAAGTACTGGATTTCTTAAGTTATCAGAATCTTGTGACAATGATTCAGGCTTATGATCCATCATTATATATTCCATATGGCTTTGATATCATCTATCATCGTAAAAGTTATTTTATAACCAAAGATAACTATCAGATAACTGAGACAAGAGGTATCAGTGATACAGTCAATACTGAGGATATGCTTAAGGCTTATGCTTTATTTGTCAAACACTTTAATGGTTATAAGGTTAGAAGTATCAGTGATTTTGAACTAATGATTAAAAAATGTGAAGCATTGGGTCAGAAAATCATGATGGTTTATGATAAGGGACGTATTAAGGGTTATTTTATCTATGAATTAAAAGAAGATAAAATGATTATTGATGAAGCAGTCTATCATGATATTAAGACACTGACTAAGATAATTTCCTGGGCATTAAAACATAGTGATGAACTGGAACTGATCTTATCGGATAATGAAGATATTGAAAAGGTTTATGGTCCTTTAAAAAGTGAGATTCATGATTATACCATGGTTAGAATCAATGACTATGAACTATTTAATAAGCTTTATGGAACAGATGTCACTAATACTAAAGATGGTTTTGAATTAATCAATAAACCACTCTATATGCATGAAGAGGTATAAAAAAACAGCTATGCAGTTAAACATAGCTGTTTTTATATTTGCATACAAGGAACACCAGACTAAAACCAAAACTGTTTTTAAAAAATGATATGGCATTATACATGGCATATCTATTTATGTGAAACAAATTTAAAATAATGTTTCACAATTTGTAACTGACTCTGTTTAACTGTTGATAATATCTGCAACATAAATGTACCAAAGTATGAAAATCCCACAAGCGTTATGGACTTGTGGGTTAAAAATCATAATCAGTCGATATGCAGCTTTTTAATCAAAGCTTCTTTTAAAACACTGGAAAAATTGACTTTGTCGAGCAAACTGTGTAAGTTCTGATTATTTATTACAGTAAATCCTGGTATCATTACTATCATTAATACACAAATATCTATCAAAGCACTATTAAAAGATGTGATTTGATAGCTAATTTTTAATTAGTATTAGTATTTCAGATATTTATTAATTCTGT
>JAQXNC010000058.1 GCA_029097145.1 Bacillota bacterium
ATTTAAATAGATGATATCTGGAAATCGATCCTACTATCTTACCTGTTTCATCTACAACGGGATAACAGCGATAACGTGTATTAGCTATTTTAAGCGCAACATCTTCAACATAATCAGTATCAAGATATGAAGTCACATTTCTTGTCATTATAAATGACAGCGGTATAGATTCATATATAACTCTGGCTATTTCCATTGGCATATATGGAGTAGTGATAATAGCCACTCCTGCTTTTTTAGCAATATCCTTGATTCTCTTTGTTGGTTTAGTGCCTAGACCTAAAATTAGGCAACTAGCTCCGCATTCAATCAGTTCTTTTTGAATAAGTTCATCATTCAATACAATACAGATTGAAGAAGCAACTTTTTTTCTGGCATGTTCAACCGAACCTGCAGTAATAATATTAACAATACCATTTGTCTTAAAATGTTCTGTATCAACAACAATCTTGCCTTCGATATCTGATGATAGAATTTCAAGATTGGTGTTCTTCATAAGACTTACACGTTTCTCATAAGAGTTCATTCTTAGAGAAGATAAATCTCCAACACTGACAATACCAAGTAGATGCTGTTTTTCATCAGCCACAAATAATGTCTTGGTATTAGTGTTGACAATGCGCTTAACCGCATCATTACACGAAGCATTCTCACTTATTAAAACCGGCTCATCAATATCTAAATTATATAATTGACTTCTGGCATCGCTTATCAGCATTGGTGCTTCAACATTAAATTTCCTAGTTGCAAATTTTGTTTCTTCATTTAATGTCCCAAGACGTCTTGCCTCAGCGTCGATACCTAATTTGACTTTTAATGCTGCATATGCCATAGAACTGGCTATTGAATCTGTATCAGGATTCTTATGTCCAATGACATAGACTTTTTCACCCATTTAAAAAACCTCCTGGTACATTAATTTTAGCACGAAAACGCTTACTTTGAATGCGGATGAGCTTTGTTAACGGTTTTTTTCAATCTATCAAGCGTCAAATGGGTATATGTCTGAGTTGTAGACAGATTTTCGTGTCCAAGAAGCTCCTGAACAGTTCTTAAATCAGCACCATTATCCAGCAAATGCGATGCAAATGAATGTCTAAGAATATGTGGATGAACATTGATTTTGATGCCTGCTTCTACACTTTTTTTATCAAGCATCTTCTCAATTGCGCGATTTGAAATTCTTGTTCCTCGTAAAGAAACAAACAAGGCATCACCATCAAACTGAATCCGATATTCATTTAAATATCTGATTATCAATTCCTTTAGTCTTGGATAAAAAGGAATAATACGCATTTTAGATCCTTTACCAATTACACGCAAAGTCATATTACGTAAATCTATATCATCTAAATTGAGTGATGTAACTTCTGAAAGACGCAGTCCACAAGCATATATAGTTTCAATTATAGTTCTATCCCTAAGTTCAGTTGAAGAATCGAGATCAAACACATCAAGTAATCTTTCAACATCATCAAAAGACAATATATCTGGCAATTCCCTTTTAACTTTTGCTCCCCTTATTGAAGATACCGGATTATTAGTGATTCCACAGTTTGTATTAAGATACCTATAGAAAGATCTCAAAGCTGACAAAAACCGTGAATAAGTAGCGTTTGAAATTTTCTTTGAACGGTATATCCCAATATACTCATATAGATCATCTTTTGTAACATCTTCATAACTATGAATATTCTTTTCTTCAAGAAAATTAACAAAACCACTGATATCACGGTAATAACTTTCAGAGGTATTTTTTGAACCACTATGTGTGATTGCAAGAGATTTTATATATTGTTCAAGGAGTTCTTGCATAAAACTCTTTCCTTATACGAATTTATATTATCTATTGCGATTCTGGCATATTCTTTACGTTTATCTTTTTTATTTACTTTCGCATCACATTTAAAAATCCCAAAATTGGCATTCATAGGTACCAGTTTATCAATCTTATGGTCAGAGACATAGTTAGCCATAGCTCCCATCATAGTGTCAGAACCAAGTTCTACTATTTCATTACCATTTAAATACTGTGCCATTGATAAGGCGGCGTATAGACCGCTGGCAGCACTTTCAATATATCCTTCTACACCGCTTATCTGACCTGCGATAAAGATATTAGGATGATCGATAAACTGATAATGATGATTAAGAACTCTAGGTGAATTGATATATGTATTGCGATGCATAACGCCATATCTGACAATTGAAGCATTTTCGAGTCCTGGAATCAAACTTATAATACGTTTCTGTTCACCAAAAGTCAGATGCGTCTGAAAACCTACAATATTATATAAAGTCTTGACTGCATTATCCTGACGTAACTGAACAACAGCAAATGGTCTTTTACCATCTTTTTCAAGTCCTACAGGCTTCATAGGGCCAAAAAGCAGAGTGTTAAACCCTCTTTTTGCCATTGCTTCAAAAGGCATACAACCTTCAAAATATATCTCAGAATCCATTTCCTTGACAGCGATACACTTGGCATTAATTACTTCATGATAGAATCTGAAGAATTCCTCTTTTGTCATAGGACAATTGATATAATCTCCATCACCATCTTCATAACGCGACTTATAATATGCCTTAGAAAAATCAATTGATTCTTTTTCGATAATTGGTGAAACTGCATCATAAAAATACAGATAATCATTATTACATAATTTTCCAATTTCTTCTGATAAAGTGCCTTCAGTTAACGGACCAGATGCAATCAATGTTGGAATATCGGTATCTAATTCAGTAGCTTCTTTATCAATTACTTCGATATTTGGATGAGCATAAATCTTAGCTGTTATATAATCTGAAAACATATGACGATCAACAGCTAAAGATGAACCAGCATCAACTTTCGTAGCATCAGCAGCTTCCATAATCAGCGAATCAAGACACCTCATCTCTTCTTTTAATAACCCAACTGCATTTTCTATATTGTCACTACGTAAAGAATTTGAACAGATTAACTCAGCAAATTTATCTGTTTTGAAAGCATCATGTCTTTTTATCTTTTTCATTTCATAGAGTTTGACACAAAAACCCAGATTTGCAAGCTGATATGCCGCCTCACATCCTGCAAGCCCTGCTCCAATAACAATTACATTTTTCATTCAGCCTTCTTCTTTCTTCTTCTAAAGTTAGGTTTCTCACCGTCGATATTCTCAATATGTTTACATTTAGGATAATTTGAACAGCCATAGAAATAATTACCATAACGTGACTTGCGTTTTAGAAGTTCACTGCCACATTCAGGACAGATCAACCCTGTATGTTCTGGTTCTTCTTTTGGTTTATCATTAATATTTTTAGTAAATTTACATTCAGGATAATTTGAACATGAAATAAACTTACCATATCTGCTTTGTCGGTAAACTAAATCATTACCACATTCCGGACATTTTTCACCAGTTTTTTCCGCTTCCTTTTTTTCCATATTTTTATATGCATCATCAAGTAAAGGAACGAAACGATTATAAAAATCTCTTAACGCAGCTACATTATCACTCTTATTCATCGCAATTTCATCGAGTTCTTTTTCCATTTCGGCTGTATATTTAACATTAATTACCGATAAGAAATAGTCTTTTAGCTTTTGATCGGTTAAAATACCCTGTTCTGTTGGGAAGAAAAACTTGGTCTTAGATGTATCAGTAGCTTTCTTAAGTTCAACATAACCACGATTAATTATTGTGTCAATAATAGTCGCATATGTCGATGGACGTCCAACCCCTTCTTCTTCTAAGGCTTTTATCAGCTTAGCTTCTGTATAACGAAGTGGTGGTTCGGTAAAATGCTGTTCCTTATTAAGGGCAATCTTATTTATTATTTGTCCTTTTTCTAAAAGTGGAAGATTTACATCTTTGCTGTTGTCATAGTCTTTGTAAGCTTTTAAATATCCATCAAAAATTTGTACACTACCATTTGAAGAGAATGTCAAACCATTATTATCAAATGTATAGGTGGTGTTTTCAAACTTTGCGTCAGCCATTAGAGACGCTAAAGCTCTATAGTATATGAACTTATATAACTTATACTGATCATTTGTCAGATATGGTTTAACTTTTTCTGGTGTATTTTCTATATTCGTTGGTCTGATTGCTTCATGAGCATCTTGTGAATTTTCATCATTTTTAACGCGATAGAAACCTTTATATTCTTTTCCATATTCATTCTCTATCACATTATAAGCCGAAGCTATAAACTCATTTGAAAGTCTAGTTGAATCGGTACGCATATAGGTAATAAGACCCTGGGTTTCATTACCAATATCAATACCTTCATAAAGCATCTGAGCAATCATCATTGTCTTCTTGGCACCAAATGAAAGTTTAGAGGAAGCCTCCTGTTGCAAAGTTGAAGTAATAAAAGGTAAACGTGCACTACGCTTCTTTACTGTTTTTGTCACATCGACAAGTTCAAATTCATCCTGAATACGACTTTCGATTTCATTTGCAGTTTCCTCATTTTCGATTTTGGCTTTTTTACCATCGATTTTAGTTAATACAGCCTCAAATTCTTTTTTATTCTCTTTAAATAATGCCTTAAATGTCCAGTATTCTTCTGGAATAAACGCATTAATTTCATTTTCACGATCACAAATCATTCTAAGCGCAATCGATTGTACTCGACCTGCTGATTTTGATTTAATCTTAACCTGAAGTAGTTTTGATAATTTGAATCCAATGATTCTATCAAGAATACGTCTTGTCTCCTGCGATTTAACAAGACCCATATCAATCTTTCGTGGATTATCGAGTGCTTTTATCACAGCAGACTTGGTAATTTCGTTAAATACAATACGATTATCATCATTGATATCTAGACCAAGTTCCTGTGCCAGATGCCATGAAATAGCTTCTCCTTCTCTATCTGGGTCGGTTGCCAGAAAAACTTTCTCAGCCTTCTTGGCATCTTTTTTTAATTCCTTAACAACTTCTTTCTTATCTTTTGAAACTACATACGTTGGCTCAAAATTGTTCTCAACATCAACACCAAGACCATCTTTTCCTTTAATCGCAAGATCACGAATATGGCCTTTAGATGAAACTACTTTATAATCTTTTCCTAAATATTTTTCAATCGTCTTTGACTTGGAAGGCGATTCTACTATTACTAAATTTTTCATTGTAATACCTCAAATTCTTTATATATATAAGCACATTTCATTTATAATTGCAATTTATTATCTCTAATATCTTTTAAAAGAATCATATTAGCTCCTTCTTGAATTAGCATATTTGTGCCCTCTCCTTCTTTTGAAAAGATATCATATGGGAGAGCATATACATTACGATTAATTGATAATGCTTCATTTACAGTAATAAGAGTGCCGCTTTTTAAGGAAGACTGCATTACATAAACATCATTAACTAAAGCTGCTATTATCCTGTTCCTGAAAGGAAAATGATTAGGATATGGCAATTCTTTAGATGGATACTCAGATAAAATAAGATGATTACTACTCATTTCATCAAACAGATCAATGTTTTCTTTAGGATATACATAGTCAATACCACAGCCAAGTATTCCAATTGTCCTAGCATCAATCGAAGCTCTATGAGCAACGCCATCAATACCCTTAGCTAAACCTGAAACAATCACATGATTGACTTTTAGCTTATCTACAAGAATTGTTGTTGCCCTGATGGCATATTCACATGGCAATCTTGAACCAACAACCGCAACCATATTTTCTTTAAGAAGATTTTTATTTCCTTTATAAAACAATACAAATGGTGGATATTTAAGATCTTTAAGACATTCTGGATAATCCTCATCAAGTATGGTAATGGCATTCACATTATACTTTACTATCATTTTTTCCTGGTTATGAATAGCACATAAAACCTTGTTATAATCTCCTCGATATTTAACTGCATAAAAAATTAACTCATCTCTGTTCATTCATATAATTATTACTGCTATATTCTGATTTTCACAAAAAAATGATTCATTTAGAATCATTTAAAAAAGTCTTAACATATTTACTTTCTGACAAGGACTATATGACATGCGATAAAAATCTTTAATTCCATATATTTCTATCAGTTCAAGGTGTCTTTTGGTCGGGTAACCCTTATGTTTTGCAAGTTCGTACTCTGGATAAAGATGGTCGTAACCTAACATAATATAATCTCTTAAGACTTTAGCAAGAATACTGGCAGCAGCAATATTGATACTTTTCATATCTCCTTTAACAATATCAATTACTTCTTTATTGATATCAAGTTTCATTGCATCCGTCAAAACAACACAATCATTATATGATTCTGCTATTCTGGTCATCGCCTGTTTTGTAGCCTCGTAAATATTCAAACGATCAATCTCTTTAGGACTCACTATTTCAAGTTTGTAATATACAGCATCACTAATAATCTGTTTAAAGAGTTTTTCACGTTTCTTTTCACTGATCTTTTTTGAATCATATATTTCACTGTTTTCATATCCAATAGGCATAATGCATCCAGCCACTACTAAAGGACCACAGATCGGACCTCGACCTGCTTCATCAATCCCCATTACCAGTTGATTCCTTTGATAATAAATCTCTTCATATTCATCCGTTGTTCGATTCATCAAGGAACTCCCAGGTTACATTCTTGAGCTTATCATTTCTGACATCTGTTAAAATAAAATCAATGGTTTTATTGATATCTAACTGATTATTCAAAGTATATATTTTCTTGGATGATGCTATTTTATTTAAAATCATGATATAGTCATCGTTATCATCAAGTTTTATGTCGTAACGATTGATCAGGATATCAGGATAATTATGATATAAATGATTTATGGCATGAGCAATAATAACATCTTTATCCACCACCTGATCATTCAGCGAACCAACAAGAGCCAAATTATAGGCAACTCTTTGATCTGAAAAACGCGGCCACAATACGCCTGGTGTATCAAGAAGTTCAACATCTTCATTTAATCTGATCCATTGTAACTGTTTAGTAACACCTGGCCTATTTTCAACCTTGGCAGCTTTCTTTCTAACAATATTATTTATTAGGGTTGATTTACCGGCATTCGGTATACCACACACCATGGCTCTTAATACCTTTTTACGAATACCTCGTGCTTTTGCTTTTTCTATCTTTTCTTTTAGAACTTTTTTTACAAGTTCTGGGATAATCTTCTTTAAATCGTCACTGTTTGAGTTAACACTGATAGCTTCTAAACCATTACTCTTAAAATATTCTAACCATTGACTGGTTCTATCACTATCAGCCATATCTTTTTTAGTCAAAACTATAATACGTGGTTTATTACCGATAATATCTAAAAGCATTGGATTCTCGCTAGAATATGGAATTCTGGCATCTCTTATCTCTATAACAATATCAACAAGTTTTAACGATTCCATCATCTGTCTTTTAGCTTTTTGCATATGACCAGGAAACCAGTTAATATTTGTTTTTCTATCTTGATTTTCCATTATAATTCCTTTCTAAAAAATCCTTATATCAAGGATCTCATCTTAAACCTATATTATCAAAAGGAAACAGAACAAGTACTCCAACTGCTTTTATATCCTCTTTTTCAAAAGGCCCATAGTATCTTGAATCTTTTGAAATATATCGATTATCACCCATGCAGAAGTATTCGTTATCATTTAGTGAAATCACAAAATCTTCGGTTGTAGAATTTAACTGGTAATTTTCCATAACATATTCATCATTTATGTATAGTTTATTATCTCTGTATTCAACTTTTTCATTTGGAAGACCGATAACACGCTTAACAATTTTTTCTTTAGTTTTGTCACTTTCGATAATAACTACATCAAATCTTTCAATACCAAGCCATTTTTTAAATACAGCACTAAATCCAAGGTAGCCATTATATAATGTTGGTTCCATTGAACTTCCCACAACTCTGACTGGTATCGCTATAAAACTGACAATAATTGCCAGAATAATAATACTTTCAATAAATGTAACTACTACATCCTTAATAAAACTTTTCATCATTAACCTCTATAACATATTATAGCAAAAAGAAAAGTCGCATGAAGCGACTATTTCAAAATTAACGAACTTCTTTAATACGAGCAGATTTTCCAGAACGTCCTCTTAAGTAGTAAAGACGAGCTCTTCTAATCTTACCTTTTCTTAATACAGTTACATTTTCAACTAATGGTGAGTTAACTGGGAAAGTTCTTTCAACTCCAACACCAGAAGAAATCTTTCTAACTGTAAATGTTTCGCCAATACCGCGTCCACTAACACGGATAACAAGACCTTCGAAAGCCTGGATACGAGATTTGTTACCTTCTTGAATTCTTACATCAACTCTAACAGTGTAACCAGGACGAACATCAGGACGGTTTTCTTTTAATTGAGATTTTGTAACCTCATTTACAAGATTTAAATTCATGTTCCTTCTCCTTTAACAAATATATTATCAACACTCATATGTCATGCACAGCGGAATATTGATGCCAATAGGCTTAAATATAATAACACAATCAAATCTATGAATGCAAGAATTATTTTGTGTTCTTTAGTTCATCTCTGATTTCTTTTAACAGTTCTATCTCTTCCTTTGTAAACTCATGATTTTTCAGAAGATCACTGCGATATCTTAAAGTATCTTTCAAGGCTTCTTTAAGACGATATCTTTGAATATTCTTATGATGTCCAGATAATAAAACATCCGGAACTTTCATTCCTTTATATACTGGTGGCTTCGTATATTGAGGATATTCAAGAAGATTATTATCAAACGATTCAACATCTAATGAATCTTTAGAAATAGCATCATTCAAAAGTCTGACAACCGAATCAACCACTACCATAGCCGCTAATTCTCCACCTGTCAGAATAAAATCACCAATTGAAAGTCGATCATCGACCAGTGTTTCAACCCTGGCATCAAATCCTTCGTAGTGTCCACATATAATAACGATATGCTCCTTATTGGCGTATTCACGGGCTTTTAGTTGATTAAATGGTTTAGCCTTAGGTGAAGTCAACAAAACAAATGAATTGTCACTTCTAACTGATTGTAATGCAAGATCAATAGGTTCTATCTGTAACAACATTCCGGCTCCACCACCATATGGTGTATCATCAACATGATGATATTTATCTTTTGAAAAATCACGAATATTAATAATTTCTATATCATATAGACCTTTATCTCTCGCTCTTTTTAGAATTGACTGGTTCAAAACAGCATCAAACATTTCAGGAAATAGAGTAAGAATACTTATTTTCATAATAACCAAACATTCCTTTCTACAAGGCACACATAGGTATGAAAATGCCTTGATTTCTTATTTTTTTCTTTTATGTTGTACCTGAAGGAGCTCACACTACAAAGCACGTGGAGGTGAGTTGCAGATTACTGCATCTCATTCAGTTCAAAGCAGCATAATAACCAG
>JAQXNC010000059.1 GCA_029097145.1 Bacillota bacterium
CTATCCTTTAGATTCTCTCATACTACGCAATATAAGAAAACCAGATGATAATCATGATAGCTAATCATAATATTCATCTGGTTTTATAATACGAAAAGATATCGCCATTTTTGCGATATCTCATATTTTAGAATTCTGAAAGTTTTAAATCGATATAGGCAATATCAGTTGGTGTTTCTCTACCGAACAGAATAATCAGAACAGTAGCTACCTGAGTCTGATCGTTCATTGAATCAACAACACCTTCCATACCACTGAATGGACCAGAAACAATCTGTACGCGATCACCAACCTTAAAGTTGACATCAACCTTAAGTCCAGCCTGACCAATACGTTTTAAGATAGCTTCCATTTCTTCTTTAGCTACTGGGAAAGGTTTAGCACCACCACCAGAAGAACCGATAAATCCTGTTACACCTGGTGTATTTCTTACGACATACCAGGCTTCATCAGTCATAATCATTTCAACAAAAAGGTAACCAGGGAAAATGTTTCTCACAACTTCCTTAGACTTTTCATTTTTAACTTCAATCTGTGTTTCTTCAGCGACTACGATTCTGAACAGATTATCAGAAATACCCATAGTCTCAAGTCTCTTTTCGAGATTATCTTTTACGCGGTTTTCATGACCAGCGTATGTATTAACGACATACCATTCTTTCTTAGCTTCTTCCATCTTAGATTACTCCTAATACCTTTAATACCAGTGAAACGAGGAACTGACATAATACAAAGAAAACACCAAAGAATGCAGTAAACAGAATAACCTGTACTGAATTGGTTAGTAAATCTTCTTTCTTAGGCCAGCGAATCTTTTTGATTTCTTTAGTAATTCCATTAAAACTAAACCATTTTGCCATAATAAGCCTCCTATTTTGTCTCCTTGTGAAGCGTATGCTTGTTGCATTTCTTACAGAATTTCATTAATTCAAGACGTTCTGTATTAGTTTTTTTATTCTTATAGACAGAGTAATTTCGTGACAAACACTCTGTACATGTCAGAATAACACGATTCTTATTTGCCATGTAATCCTCCTAATTAAAAAGTTATTAAGTCGAACCTTAATAACTATACACATATATAATACAGAATAAAGTCAAGTAAATCAATTAATTTTTTATAAATTATCGGGCATATCCTTCGATTACTCCCTCTTTAATAATATTAAATACCGGGATAATAATCTGATATTCCAGGATAACCTTATAATCCTGTCTTGACTTCACCGAGTTCAGTTTTTCAACTTTCAGATTCCAGCCTGGATAATCATTATGTAATGTATTATTCATTTCATTGATATCTACTGTATAATAACTGGATTGAATCTGACTGATAGCTGAGGTGTGAATCTTACGGGCATTTATTATCTGTATCTCTGATGCGACAATCGACGAAAAGACAAACAGTAATACCACCATAATGATAACTGTCAGCATATTTTCAAACATTGTTTTCATAATTCACCTAAATCAAGATTACTGTCAATAATTTCAAATTCCCTAACTGTTTTGTTGATTGATAGAGTATATCTGCCACTTAGAAGATTCTCGATTACAAAATCTTCGCTTTCAAGCATCATTGATATGACTATATCGCCATCTCCATCATAAATCACAAGTTCATCACCTATCATAGCTTTACCATAAAGCTTATAGAGATTTAAACCTCCTCTCACATAGACCTTGGCTGATCTTGCGAGATAGTTACCATTCCACCTTAAATAGAACTTCACTGGATATTCACCACTTCTCGATGTATCGACTTCACCTTCCATACTGACATATGAAGACAGATCAATCATACCCTTAGTGCAGATATGAACATAGTCATGGTAATCGAATTCACTGTCTAAATCGATGACAATATTATCTATTTCAAACATTGAACTGTCGATTTCATCGATTGAATACTCTAAATCAAGCCCTTTATCACTCGGATTAATCAGATCACTCACCTTATCTTTAAGACAGATATTTGTCATGACCATAAAGACATAAGACATCGTATTAATCACCGAGAGTAAAACCATGGCTCCAAAACACAATTCATAAAACAGTTTTTTCATAAAAGAAAGCTGAGTGATGTTGAAACAAGATTACCAACTATCGCATCCGTCCCAAAAAAGTATTTCATAAAATAAATAAGACAAATAATCATAACTATCATTACTAAAGCGATAATCCCATATTCACTGAATAATTCTCTCATACCTTGTATATTATCCTCATCACCATTTCAAGCACCTTAATCATACCTATCAGGAAAAACCCTTCAAACATAGCGCTTATATATTCTTCAAACATCTCTTTCAAAACTTTATTACCCCACTTAACTGATTCATCATATGACCAAACATCAGAAACATCGATACCATCATCTCAATAGAAAAGATTATTATCGGTAAAAATCCCAGTGCTTCTACAAAGAAGATGGAATCACTGTTACGCATACTTTCAGATTTTTCAAGCATCTCCTGATTTCGTATAATCAGTGACGATATCTGTGATTTGATATTATCTCCCGATATATTCTGCAGAGAATATAGAACCTTCATTGAAGATTTGGCATCTTCCACATGCATATCATCAAGAAACGCTATGAAAGGTCTGATTGATGTTGGGTCAGTATATATTGACTTCAGAAACTTATCAATTTCATCTCTCATTGGTAAGGACGATATCTCCTTTGACTTTTCAATCGCATTGATAACCGTCAGATTACTGATTGAAAGTGAAATTTCTCTTAACCACATCGGAAACTCGATAACCAGCGCCTTATTAACTGAATTAAAGGCGCTTTTATACTGCATATCTTTATACTTATAGATAATATAGGCTATCAATAGTAAAGTGATGCATATCTTTAAATCGTTTTTTATGATTGCCACATATAATCCATAAGCTACAATGATCATACATAACAGATACTGAACTATACTTCTTTTTAATGGTCCTCTTTTGACTTTCAGATATTGTCTTTCAAGATGCTTTTCAGATGACGCTGTCATATCATTGACAAGCCAGCGACCATGAAGTTTCGTCAGAATCATCGCCACTACCATCATGATACAAAGGATGAAAACCGAAGTGGACAACTGATACATCGGATTATCAGTAAACCCAATAAAGTATTCATTCGATACATAAAGATAGACAAAAAGACAATTCATGAGAAGAGTTATTCCACAAAGAATAAGCAGTTTATTACGACGGTTTTTCAGTTCTGAATGAAAGTTAAAGACACGTTTAATCCACCCTTCAACATCTACATATAAATTCTCAAGCACATCATGATAATCTTTGGAATTATCTTCTTCTATTGTCAACATCATCTTATGAACTGATTTAACCCTGGAATTAGGAAATTCCTTCTCAATGATTTTTAAGGCATTCTCATACACATTCACATCTGTCTTATTATCTTCGATATATAAAATAGCCTTATCAACTGCTGTATACATCCTGTTGATAGTCAGTTCTCTTACTTCCTTCAGGGCGTGAATAATCTTTGGTTTTTGAATAAATATCGGAATGATATTACTTAGATAGTCCACGAGCATTCTAAATCGGTTGATCTCATAATTCTGATAAAACCATGCATAGATAAAAAGTGGTATCAGAATAACTGTAAAACCCAATAAAACTGCAATATAACGATATTCAAGCTGTGATAGATAGGCGACTATGAATATGAAAGCCATGATAGACCCAGCTTCAATCAAAAAATCAGTATTTGAATAGCTGAAGCCATATTCATGAATCTCTTCTTTAAGATGTTTCAGACTGTAACGTTTAAGCAGTTTATTCATTAACTCTCATCCTTTTAGCTATTTCGTTATACCAGGTAATAAAACCGCGTTCTTTGGCATTTATCATTTTTAAAACTATCCCATCAGGTAGAGGTTTATATGTCAGATTCCCACCAATCATAAAGATGACAATACTATTTTCCTTATTCTGCCTGTCAAAGAAACACAGCTGGTCAATCGAACGCTTGATACCTTTATCCGTAATATCGGCTTTAACCTTAATCGCATAATCAAAGAAGGTATAAATATCATTTTCAAATCCACTATGAACATCGCTTTGGGCCATATTCAGGATACGATCAGGTATCTCCCAGACATTTTCGGCATGAATTGACACAAGATTACTGCAGCCAGTTGATGAAGCTTCCATCACACTTTTGATTTCACGACCTCTGGCTTCAGATAATATTAACCATTTAGTCATCATTCTAAGGGCATCCCTGATTCCATCTTCTGCACCATAGTTTTCATCAATCTTGACAGAATAGATATCCTTGTCTGGATAGAGTGTCTTTAGTTTCATTTCCAGAGTATCTTCAATTGTAAAGATACCATCCTCATCCTTAATAAAACCAGCTAGATATTTCTCAAGTTCAGTCTTGCCAGCACCGACATCACCAGTGATAATTCCACTCATTCTCGAGAGCATCAATACTGGTAAAAGTCTGGCTGTTATCTCGTCGACATAGCCATCTTTTATAAGATCGTATTTCGCAAGACGGGCAATAGATGGTGTCTTTCTGATTGCCAAAGCTATATGTCCATCATCGCTGATAGAACCATGCATAGCCTGAATTCTTAAACTTTCACACTCAGCTTTAAGACTCGGTGTTGAAACATTAAAATTCTCATTGACACTGTTGGCAATTCTGCCCGTAAAAATCTTCAGAAAATCTTCGCTCAATATAACCGGTTTCTCATTTTCATCACGCACCAGAAACCGACCTTTAGTTAAATCATTAATCCATAAACCATGACCATTCCACTTAATATCAGTGACATTATCATCTTTTATATAATCATACAGAATTCCAAATAAATCTTTACTAATCTCTAATTTCATATACTTTCGAATATTGGCTATAGATAACTATAGCCAATCTCATCAGTTAACCTCTGGTGCTTCTGAAACACTCGGTAAAGCTGTAATGTTTGAATTAACTCCTGTCGCAAAGTTATCAACGAATCCTGATAATGCTGTTTCAATTGAATTGCCAATTGGTGTTGACATCACAATCAGTAAAATAACTACAACTGCTGCAAGAGCTACAAATCCATATTCTTCAAAAAATGCTTTCATCTATAATTTCCTCCTAGTTTTAATTAAACATTTTTATTCAATGATGAAATGATATTTAATGTCGCTTCCATCAAATGTATCAACAAGTTTTCTTTTGTATTCATCATTGATTTTCCATATTGAAATATCTTTTAAGCTTCCAAGATATTCTTTTGAGATATAGCGGTTATAAATCATCAAATCTTCACCATCAATCGCCATTGATTCGTTTTCCACTATCTCATATTTCTTTCTTTTCTGATTTGATACATTAAACGAATTACTTACCTCATAGGTAATATAGAATGACTGAACTTTTTCAGTATTAAGATTAACGACATTCTCATCGACTCTTCCATCTTCATATTCAATCTTTTTAATGATGATTCTATCAGAGATATCACCATCAGCTTCATCAAAAGCACTGGCATTTTCAAGAAGCTTTAAAGCTGTAACTTCATCACCTTTTAGGTAATAATTTGTCTTTGCATAAATGAGTGGCTTTGATGATCTGATTGAATATTGTGGTGACTTATATTCCATAGCGTTTCCAGCTTTATCCATCGCTTCAACAGCTATGACATTTTTACCAGATGAACTGATTAGAATCTCATCATAATATTCGTAAATCCACGGACTGTATTCACCATAGCTCAATCCATTATCCTGAGAGATGCGATAACGCCATTTATCAATACCTGAAAGATTATCATCAACCTTAATAATGACACTGATACTGTTTTGATCTTCAACATCATGATCTGGATCAAAATAGACCTGAGGTGCTTCATTATCGACATAGAACAGACCTGATCTGATACTTTTTGTATCATTTAAGGCATTAGTCAATTCCGCTTCTATCATGAAGATACCGCTCTCATTGATCTCATATTCCAACCTTGAATTCTCGAGATCGTTAGTGCCATCACTAATCACTTCATCTATTTTCCTTAAACGGTTGCCTTTATCATCAAGCAGATAATAACTGATCTTCGCAATATAGTTAAATCCATCCGCTGGCTCCTTAGTATAGGTTTTGACGTAGGTATCAAAGGCATTATCACTGCGATTAGATCCATGGCCATCATATTTCCCTCCTCCTAAGAAATACCAGGCGCAGTTACCTCCCTGACATCTGATCGCATCGGCATCAACCCTGAAATAGACCTTACGGTTATTGATAGTCTTATTGGTTTCGATATATGGGGTGTTACTGGTTTTGGATATACCAGTATAATGGTTACCTGATACCTTCCAGGTGAATGGTTTGTTTGAAGGCGTTATCCCAAAGGTACCAGTAAGTTTACGGTCAGCACCATTCCAGAGATACATATTTGTATAATCCGGCAGTGACCCTTTGTTTATCCCAATTTTTAAGCCATCATTATATCTTAACCAGCCATCTACCAGACTATAATCAATCTGATCATTGATAAGCCTGATTGAAGGAATGAAACCTACATTATAACTCTTGGCATATTCTAGACCTTCACTGGGCATAAACTTTCCATCACCCTTACAGAATGTTTTGGTCTCAGTTTCAGTATTCTCAATATAATCCTTACTCCATGATACATGTTCATAGATCTCATAACTGTTGATCTTAAAATATTTCAATTCATAAAGATTATCATTTGAAGGATTACTGGCCCTGATCAGAATCTCATCAATCTCCATATCAGACAATTGCAGGTTATTAATACCTGTCTTGATTCCTTCATAGACCATCATCAAACCTTTATCTGTTTTGACATATACTTTGTAAGGTATTTCATTACCCTTTGCATCTTTGATGCTGACACCTATATCCATATCAAGAATTCTAATCTTACTGCCAAATGTCACCATAAAGGTTGAATAGAATTCCTCATGTTCACCAGTTCCATAAACCTGCAGAGGACTTTTACCAGTGAAGTTATCATAACTGACACTATAGATACCAGCTCCAGGTCTTTCAAATGAATATGGACCAAAACCATTGAGATTGGCACTGATCATTCTTAAATTGGTAAACTCTGTCGCATTCTCGAAATTTGAATCAAAGAAATCATAGTATTTTACCCATTCTTTCCTTGAGTAATAGGTTATTACTTCACAACCGTTTTCATCGGTTTCAGCCTTAATCGATTCAAAACCACCACAAAACAATAGACACAATATAATCAGTATTCGAACTATGTGCTTTCATCCCCTCTCATCAATACGTCGACAATCATCGTTTTCCTTGTGCTTAAACTTACATCATCTCCATTAATTCGCTTGTAATGTACAATCACATTGACATCAAGAATCCCTTCTTCGATATCGGCTTCATATATTTCTATTTCATATCTGGCATCACTGCTTTTAAGTTTTTCAAGATTATCTATAAAATCACTGGCATATTCATAATTACTGTAGAATTTCTTTCTGGCATTATTGGTATGATAATAAAGATCTTCTATCTGTTCTGTCATGACTATCTGGGTCTGATTCATTGCCAGCGATGTAATCACATTAAGTTCATTACTTAAAACATCTTTGTACATCATCTCCATAAACATCACAAGATATATCATGCCAATCATTGATAATCCCATAAATCTTATCAGCAGTCTCATCTTCAACTCCTTTCACTTCTTTATAGTCACAGGATATGAAATATCTCAAAAATTAATGCACAACAATTTCATTTTCAAAGGTATCTTTAATTCTTCTTCTGATTTTCTGGATCTGATAATCAACTCTTCTAGGTGTAATCGACAGTTCATCAGCGATATTCTGATACGTCTTATCTTTTTTTCTGAGTCTGATAATCGCTGTCTCTTCATCGCTCATTTCTGCATATAACTGATTCATCTTGGTTTTCATATTCTTATATGAGAAGTATCTTTCTGGATTTTCATAAATACCATCACTTGCAAAACACAGACTCATATCATAACCAATATTAGTATCTATCGATTTACCTTCACTGCTGTAGATTGAACCATACTGCTTTACCATCTTAATGATTCTTCTTTTTATTACTGTATAGGCATAGGTTACAAACTTGACATTATAACTTTCATCATATGACCTGCATGCCTGATAGAGTGCGATACATCCTTCCTGCAGAATATCATCACTATCAATCAGATAATCACCAACCCCCTTATTAAACTGATTAAAGATACTTAAAATTAATGGACGATAACGACTCACAAGTATTTCAAAGCTTTCTTCATCATTGACTTTGACCTTCATTACTAATTCTTCATCTTTTTCCATGTCTTTATTATTGATGATTTTACATGTTTTAATTTTTCATAAATCAATCACGATGCAATCAGAAAACAGTCAAAAAATATCCACATAATGTGGATATCTTAGATAAAATAAAAAAAGAATAACAGCAATTAAGCCATTATTCTCTATTTTCTATAATCTTATAAAGCATGATTGCTGTCGCAACTGAGGCATTGAGTGAATTGACATGTCCAAACATTGGTAATTTAACGACATAATCACATTCTTCAAGTACCAGTCTTGAAATGCCCTTACCTTCAGATCCAATAACCAGTACTGTATTCATACGATAATCAATTTTATTATACATATCTTTAGCACTGGCATCAGTTCCAACAACCCAATATCCTTTTTTCTTTAAATCCTGAAGAGTCTTGACAAGGTTAGTCACTTCGGCAACCTTAACATATTCCATAGCGCCTGAAGCTACCTTGGCAACTGTTGAATTCAGTCTAACCCCATGATGTTTACGATAAATTATCCCATCAGCTCCAACACAATCAACACTACGCATAATAGCTCCAAGATTATGTGGATCTTCCAGACTATCAAGCATGACAATAAGCCCATTCTCTTTTTTAATCATATCATCAACACTTGAAAGTTCATAACCTTCAATAACACCAATAATACCCTGATGATTCTCATTATGACTCATTTTATCAAGTTCAAAACGTTTTCTGATTTTAAAAGGAATATTCTTTTTCTTCAGTGTCTCAATATATGGTGAATCACTTAAGACATAAGCTTCAATAATACGATTATTCTTTATAGCTTCATTAATACTGTTTCTTCCCCATATGTACTCATTCATTTTCTATTCCTCCTTCAAATACCTTATCAAAGAATTCATCAAGTCTTTTTGAATCTTCAAGATAAAGATATCCTGTAATAGCTTCAATCCCTGATGCGATAGTATAGGTCTTTAAATCACCATTTTTAGGAATATGTCCAATCGCATTTCTTCCTCTTTTAAAGACTTCAAGTTCTTCCTCATTGAAGAAGTTATCCTTCAAAAGTCTTTCATAGACTTTTGTCTGACCTTTAGCACTGACATAGTTGGTACATAATTTCTGCAACATCTTTGCCTGACGATATCCCTGTTTGAGATAATATTCTCTAACTCTAAGACTATATACCGCATCTCCAAGAAAACTCAAGGTTACTCCTGTGAGATCATTTCTATCCACTAAAGAATTCCTCTTTCCATTAGTTTTTCACGCATCTCATCAGCTGCAGTGAAATCCTTGGCCTTTTTAGCCTCTTCCCACTTATGATAAATTTCTTTATCTTCATCACTCAGGCTAACATTCTTATATGCAATACCCAGAATATCCAGTTCTTTTTCAAGAGTATTATTTAAAGCTGCAAGATTATCATAATCAATCTCTTTAACTCTGATAGCCCCATTTAAAGCCTTAACAGTTTCAAAGATAACACTATAGGCATTAGGTGTATTTAAATCATCACTCATAGCTTCAATGTATCGACCATAAAGTTCATCATTCAGTCTATCATTATGGTAATCCTTTAAAGCCAGCTTCAATGATGCCATCTTGTGAGCAGTCATGACCTTATTAAGTTCAGTCTGGCTGTTGGCAAATACTTCATCAGAAATATTTAAATCTGCACGATAATGAGCACTTAACAGTAACCATCTGACTACCATAGGATCATGATTAGTCAGGGCATCCTTAGCTGTAATAAAGTTACCAAGTGACTTTGACATCTTAACACCCTCGATATCAATCATGCCATTATGCATCCAGTAATTAGCCAGTTCAGAACCATATAAAGCCTTAGCCTGGGCTCTTTCATTTTCATGATGTGGGAATCTTAAATCCTTACCTCCACCATGAATATCAATCAGATCACCAAGCTCAGAATGAATCATTACAACACATTCTGTATGCCATCCAGGACGACCCTTAGAGAAGATGGTATCCCATCTGATACCTTCATCAGTCTTCTTCCATAATACGAAATCTAGTGGTGATTCTTTCTTGGAATTCTCTTCAATACGGGCACCAACCTTTAAATCATCCATCTTCTGACTAGATACTGCACCATAGCCATCAACACTCGAAGTTCTAAAAAAGACATCACCATCTACAACATAGGCATGACCAGTATTTACCAGTTCTTCAATAAATTTGATGATATCATCCATTGTCTCAGTTACTCTTGGTGTTTTATATAATTCTTCAGTATTTAAAAGACGTCTGATTTCCTTAACTCTTTCAATCATTTCATCAGTCAGTTCAAGCTCACTGATATTACGCTTTTTAGCTTCATTAATAATCTTGTCATCGACATCAGTATAATTAGATACATACTTAACATTGTAACCTAATGCCTCAAATACTCTTCTTAAAGTATCAAAGACAACCATCGGTCTTGCATTACCGATATGAATATCATTGTATACTGTAGGTCCGCAGACATACATCTTAACCTCACCTTCAGTGATTGGTTTAAATTCTTCAACTTTTAATGTCTTAGTGTTATATAATCGCATAATTCCTCCAAAATAAAAAGCACCCCCACAAGAGGTGCATAACACGGTTCCACTCTAATTTTAACTCTATCATTAACGCAGATTCACGTTATCTCCTACTCATTTTCAAAGATACCCTGGAAAGGGCATTCATGATACATCCGATAGATATTCGCACCACCATATCCTCTCTTGAATCTTCATATATCACTACTGGTCTTTCGTCAGTGGTTTATATAAATATATCACAATTATTTATCTTTTGTCTTGATTATCTTCTCAAAATGCAGTTTTTCAACCAGCACACCCTTATATTTGATTGAAAGATATCCAAGTGTCGACATGACAAATGCTCCCAAGGCATCGACAAAGAGGTCTTCCATTGTATCAGTCAAGGCTGCTCTACCAATTAATTGTGTACCATCTTCCAGCATAAACTTCTGCATATTAAGCTCTAACAGTCCATCAAATGAGAATTCATAGAATTCCCAGAACACACCAATGGTAATCGCAAAACAGAAGGCAAAAAGGCTGACAAAGAATGGTGAAAGATTCATCGGTATCTTTTCAGTCTTGTTCAACAGGGTTACAATACTAAAACCCAGTGCCCCAAGCATTCCTCCTGAGAAGGTATGTAAGATGGTATCCCAGTTAGGTATATTGTAGTAAAAGCTTCTGACTTCTCCTAAAAAGATAGCTGCATATAAGAAGATTATATACATCACAACCATCAGTGATGGTACCTTCCTAGAGAATCGTTTCATAAAGATATCAGGCAGGTGTAAAGCTACAACCCCTAAAATACATTGTACAAACATCAGCGAATATGAACTCTTGGTTCGAATAGCTTCACTGTCACTATATACAGGGGCATAGATAATTCTGATGCCAATAAAGATAATTGATAATATCAGTGTACTCAGTACAAAGTAATATAATATTTTCTCAAGTTTAGTCTTGTTCATGTTGCTCCTTCAAATAGAAACTGTAAATACTGTCTTCAATCTTGACTTCTTCTTTTAACTCTAATGACAAAAGGACATCATCACCCTTTAGAAGTCCATTCTTAATTGCCAGGATGAGTTCTTCATCTGTCAACATCAGAGCCTTTGGACGATCCTTAATCTGCCATATTTTCATCTAATCACCTACTTTACAGTAATAATAGTGAATCTCTTTTTCAAGCAGTTCACTTTTGGTTATTGACTGATAGTTCCCTATGCCAGTTACACCTAAGATTATAGCTTCATCACCACTGCATGGTATTTCAGTCTCCTCAGGGAACATCTTGTCATCACTGACACCAAAACCCTTCAAATAGTTCTCAAAACTTGTCTTGGACTTACCTTCAAGCATATCTAAAGTAAATGGTATTTCAACTTCAGATGGAGTGCTTGGCTCAGGAGTCTTTTCAGGAGTACTGTCATCTGGTTTATTGTAATGGAAATTGATAATAGCTGCATCTGAATTCATGTAACGATCATTGCCTACTGCCACAAGCCTAATAGTATAATCCTTATCATCTTCAAGAATATCATATGAAATAACAAATTCATTAGTCCCTGATCGATATGCAACACCAATTCCTGCATCCATTTCCAGAAGATATTCAGTCGCATTAATTACCGCATCGAAGCTGACCTTTAAATCATATTCTTCATAAGTAACTTTGATATTACTTACAGCATTTAACTGCATTTTCTGTGATTCTGAGAGTTCAAACTGTCCATAGGCATTATTACCTACACCATAGATATTAATCCCATCATAAGCCACAAGATAATCAATTCCAGCATCAATAGCCTTAATATCCTTCCATGTCGCTACTTCTTCAGCTATCTTATAGTTATCGATATCGATGTAGACATTCCCTTCACTGTCAAGTCCAGCTATAAATTCATTGCCAACCGCCACATCAACAATATCACGCCACATTGAAGCCTCTGAATAGTTACCATGACTTGAATAATAGGTTATACGTTTTGAATCATCGATATAAGCTACAATATTATCACTGATAGCGATATCTTCAATACCTGTAATCGTCTTAAACTTTGACTTACCAATAAAATCGCCACCAACATAGGCTTTACCATCATTATCAACAATAATAGTCGCATTTCTTTCAGCGAAGATATGTCTGATATTATCATATCCATCAAACTCACATTGACCATAGGCGTTAGAACCAGTACACAATACCTTACCATTCTGATTCAAAGCTACTATATGTCCATTACCAGCGGCAATCTCAACTATACCTGACCACTCTTTAATCTCATCAGCATATTTCTTCAATAGACCACTTGAATCAACAGTTCCATCCTTTTTTAAGACAACAGTAAACGTCGAACCTTCTGATACTGCCACAACATCTTCAAAGTCCAGATCAAGCTGACCATTAGAATTATCGCCCTTACCATAGACCTGATTATTCTTGATATAAACTAAAGACATATCTGAAACATCCAGAATATCCCTGTCATTTTCAGTAATTACCAGTATTTCCTTTTGTGGATGTGACATAAAGAATGAGATTATCACTATCACAAACATTATCATGACTCCAATAATAGTAATTCTTTCTTTATGACTCTTAATATATTTAATGATATTTTCCTTTTGAGCCTGTCTTCTCAAATATGAATAATTCTTCTGGTCGACATCGCGTTTATCTTCATCTTTAAGACTGATATTCCTGTCATTAATAAATAGTTCTTCGACAGGAATATGATAAATTGTCGCCAGGATTTTTATCGACGCAAAAGATGGAACTGAACGACCATTTTCATAACCCATATAATCAATCGTCTCAATTCCCAATATCTTTGCCACATGGCTTTGTGAATAACCATAATGCTTCCTGAGCATCATCAGTTTCTCTGGTAATCTGTTCATATATAAATATTATACTGTTTTTAGCTTATTTTATAAACACAAATACATAAGACGTAAAAAAGGAAGGCTATGAGCCTTCCTTTAATTCTTGATAACTATCTATTAAAGAGTATTTAAGTGCTTGATAGTTCTTACCATCTGAGAAGTGTAAGAATTTTCGATATCGTACCAAGCAACTACCTGTACCTGATAAGTATCATCAGTTACTTTAACTACCATTGTCTGAGTAGCATCGAAGATTGAACCGTGAGTTTCACCAACGATATCAGATGATACAAGTGGTTCTTCAGTATATCCGAATGATGGAGTTTCCTGAGACTTCATGTATGCATTGATAGCTTCTGGAGTAACTTCCTTGTCGCTCTTAACAACTGCAACTAAGATTGTGCTTGATCCTGTAGGAACTGGAACACGCTGAGCAGAACCGATTAACTTACCTGCTAATTCAGGAATTACTAAACCGATAGCCTTTGCAGCACCTGTTGAGTTAGGAACGATATTAACTGCAGCAGCTCTAGCTCTTCTTAAGTCACCTTTTCTGTGAGGTCCATCAAGAACCATCTGGTCACCAGTATATGCATGAACAGTAGTCATGATACCAGTCTGGATAGGTGCGAATTCATTTAATGCCTTAGCCATTGGAGCTAAGCAGTTTGTTGTACAAGAAGCTGCAGAGATAATTGTATCTTCAGCCTTTAAAGTCTTTTCATTTACACCGTAAACGATTGTTGGTAAGTCATTACCTGCAGGTGCAGAAATAACAACCTTCTTAGCACCAGCCTTGATATGAGCTGCTGCCTTATCTTTCTTAGTATAGAAACCAGTACATTCTAATACTACATCTACACCTAAATCTCCCCAAGGTAAGTTTGCAGCATCTGGTTCTTTATAGATTTTGATCTCCTTACCATCTACTGTGATTGAATCTTCACCAGCAGTAACTGCATGATCGAATTTCTTCTGGCAAGAATCATACTTTAATAGATGTGCTAACATCTTAGGAGCAGTTAAATCATTGATAGCTACTACTTCATAATCTGGATCTGTGAACATCTGTCTGAATGCTAAACGACCGATACGACCAAATCCGTTGATTGCAACTTTTACTGTCATATTAAAAAATTTCCTCCTTTATGACTCATATATATTATAAAGATGTCATTTCTCTTAGTCAATTGTGAAAAAGATATTAAGCCTCTTTTTTTAGCCCATTTGAAGCTTGATATCCACACTTTATATATTCTGATTATCACTACAGATTTTAAAATTTCCAGTAATGATATCGACATACATTACGGTATGCTCAACAACTATATGACTCTTATTTTCCTTAACCGTAAAGAAGTTTCGATAAACTCCTGTGATTTTGACTTTGACATCTTTGACGTTGACTCTTGGATGTGTACTCTTATATTCAATCGTTATTTCTTCGCTATTTTCATACAGTCTTCTGATATAATCTTTAACTTTTAAAACATCACTAATCTTTACATTATTATTTTTCATATATTCCTCCAAAATAAAAAAATGGCAGTAACTGGAATTACGCAATTACTGCCACACGTTAGTATTTAGTTATTATAATGTTTCTACTCGATATCCTTCATAGTTACCATCAAGCACTCTAGCCTGGTTAGCAATCTCAAAGATATTTGTCAGAATCTTACCATCAGTATTGATCATATCTTTAAAGATATCAACAATCATCTTATTCTCATCAACATTGACACGATAATCATGATTCAAAACGATATCTGAGAACTGTCTTAAATGATTGATATCTTTGAATGAAAGACGATGTAATATTACAATTCTCTGATCGAGTGGATATTCATTAGCGATTGATTCCTTTAGATCATATACCGCCCTTACAAAACCACGACTCAGATATGGATATAATTCATTAATCTTTGCATAGATATCTGCTTCAGGAGCTTCATTTACTATTTCTTCCTGAGCTTTTTCCTCAAGTTCTTCCTTCAGATCTTCCTTGAGTTCATCAAGATATTCTTCTTCAGGCATTTCTTCTGGTTCAACCTCTTCAGGTTCTTCAGAATTTTCTTCCTCACTCATAAGACCTTCCTGTTTTAAGATTTCAGAGAAGATTTCATCGATTTCATCTCTTGTGATTTCTTTGCGTTCATCTTCTTCATTTAATACTTCACTCATATCAGCTACTTCACCATTTTCATCAAGAGCGATAGTAGAGTCAATGGCTTCCTTAATCTTGGCAAGATAATCTTCTTCGTCAAAATCTTCAAGTTCCTTATCGATTAGAGCTTCATTATCAGCTGTTTTGTCAACAGTTTCTTCTTCAGCTACTTCTGTTTCATTTTCTAAAACTGGTTCATCTAAAGTTTCTTCTTCTGAAGTTTCATCCTTCGCATCAAGACTGGCCATCAGTTCTTCAATTTCCGAAATCAGATCTTCAGTCTTTTCAACCTCAAGTGGCTGACTTACAGCTTCATTTTCTTCACTTAAAACTGGTTCTTTGAAAGCTTCGCTCTCTTTTTCATTTTCACATTCATCGCTGTCAAGTTCTTCAACAGCTGCTGATGCGATATCTTCAAGAGTTGTGACAATTGAATTCAATTCTTCAATCAGATTATCAGTGACATCCTTAACTGTTTCGCTGGCTTCTTTTAACTGTTCCGGAGCCTTCTCTTTAATTTCTTCCAGTTTCTTTTCGATGTCGATATCTTCAAATTTATTGTCAATCAGTTCCTTGAGTTCATCAAGAATACTTTCCTGTTTATCATCAGTCTTTTCTTCTTCCAATGTATTATTCAGATAAGCCATAATTGAAGCTACTATTCCAAACAACACGATATGTCTAAACTTCATGTTTACTTCCTCCTGGTTAGAATCAAGATACCGTCACCAATATCTTCATACAATATTATATCAAAACGACTATCTTCTTTCACTAGCTCTTTAAATTTATTAATCTTTTTGACCAGCGAGCGAGTATTACGGTTTTTGATCGCATCAGGATCTTTTGTCAGACCATGAAAGACCATATTATCGAAAAACATAACCCCATCTTCCTTCAGATAATCAATAAACTGATTCAGATAATTATAATACTGACCCTTAGCGGCATCGACAAATATCAGATCATATTTTTTAGATGGTACATAATCTCTGATATCCATGAAATTTAAAGTAATCTGATTATCCAAAGCTGCATCTTTGACATTTTTAAGAGCTTCTTCATACATCTTCTGATCTCTTTCAATTGTATCGATATGAATATCATCAGATAATCTGGCCATTGATATCGCACTATATCCAATAGCACTGCCAAGCTCAAGGATATCCTTGGCATTAATCTTTTTGATGGTCTTTAATAAAAAATCAAGGCCCCCATCTTGAATGATGGGGACATGATTATCTTTTGCAAACTGTTTTAAATCACTCATTATTTGAGTAATTCTGCCATAAACTTATGATAGCGTTCATCCTTGGCTTTAGCTTCTTCATAAGTTTTATCTTTAATTGAGAAGTATATCTTACACTTAGGTTCAGTACCGCTTGGTCTGATAGCTACAAATGAGCCATCTTCAAAGTAATACTTAAGGACATCTGCGACATCAAAACCTGTTAAATCTGTTTCAGTACCATTCTCATAAATCTTTCTAAGTTTATAGTCTTCCCACTTAACTACCTTATTACCTTCAATTTCAGTAATTGGATTAGTTCTGGTATTCTGCATGATTTCCTGAAGTCTTAAAGCTCCATCCTGTCCTGGAAGTGAAATAGATAACTGTGAATCATAGAAGGCACCAAGACGATCATAGATATCATTCATGACATCATATAATGTCTGTCCCTTTTCACGGTAATATGCACACGCTTCTGCCAGCATTACACAAGCCTGAGTTGCATCCTTATCTCTTACAAATGGTTTAATCAGAGAACCATAAGATTCTTCATAACCAAAGACATACTGTTTTTCATTAGTCTTTTCATACTTGGCAACCTTATCACCGATATATTTAAAACCAGTCAGGGTCTTTTCAGTTTCAACACCATAATATTTAGCTACTTCTTCACCGATATCACTGGTTACGATTGTATTAAACATTACTGGATGAGGATATGTAATACCCTTTTCTTTATTGGCATGCAGAATATATTCAAGTAACAGTGCACCAGTCTGATTACCATTGAGCACAACATATTCACCATGATGCAGTATACCAACACCCATTCTGTCACCATCAGGGTCACATACCAGCAACAGTTCAACCTTATGAGCTTCCGCCAGTTTTAATACTTCTTCATAAGCACCCTTTTCTTCAGGATTAGGTGTCTTGGTAGCTCCAAAATCAGGATCAGGAACACATTGACTTTCAACACATACCACATTGTATCCAGCTTCTTTTAAACATTCTCTAACCGGCATATTACTTGCACCATGTTCAGGAGAGAAGGCAATCACAAAGTCTTTCTTAACTTCTGGATTAATTCTGATTCCTAAAACATCATCATAATATGCACGGTCAACTTCTTTATCAACCTCATGCAGGAAGTGATGCTTATCTTCAGTATAATCAGGTTTGATACTTAAGACATCATCCAGCTTTTCAATCTCATCAATAACTTTCTGAGCCAGTTCAGGTATCAGCTGACAGCCATTTTTGTCATATAGTTTATAGCCATTATATTCTTTAGGATTATGTGAAGCAGTAATCATAATACCACCATCACACTTATAGTATCTCACCATGTATGATAATTCTGGTGTAGGTCTTAAAGATGAAGCGACAAATGTTTCAATATCATGACTGGCAAGCATTCTGGCACAGTCATATGCAAATTCTCTTGAACCACGACGGTTATCATATGATATAGCTACTTTTGGACTATCAGAAATATTATGTAGATAGTTAATAAAACCCATTGTAGCTTTTCTGATTGTATGAATATTAATGCGGTTGGTACCAACACCCATCAAACCTCTCATACCAGCAGTCTGGAACTTGACATCAGTATAGAAACAGTCTTCAATTTCCTTTTCACTTAAACCATTTAATTCTTCTCTCAGTTTTTCATCGAGATCTGGATGATTTTTCCAGTATTCGTATTTTTCTTGGTACATTATTATTTCTCCTCTTGAATAAAAACAAGGGGATACAATCCCCTTATTTAAGAACTTAAATTAAGCAATAACTTTCTGAGTCTTTAAGATTTCTTCGATAGTCTGGATTGCTACTTCTTCATCTTCACCATCACAAGTAATAGTAATTTCAGATTGTGTAGGAATACCTAAAGACATAACACCCATGATAGATTTCATATTTACTTCTTTTGATTTGTAAGCAACCTTAACATCGCTCTTAAATCTGCTTGCTACGTTAACTGCAACTGTAGCTGGACGTGCATGTAATCCAACTGGATCAATAACTACAACTTTAATTTCCTTCATATTTTATTCCTCCATTTATTTCGTAATTACCTAATTCATATTTTATAATAAACAGCATCAATATTCAATGCTTTTTGCAAAGGCTTTCATATCACTTGTGATATGTTTCATGATTCAAAATCTTAAAAGACCGATATATCTGTTCTGTCAGAATCAGCCTTGTCATCTGATGTAAAAACGTCATATCTGAGAGTTTAAGACGGAGATTAGCTCGATCGGTAATCTCTTTTGAAATACCAAGTGACCCACCAATCACAAAGGTTAGATTCCGATTATGTGTCAGTATATGATCGATATTTCTGGCAAATTCTAATGAATCCATCATCTTCCCATGAAGATCAAGCGCAACGACATAATCACTCTCTCCAAGCTTTTCCATTACTCTTTTACCTTCAGTTTCAATGATATTAGCTGTTGAATTATTATCGGTAATCGTCTCATCCTTAAGCTCAAGGACTTCAATCTTATGATAACGTCCAATTCTTAAGATATAATCATCTATCAAAGCCTTAAGATGTTTATCCTTTATCTTTCCTAAGGCTATAATCCTAATCATTTATGACAATCTCTCTTTCATAGGTAGCTATCTCACCTGCACGGATAATCACAACACTGATATGGTCTTCAGCGCAATACTCTTCTTTAATATAGTCATCAATAGAGTTAACTGGATTACCATTAATCTCAATAATAATATCACCACTTCTCACCCCAAGATAGTAGCCAAAGAAATCACTCTTGACTTCAT
>JAQXNC010000060.1 GCA_029097145.1 Bacillota bacterium
AGAAATGATAACTTTGTTTTCAGGATTTACATCAGTAACACCCTGGATGTATCCAGCCATGAACTGTTTGATACCGTCGTTTTCCATACCACCGATACCACCAACGATATGGCTCTGAGTCTTAGCAGCAGCAACAACACCAGCTAAGTAACCAATTTCGTTTGCAGCATATGTAATAGCATAAACGTTAGGAAGAGCATTAGCTTCAACACTTGAGTAGTCAAAGTTCAGGTATTTGATATTAGGATAATCTGCAGCAACCTTTAACATAGCACCTTCGTACTGCCAGTTACCAGAGATAATGATGTCATAACCATCTTCAGCAGCCTGAAGGTTAGCTGTTTCCCAAGAAGCAGCATCTGTACCCATTTCAATTAACTTAGTTTCAATTGCATCACCATATTTAGCTTCTAATAATGCAAGACCGTTGTAAGTTACATCGAAATAAGACTGGTCACCAACGTAAGGTAATAATAATGCTACCTTGGTAACTTTTGTTTCAGAACCAGTATTGCCCTCATCTGTTGCAGGAGTGTCATTACCACCACAAGCAGTTAAGCTAAGAGCAAGAACGATACTGAAAAGAACAATTAAAAATTTTTTCATCGTCAGTTTTTCCTCTTTCTATATATTGCAATTAGATGATTCTAATTTACAACCAGTAATAGTTCCACAAGTATTAAAGCTCGATGCAAATGCAATTGCACCTGATATGTCATTTAATTCATGATTAATCTTAAAAACTTCATCACCAATGGACAAGATTATTATCCCATTATCTTGTTTTAATATCAATGAAAAATTATCGTTTTTATGCATTAAATTGCCAAAAAACAGCTCTTTAATTTCATTTCTCCCATTTCTGATGTAAGCTTTTACATTCGAATCAGAAAATGATATTCCTAAATAATGCAGATGATCTTTTAAATCAATACGTAACTCAAACCCATCAATATTATCAAATTTTCCACTCAATTCAAGTTGATGCAATGTTGCATAAATATTACCAAAGCATACTGTATCACCATTCAGTTCAAGTCCATCTTTTGTATATTTTGCCAGACGTTTCTGATTAGCTAATTGCGATAATTCAAAAATATGACTGTCACCAAGATAATTAAGACCCCAATCTTCCGTGACTTCGTTTCTGAAATCAATTTCATAGTTATATACAGGTACAATTTCAAATTCATGAATCAGCATCACATCATTAAAGATACGTTCATTTAATATAACTTCTAGCCCAAATTCTACATAACAAGCTTTTTTATCAAAATCAACAGTAAACTCATACCAACTAGCTTCACCATCAATATTAAAGCAATCACCATAATAGTAATTGTCATAACGATCCTTAACATAATATCTTAGACTGATACGATCTTTAGGACCCGATAGTTTCATTCTTATTTTTGAACCATTATTAATGAGTGGTGCCATGCTTGGTTCATATCTTGCATCAAATACTTCATCAGGCATATAATACGTCTTTTTATAAATATTACATTTATATGACTTATAACCAGTAATAATACAATGTAATGCTTTATCATAGTTGTTTAATACAATCGTGTTATAACGGTTATAATCGGTGTTAAAGCCATGAGTTGCATAAGGCAAATCAAAATAATAATGATTATTTAGGTATTCATCATGTCTTTCACCCTTAAGCCTTGCACCCATTAGTGCAAACTTCAAAGCTGTATTTGAAATGGTATCAAGATTCAGGTATGGAACAGATGAAGAAGAAATAATCTCATCACCAAGTGGTCTAATCCATTTTTCATTAATACCTTTAACCCCCAGCATAGCGCCCATTATTGAACCGACATTACCACCATTACAGTCAGTATCATAACCACATTCCATTACTATTTTAAGTGTCTTATCAAAGTCATTTTCTCCATATAGAAGCGCAAGAATCATAATTGCAGTATTTGGAATAATATGACATACTCCATCATAATTTGCATATCTATAACGATCAAGGACATATTCTTCTGCTTCTTTATATGATAATCCATCATCATATATCCTGATAATGTCCATGACAGCCTTCTTATAATCAGAATCATCTATATAGTTTAATGCTTCATTAACTATTTCATAGGCATCATCCATTGTATAAGCCAAAGCAATCATAACAGCTACAAATATACCGCCTCTTAATCCGTCGCCATCATGTGTAATGCTGCTCATTTTCATCGCCAGTTTCTTGGCGGTATCTGGATTCCCATAGGCTACATATCCCCAGCAGTCACTAAAAATCTGACCACCGATCTGTTCAGCAATTGTCTTGCCATTTGTTTCAATTTTCCCACTCATAAGACCACTCATCCCAGATTTCAGATTCTGATAGGCGGTATCTTCAGTAGAAATGCCTTTTCCTCCCCACCAGAAGAAACCATGTCCATCAGCAATATATCCAAGAATTACTTCTGTCATCTTTTCAACATCGATATTCTCATCAGGTTCATTTAACAGCGACCGATAAAAGAATAATGGTCCATTAATATCATCATCAGCCGCAAAATGCCCCTTGTAATATAATGGGTAGCCATCTATTTCGCCATAAGTTCGCATTATATCCTTATGCAGCCAGCTTTCAATCGACGCTCCCATAATCACACCTATATTTTTCCCTAACCATGAACTGTATGTACGATACAGATATTCATTAAATTCCATATTGCCTCCTTTTTTAAAAAGAAGACCTTCGACAGGTCCTCTAATATTCTTTATGATTAGCCTTATATCTGGCTTTCTTTTCTTCTTTGATCTTCTGTCTTATATACGCCTGACGTTCTTTCTGTTTGATACGATTAATTGCCTGTGTCTTTTTCTTTTTATAATTAGGTTTAACTTTTTCATTCTTACGATTTAAGGTTTTGGCAATCTCTTTTTCTCTAATTTCACTTCTTGAAACCCTTTTAAAATTTAGAGGTTTAAGCATTCGCCATTCACCATTTCTAAAAGATTTTGGAACAAAGTTAATACCTTGCTTAGTAAGCGTATCAATAGCCTTTAAATCATTTTCGTTATAAAGGGCGAAACATACTCCTTCACGTCCATTACGTCCTGTACGTCCAGCACGATGAGTATAGAATGAAAGATCACTTGGGAAGCCTAAAGATACGACATGTGACACTCCATCAACATCAATACCTCTTGATGCAACATCACTTGCCACAACATATGTATATTCCTTTGAAGCTAAGGCTTTCATAGCCTTCTGTCTTTCTCTAGACTCAAGCCCACCATGAAGTTCAAGGACCTTGTACCCATTTTTCTTTAAAGTCAATGCGGTTTTCGAACATTCCTCACGTGTATTGGCGAAAATAAGACATACATATGGATTAAACCCTCCAAGTATATCAAGTAGAGCTTCATCATAACTTTTGTGTTTGCAGTTGATCAATATATGTTCAATCTTGGGATTAAATTCTTCATTATCTTCAACCCTGATAATTTGTGGATTAGAAAGGTATTTCTTAATAAAAGGTTTTAATCCCTCAGGCAAAGTTGCACTAAAACACATAATTTCCGGATTACTCTTCATCGACGCAAATACTACGTCGATATCTTCTAAAAATCCGTATTCAAGCGTCATATCAGCTTCATCGATAATAAACATCTTAACCTTGTCAACCCTGATAACATTATTGACATATAAATCTCTGATCTTACCTGGTGTACCAATGATTATGTGTGGTAACTGTTTTAGTGATTCCTTCATTCTGTTTGAATCAAGACCACCGCTCAACAGTCTGATACGTAATCCACTCATCGCTTCTGACATCAGTTTGGCTCTTGAATATATCTGCATCGCAAGTTCTCTTGTTGGAGCGCTGATTACTACCTGTATATTATCTTCTTGAAGATCAATTTTTTCCATGACAGGTATTAAAAAAGCATGAGTTTTACCGGTGCCAGTTTTTGATATTGCAACAATATCCTTATCCTTGGCTGCCATTCTTATGCAGGCTTCCTGAATCTTTGTCAGTTCCTTGAAACCATTTAATTCTATAAATTTTACTGTACTTTCTTTCATATTCATATTTTACCATTTATTTTATTTCTTGTATATTTGACTCGATTACCTGTTGTTCAATATAGGAATTATATATTTCAATTGCTTTCTCGATATGATATTCATATACATCCTTGGCAGCTGTTGGATCAACAGTATTAGCTACCTTTAATTCAAGGAGTAGTCTTTTAGCCATCTTATAGTGTTCAGTAAGTTCATTGACATACTGTTTTTTATTCTTAAACAGAAATTCGTGATTATACAAGTTAAGTTCACCTTCAATAGCTGTAAGCTTAGCTTCTATTTCTTCAGTATCAACACATTTATGATTCCTTAAATCCATTACGCACTTTTCTGTTTCATCCCATAACCCTATCGCAATCCTATCAAGCCTTTTAACTGTTGAATAAGGGAATACAGTCGCATTAACAACAAACGACAGCGATGCACCGATTAGCGTATCTAAAGTTCGATGAAACCCATAAAATATTGGTGTTTTATCAGTATGAACCATAATCGCAATCATTACAATTCCACCAATTGTAATTGAACCTTTTAGATTAAAAATATTGCATAACTCAATCAGAATAATCATACCCAAACCACAAAGAAAGGCGTTACCGCGGTCAATGTATGAAAGACTGATACCGATAAGTGCTCCAAACAATGTACCCATAATACGGTTTCTTCCTGTTTTAAAGGAATCACCCATCGTTTTATCCATTGAAATAAGAGCAGTCATAGCGACAAAGAAAGGATATTCAAAGTTAAACAGTCTTGCAACCAGTATTGATAATGTCACTGCAATAGCAGTTTTAATCGTTCTTAACCCTATTAAATTCATAACTTCAAAAGTATAGCATTATTATGTTAAAATTTGTATATGAAAATTCAAAAAGTAATACCAAGCGGATATTGCAAAGGTGTCGTCCGCGCTATAGAACTGGTCAAAAAGACCCGTAAAGAAAACCCTCATGATAAAATATATGTTCTTGGCATGATAGTTCATAACACATATGTCACAGAAGCCTTGAAAAACCTAGATGTCATAACTCTAAGTGATGAATTAAAATCAAAAGAAGAATGGATAGATGAAATTGATGATGGAATAGTTATTTTTACAGCTCACGGCATCAGTGATCAGATTAAAAACAAGGCTATAGATAAGGGATTGAGATATGTTGATGCTTCGTGCATCGATGTAATCAAGACAAGAGAAATCGTTAAAGAAAGACTAAATGAGGATTATGAAATCCTATATATCGGTAAAAGAAATCATCCCGAAGCTATGGCAGTACTGTCAATATCTTCACATATCCATCTGATATCAGAAGCTCAGGACATTTATAAGCTTGATGAATATCCTAAGGTCTTTGTAACTAATCAGACTACAATGTCAATTTATGATATTCGCGATCTCTTTAACAAAATAAGAAAGAAATACGATCACGCTGTATTTGAAGAAGAAATCTGTAATGCAACAAGTTCAAGACAAAAGGCAACTATGAATCTCAAGGACTGTGATGTGTTGTATATTGTTGGAGATACAAAATCCAATAATTCAAATAAACTTAAGGAAATAGCTGTCAAAAATGGTATTAAGACGGTCAGACTTATCGGCTGCGCCAATGAGATTGAAGAAAAAGATCTTGATGGCGTAAATAATATCTATGTCACAGCAGGAGCCAGTACCCCTACCTATCTAACAAATCAGGTAATCGATACTCTTAACTGTTATGCTGAAACTCATGTATTAAAAAAACCTAGTGTTGATTTAAATAAAATCATCTAGGTTTTATTTTTTTATCATTTTCTTTATATAGCTGACTGGTGATTTTCCGAAAATCATTTCAAACATTCCAGTATAAGTTGAATATGCAAGATATATTAATAGTGACAACACACCAAATACACCTAACATCAAGATGCATAATAGTCGACTTTGATAATTAAAACTAATTCCAGTAAGCAATAAAAGTAATGGAAGACAAGACAATATGGCACCAAATACAGTCACAATTAATCTTCTGAATATTCTTCCATATCTGACATGATAATGTCTTTTGATAATATAAAGATTAAGAATAATCGCTATCATGCTGGCTAAGGCAGTTGAATAAATCATACCGTTATATCCAAAGAGCTTAATCAGTATAAAGAATGAAACAAATTTTGCTAATGCACTAATCAGTAAAACAATAATTGTTGATTTACGCTCTCTTAAGGTTATACAGGTTGATGAAATAATCGGCGCAATGGTATCAGTTAATGTCGTTAAGGACGATACAATGAATATTTCAGTACCCAGATCAAGATTTGAATTACCGTACATTATGTAATATACCGGTTTGGCATAAATCACAAGCCACGTAACTACAGGAATTAGAATAAATAAAACTGTATCGAGTATATCAAGAATATGATTAGCTAAAGCTTTATAATCATGAGATTCAAGATCTTCGGTCAGGTATGGCACAAGACCTGCACTAAAACCCAGTGTCAATACCTGTGGTATAGCAGCGATTTTATTACAGTTAACTTGTAAAATACCAAGCACCAGTTTAGCAGTGTTATATTCAACACCAATACCGGTTGCATAACTCATAAAGAAGTTTGAATTTACAAGTGAAGAAGCTGTACCTAAAAAAGAAATAATCAGATATGGAATACCTAGTGAGAGCATTTCACTTAAAATGCTTACAGCACTTTTTTCATTATATTGCTGATTTAAAGCCAATTCCTTAATATCATGATCTTCGTTTCTGGTATTTATATGAAGATAGATGATAGTAATAAAAGCTCCTATGGCAGCCGATAACATTGCCATATAAATGGCATATATACTGTCAAATCTAAATATCGAAACCGTTATATATCCAAGGAATATAATCGAGAAAACTCTGACAAACTGTTCAATTACTTGAGATGAAGCATAGATTCCAAGACATTTGAGGCCCTGATAATATCCCCTAACAGAGCTCAAATAAGGCACTAATACAAGGGCAATTGCCAAAATCTTAAAAAGATTATTTAAGGCGATGATATCACTTTCAATAGCAGTTTCTCCCATGACATTTGATGCCAGTGGATAACTGAAAGCCACAAAGAATAATGCAATTACAAAACTGCTTATCAGCAATAATGAAGATCCAAGCTTCTTTATCAACAGCACTGTTTTATAATCTTCTCTGCTGTAATATTTGGCCACCATAGCTGCAATCGCAAATGGAATCCCTGCTCCACATACCTTTAACAGTAAATCATAATATGTATAAGCGATACTGTAAAACACCATGTTGCCCTCTCCTGCGAGCGAATTTAAAGGAACAACATAGAATAATCCCAACATCTTAGAAACAAAAATACCAAAAGAACTTGTTAAGGCACCTATCAAAAGAGATTGCTTAGCTTTTTTAGACATCTCTATTCTCCATAGTTCAGATTAAATCTGAAAAATTCACGACTGGTAACAGATAATAATTTATCCTGCCAGGTAATCATTACTTTAAGGCTTGTATCTGCCTTATCGGTTATTCCAGATACAGATAACCCCTTAACAAAGCCTTTTTCAATATTAGTCTGATTAGGAATCATATTATATGAACCATCTTCAAATATTCCAATATTACCTGCCATTACTTCACTGTAATCCACACCATCTTCAATCACAATTATTTTGATATCATACATAGCAATCCTTGGATTATCCATAAATACATAATAACGATAACCATCATTAATCTTTGATACCTCATAAGATATATCAAAATAGTTTGAACTATCTTCAAACTGTTCATTATTCTTAAGGATCTCAATCATATCAAAATAACGTCCAGCAGCTATACTATTGGAATTTTTAACATCTGAGCATCCCGTAAGGATGCCAATAATCATCAGTATTACTAAAAACTTTTTCATAAGACAATCATAACACAATCTAATTTAAATAGTGAGTATTCCTCACTATTTAAAACAACATACAAACCAGTTTTTCTTGCCTTTCTTCAGAATACATAATTCCTCATTGAAGGCGTCCTTCTTTTCAACAGTAAAGTTGATATCTTTGACTTTTTCACCATTAACTGCAATTGAATTACCATTAATTAAATCACGAGCTTCACGTTTTGATTTAGCAATACCTGCTGCACAAACTACATCCACAAGATTCATCTGATCTTCAATTTCGATGTGTGGTGCATCCTTTAAACCATCTTTCATTTCATCAATGCTCAGATTTCTAATATCTCCACCAAATAGTGTATCAGTAATCTTTAGAGCCTGATTCAAACCTTCTTCACCATGTAAGAACTTAACAACTTCTCTTGCCAAAGCCTTGTGTGCATTTCTTAAATGCGGATTCTCAGCATGATCCTTGGCAAGTTCTTCTATTTCTTCCTTTGTCAGGAATGTGAAGATTTTCAGATAATCAATAACCATTTCATCTTCGACATTTAGCAGGAACTGATACATTGTATATGGTGAAGTCTTTTTAGCATCAAGCCATAAGGCATTGCCTTCAGATTTACCAAATTTATTACCACTCTTATCTGTTACAAGTGGCATTGTAAAGGCATATGCCTCCTTGCCTGTCTTTTTACGAATTAAATCAACACCAGCAGTAATATTACCCCACTGATCACTTCCAGCAACCTGCATTGTGCATCCTTTGGTTTCATATAAATGATAGAAATCCATTGCCTGCAACAACATATAAGAGAATTCAGTAAATGTTATACCTGTTTCAAGACGTCTTCTAATAATATCCTTATCAAGCATATAATTGACATTAAAGTATTTGCCATAATCTCTCAAGAAATCAATTGTTGTAAGGTCTTTAGTCCAGTCATAGTTATTAACAACCTCAAATCCAAAGATCTTTTTTACCTGTGCAGTCAGACAATCAATATTATGTTCGATTTCTTCGATTGATTTCATTTCTCTTTCAGCATTTGGTTTTGGATCACCAATACGTCCAGTAGCTCCGCCAATTAACAGAATAGGATGGTGACCACCTTCCTTTAAACGCTTAGAAATCAGAAATGATGATAGATGTCCCAAGTGTAGACTGTCACCAGTAGGATCGGTACCAATATAGAATGTCATACCACCTTCATTAAGTTTTTCCTCTAGTTCAGGTGAAGTCATATCTTTAATCAGCCCACGCCATTTTAATTCATCAAATAGTTTCATACATTTACTCCCTTTGTAATATACCCATTGATTATAACAAAATTATCCCGATTATATCAATTAAAGCATATTAAAAGTGACTTTCGTCACCATTAATAATCTTTTGTAGTCTCACGATTCGTGAACAGATAATTCAGACACTTTTCTTTTTCCTGAACTTCTTCATTCTGCAGCATCTTAGTCATAACACGCATACTCACAGCTCCCAAATCATATGAAGGAATTGAGAATGAAGAAATCATTGGACGAGTCATTGAATTATACTTAGTATCAATTACACAGATTACTTCCATGTCATCTGGCACATTAATACCATTTTCTCTAGCCGCATTAAGAGTAGCCATTGCCTGAGAATCACGGTTAGCTATAACCAGCTGATGCTTGTGATCCTTGAAGTATTTTTTAAGGAATTTATAAGAAGAGCGTTCTTCCTTTGGAATTGATACAAATCCATTAAATTCCATATCGTTATTCTTAAATGCACGTTTAGCACCAGCAACCATCTGTTTAGTAGTGTTAGCATTCTTGCGATCTTCAATAACAGCGATATCAGTAATGCCATTAGCTAAATACTTAGAACAGATTTCACAGATAGCTTTTTCAAAATCAACATAAACAGAACATACACTATCACCAGATACCTTATTAGCAATCACAACAATCGGAATATTATATTCATTCAATAGTGATAAAGAATCATCCATAACTTTATCACTATAAACAATCACGCCATCAACTCTTGACTTAATAACGACATCGATAATCTTTTCAACATCTGTGATACCTTCAGTAATTGTATGTAAGATAATATTATAATTGTATATTTTTGCAACATCTAAAAGCCCATTAATAACCTGACCAGTATAAGTAAAACTAGCCTCTGGGATGATAAGACCAATTGTAGTTGTCTTCTGTAAAGCCAAACCTTGAGCAATTGCATTTGGTTTATAACCAAGTTTCTTGATTGCGGCCTCAACTTTTAATCTTGTTGGTTCTTTGACAACATTTGATCCATTTATTACTCGCGATACAGTCGCTAAAGAGACATTAGCCTCTTTAGCAACTTCATAAATTGTTATTCTTTTCATTCCTTATCCTCTGGTCGTAACCAGTTCTTCAAAGCGTCTACCGCTTTTTCAGCCACATCAATAGTAACATCTTTAGCTTTTTCAACTTTTTCTGCTACTTCAGGCTTATTCATGAAACCGTCTACGTTTTCTTTCACATCTTCAAATACTTTATTAGCTTTAGCATTTACAGTATTTAATGCATTCATTATATCTTCATTAGATTTAATTGCATTAACTGCATCCTGTGTTTTTTCGGCTACAACATTCTTTGTCTTTTCAAAAGCTTCCTGGGCTTTTTGTGAACCTTCTTTAAATTCTTTTGATTCCTTGAATTCATTCACTTTATTTACGATTGATTGACCAAAATTGTTAACTGAATCACCTGCTTTTTCAAAGCCTTTTTTCATATCCGGATTATTCTTTAATTCATTAATCTTAAGCATTGTGGCATCATATAATTCCTTAGACTTAACCTTAACGAATTCCAAAGTCTTTTTTAACTGTTCAGAGTCCTTAATTTCTTTGGCGGCTTCAGTAAGTTTATCTGCTGTCTTAGATAATACCTCAACAGTTTTATCCTTAACTTCCATAATTTTTGAAGAAACTCCTTCATCTTCAACATCTTCAGCTGCTTTTGTGATTTCTTCAATCTTGCGCTTCATCTCTTCGACTGTTTCATCAACAGATTTTTCCAGTTCTTTCTTTTCTTCTTCGTTCATTATTATTTACCTCCAATTATATCTTCAGGACTAGGTACCTTTACTGGCTTTTCTTTTTTAACCTTTGATACTGTTTCATGAACTTTATTCTTAATAGCTTCTTTATTCTGACTTAAGAACTCAGCTGAATCAGATACCATCTTTACACCGGCATCATGAACTTTATCAACAGTTCCTGATAGTTTTACTACTGTATCAAGAGGTTGTTGAACTTTTTCAATACTCTTATCAACAAGATCAATTGTTGTATGTGTGCGATTCACTGTATTAGTAACTGCATCAATCAGTTTAATAACTTTCATCAATAATACTCCAAGTATTACCAATACAATTAATCCTATGGTCGGTAAAAGCATACTCGACATTTCACGTGCCGCAATAATAAATTGATCTGTCATATTCTATCTCCTTCTCTATTATTCTAACATTTATGAAAATATTTTCAAGGTAATGATAGCGCTTATTTGTAAAATATTTTTCACAAAAAAGTTTCTAAATAAAAAAGAAGACCATATTATCAACATGGTTACTTCATTTCTTTTTTTGTCATCTTTGCGATGTTATAAATGTCTTTAGAAGACATGAATACCAAAACATCTCCTTTATATTTTGATAATTCTTTAGCACCATCAATATCTTCAGTCAATATATGTGAGCCTGGAATCAAATTCTGAAGATATGTTATATCAATATCAGTGCCATCCTGTTTATCATCTATAGATGTAAAATCAATCAGGTATATCTCATCAGCCAGCATAAGTGCGTTCTTAAATTCTTCTGCAAAATATTCAACTCTACTAGCACGATGAGGTTTAAAAATAGCGATTATCTTCTTAGAAGGATAACGTTTCTTTGTAGCTTCAAGGGTTACTTTAACTTCTGTTGGATGATGGGCATAATCATCAATAAATACAGTATCGTTGTATTCTTCAATCACATAACGGCGTTTAGGACCTTTATAATTTCTTAAGGAACTTTCAATAAGACGCGGATCAAAACAGAATAGAATACCCAGTGAAATAACACCCAGGGCATCTATAATCATATGTCTACCAACAAAAGGCAAATTAAAAGTAAAAAGATAGTTTCCTTTAAATAATAACGTAAATGTTGTCGAATCTTCATCTTCAACAAGATCTACAGCTGCAAAATCATCTTTTTCTTCGTCGAAGCCAAAAGAGAATGAAGGCACATCGATTTCAAGGCGTCTGCAGTATGGATCATCTCCATAATAAAGAACACCTTCCTTAACATTTTTTACAAACTGATTGTAGGCTGAGAAATAATCTTCTTCATCTTTAAAATAATCGACATGATCTATTTCAATATTGGTTATTATTGCATAATCAGGCTTATAAGCCAGAAAATGTCTTCTGAATTCGCATGACTCAACACAAAGATACTCGCTGTCCTCATTCAAGAATCCCTCGCCATCTCCAATCAGATAACCAGTATTCTTAAAAGATGACATCATTCTTGACAACATGGTTGTAGTAGTTGTTTTGCCATGAGAACCACATACACTGATTGTTTTATAATTTTCCATCAACAGTCCGAGATATTCATGGTATCGATAACAGGTACATGTCGTATTCGCTCTGGCAGCTTTAACTTCCGGAAAATCTTCTAAAAAAGCATTACCAATAATGACGGTATAGTTATCTTTGATATTCGCTGGATCAAAAGGTAAAATTTTAATATTTCTTTTAACCAGTTCATCTTCAGTAAAGAAATGTTTTTCCAGGTCAGAACCCATCACTTCCTTGCCGGTATCATGAAGCATACAGGCTAAAGACGCCATTCCAGTTCCTTTAATTCCAATAAAATAAATCATAACTATTCCTCTTCATCATCAAACAGACTGATTTCACGGTTAATAATCTGAGTTTCATCTTTAGGTTTAACAAGAATATCTTCGATGGAACTATTGGCAATATCCTCATCTTTGATCTCTTCATCATTAAAATATTCTTCAAAAGATACATTAAGCACTGAATCTTCATCATGTATAATTTCATTCAGATTTAAAGTTTCTTCCTTAATTTCTTCTTTGACAGTTTCAGTTTCTTCTACTGCATACAAAGAAGTTAAACTTTCATTCTCTTCACGAACTATCTCTGAACCATAAATTGGCGATAATACAGTTCCAAGATATGAACTGCTGGTAGCAGCGACGGTTTTTTTATTCTGTGAAACAATGATACGCGGATCATCATGATTCTCTAAAACACCAAAAATCGGACTCATTGGTGGCTGAAATTCATATTCTTTTTCTTTCTTAGATAAATTGTGATTATTACCGCTAACAGGTTTCTGATATTCTTTTTTAGGATTAAGATCATTAACTTCGATTCCAAAAGTTGGTTTACGGTTAACTGTTTCAGTTTTTCTGACAGTATCCTGCTCCTTAATCTCAACTTCTTCACTGACCTTAACTGCTGAAGGTTCTTTTTTAACCTGAGATTCCTTTTTTACCTCAGTATCTTTCTTTGGTGTACTTTCGGCTGTAAAGGTATGTTTTACTAGCGGTGCATTAACCACAACTTCTTCATTTTCTTCCTCTGGTACTGTTTCAAAAATAAAATCTAAAATCTTTTTCATAATTACCCTCTATTCAGTTTCTTCGGTATTTTCAACCTCAGGCTCAGTTGTCTCTTCGGTATCAATCGCCCATTTTGGATCTATAAGTTCTTCTATTCTGCCATCTTTTGGCACAATAATCTTAAACAGATCGACCTGTTCCTTTTCAAAATCAATAAAATCTTTGTTTGAGAAGTTATCAATAACCGCGTCATAATTCACAGTTATGGAACAAGCAATTAATATCATCTGCCTCAACGTGTTTACAACGTAGTTTTCTTTCATTGACGATGCCATTACGACATCATCACTGTCTAATCTAACGACATAATTCTCACTGAATTTATAGATCGCCAGATCATATTCCTTATTAGCATATACCAGATTCTTCCTGTTGTATATAATCAGTTCATTTTCAAATATCTCAGAATCATCTTTTTTCTGACTGTATATACTATAAGTGATAATATCAGCGACATTCAGATTCATCATGATGTCAACACCATTATATTCAAATATATTATGTGTATCAGTACTTTCGATATTAGACACACCGGCTGGAACATAATAACTGTAGTATTTCTTTTTATGATTGGCTACAAGATTAATATCTTCATCAGCCATCTTTTTAACCAGGCTGTCAACTTCATTTCTCACATCAGATACTTTGGTACATCCACACATCATAAGCACCAAAAAACACAGAAACAATTTTTTCATATTTTCATTTTAGCATATTTTTAACACAAATAAATCCATCATCACCCAAAGATTCAATACTATCATTAAAAGAAAAATATTCATTATCCTTGAGTACATAATCAGATATCCTGCTAATATCTTTTGGATCAGACATATTAAACCTTTCAGTTACGATTATATCTTTATTTTCAACAGTTACATCTCCATAGTTTTCTTTATATAGAGAATAGTAATATTCAAAACCTTTAGGATCATTAAAGAATATATCACCATTGATTCTGGTTATGGTTTTAACTTCAGTAATCTGATTATTTAAGGCAGAAATATTTATCTTGAGATTAAAATTATCGTATTCAATTTCACAGTTGGCAACCGCTTCCCTTTTACACCCACACAGAATAAATAAAACTAAAATTATTTTCTTATCCATCGACTTATAAATATTGCAAAGATCGCTCCTGAAGTATCGATTATGACATCTATAAACGAACAGGACCTCATCGGCACAAAATACTGATGAATCTCATCGCTTATAGCGTAAATAAAACAGAATAAAACCGACCATAATAAATGTTTTTTATCTTTATTTTCAGAATTAATATCAACCAGCAAACCAAGTATGGCATATTCTGTAAAATGAGCTACTTTCCTTATAAAAACCGAAAGAGTCTCGATCGATAGGCCTTCCATAGGAACTACATTCATCAGTTTAGACAATATCTCGTTACTTAAACCTGCAGATTCTTCACCGGTCTGGGCTGAAAACATAAAGATGACACCCATCCACATAACAGGCAACATAGCTTTGATTAATTTTCTCATAGGTACCATTTTACCATTATTTCTTCATTTAAGAGACATTCTTTGCAAAACTCCCTTCCAATATTTATTGGATAATTATTTGAGTTCCCTCAAAAAAAGCCAAACAAATGGCAATATTCTTAAGACACCAGTATTCTTAACAGCCTTTTTTCTTGTATTAGATTCTTTTGTGCGATAGTAAGAAACTCAATATACGCGCAAACAATTATTAAAAGAAAAGTGATATGAAAAAGTATTGCGGATTATGAAGATTATCTGTTTGATCATTATTAAAGTTATGACTTTGATGCCAGTCTTTGATGAAATAAGCTAAAAAGCAGATAAAACAAATGACAAAAATCCCCCCTTTGACCGATCGTCATAGGGAGGATTAATTGTTTTAAGATTAATATTTAGGTAGGATGCTTCCGTCAATAACCTGTTTCTGAATATCAGTTACTGTCTTAACATCAACTATTTCATCGATAAGATTGATCAATTCCTGACGATTCTCATCAACTACCAGTACAGCATTAGTGCTTTCTTCATCACTGTAAATAGGTACAGTCGTGAGCTGGAAAAGCGCATCATTTATTTCATCACGATTCCATACCGTCGCATCAATCTCTCTGTTTTTAACGAGTTCCAGAATTCTGTTGTAGTCAGCTTCTACATATGTCACTTTTCTGTTGCCACATGTTCTTTTGGTCCACGAATTCTGAGAATTAGCGCCTTTGGCCAGACCAACAACCATTCCATCTTCAATCTTGGTATATTCACCTTTTGAAAAGACTATTACATGCGAACTTAGATATGTCTTAGGACCAAAGTCTTTGACAATCGTTATTGGTTTGTCACGCTTAATCGCTATTTCAGCACTTAACTTAGATATGATAACGAAATCATAACGACCTTCAAGCATTTCTTCAATACGTTTAGCTGCATCACGCATATATGTCATATTTACAGGCAAATGATACTTATTCTTGAGTGACATCTTCAAACCGGTAGCCAGTCCTTCATATACATTAGAATATGGTAAGGACATCGCTCCAAGTAAATTGTGTATATTGGCATACTGAATCAACTTCTGAATGTCCTTTTTAATGAGAAAAGTTCCTTTGCGTCCCCTTGGTAACAGTTCAATCACTTTATCTTCAATCAAAAGATTCATTGAATTCTGAATTGTACCTCTGGCAACCATCATATCTTTTGAAAGTTCTTCAAATGTCGGAATCTTTTCGCCTTCATCCATTGACAGAAAAAGCTTTGATAACGAAATTACTGTTGAAGAATTTTTGTTATAAAGTCTGATTTCCATAATTTTACCTAAATAATATGTTTTTTCTTTAAATAGTAAGCTATTCCATCATGATTATTATCAAGTGTAATATCGTAGGCTGCTTTTTTAACTGTATCCATTGCATTTCCCATCGCAATAGGATAATCAACCACATCAAACATTGACAGGTCATTTTCTCCATCACCAAAGACAATCATCTCATCTTTGCCAATGCCGAGTTTTTGGGCAAGTTTAATGATTGTATCACCTTTTGAAATGCCCTTTGGATTACACTCCAGCCATCTAGGTGTTGTTTTGGCTATATTGTATTTATCTTTAAATTTCAAAGATAAATCTTCATATACAGGACTTAATATCTCACTCTCGTTAGCGATACAGATCTTGTTGACTTTTTCATGTATATCTTCAGGACTGTCTATATAATATATATGATCATATCCTTTTCTCTGGTCAGCTATAAATGAGAATGATCCGGCTGTCATTGGCACATCATCAGCGATATTATTATCAGTTCGATACTTTTTCTTTGCTTCCAGAACTGTTTCTGGAATGTAATCATAGATGGTACTATCTAATACCCCCATAATTTCAACATCATATCTCATCGCTTCATCAAATATTTCTTTGATATTTTCTTTATCGAGCTGTTTGATAACTTCATTCGTATCGTTACTGCAATCATATATTGCTGCACCATTTACACCAATGAAGTAACCATTATATTCATCCATTTTAAGTTCTTTACCAAATTTCAGCAGAGACTTATAGCTTCTGCCACTGGCCAATACCAGACGAATACCTTTTTTCTGAGCTTCAATCAATGCTTCATGATTATCGGGAGTAATTTTAGAATCCTTATCAAGTAATGTACCATCCATGTCCATTATGATAAGTTTAATATTCATAGATTACAGTTTTTTACCTGCTGCTCTATCAACAATTAAAACTACATCTGGATGATTCTGTAATACTGATGCTGGACAGTCTTCACTTACTGGTCCCTTAACCATATTGTAAACTGCATCTGCCTTATTGGCACCATTAGCTACTACCAGAACCTTCTTAGACTTCATGATAGTTGCAATACCCATTGTACATGCATGTGTAGGCACTTCTTCACCTAATGGATCAAAGAAACGGGCATTATCTTTTCTTGTACTTTCTTTCAATTCAACTACATGAGTTAAAGAATCAAAGCTTGTACCTGGTTCATTGAAACCAATATGACCATTAGATCCAATACCTAATAACTGAATATCAACTGTATAGTCTTCCATAGCTTTTTCATAATCAGCACAGTTCTTTTCAAGGTCACCATTACCTAAAGGAAGATGAACATTTTCTTCAGGGATTTCAATACCTTCAAAAAGATTTTCATGCATAAATGTGTAATATGTCTGAGAATGTTCACGTGGTAAACCTACATATTCATCAAGATTAAATGTAGTAACCTTTGAATAATCTGTATGATTTTCTACATGGTCTTTAATCATGCACTTATATAATCCGATAGGGCTTGATCCTGTAGCTAACCCTAATACAGGTCTTTCCTTAGAAGTTACAACTTCCTTCATTACTTCAAAAGCCTTTTCACTTAATTCATCATAATTTTCGCAAATAATAATTTTCATTTTAGTTATTCCTCCCAATTAGAAAAGTTTAATTCTTCCATTTAATCTTTCACAGATTGCATCATCTTTAAAACTATCTACATTCTGTTACATGAAGACATAAGTTTTGATACAACCAATATTTAATAAAGTTTCACTGCTTAGCACACAATAATTAAAAGTGTCATCAGTATATTCTTAAAGTTTCTCGTTGCTTCGTTGCTTATAAACTTATTTCTCTTTTTATAAATGTGACTAATTTCTCAGCTTCACCTTTCTTTAATAAAGTTACTGCAGCTTCATAATAAAACCTTTCATAAGCTGCTTTATTAGGTATATAAAGGTTATAGCCATTTGTATAAGAAAAAATCATGCATTTATTACTGTCGGTCAATTCTTTGGTAAGACCAGAATAAATTTCAGATGGTATTGTTACGATTTTTAATCCGTTAACTAATTCTATGATACTCACATCGAGTTTTATTTTACCGTTTACATTACTGTTTATAATTCTTGCGTATTTACAGTTATTTCGATTTATAACATTTGATTCTCTATTGCAAAAATCTTCGTATGAATTTAAATGGTCTTTATCTACTGTTTCAAGCTCTAACTCTAACTTTTTAACATTCCGAATAAGTTCTTTACCTTCGTAAACAACAATCTCTTCGTTATTTAATATTTGTTCTGCTAAATCTTTTCCGATTCTTTCAACTTCTTCAAAGCCGGATTTCTGCCTTGTAAATCTTGTACTAACATCACCAGCAGAACCATTATAGAACATTGAAAAATCGTATACTTTTTCTAGTTCTCGTTCTGTTTCTCCAACAAAATCGGCACTTATTAATGTATTATCCTCGTGCATAACTGTCGGATGACAACTATAGTTAAATATGATTGACTTTTTCTCTTTATTATAGAATTCAATTTTCCACAATCTATCATCGCTAAAAAATGATTTATCGTGTCTTTCAGAGCATATTCCTTTGATTCTTGTAAAAGAAACTCTAACTTCAGTTTCAAATAATTCTTCAAAGCATTCTTTAAGAGTTGAATTAAATAAGTCAAGACAGTGATTTACATATTTATCATCATATCTTCCAAAAACAGTTTCCATTCCAAAGATGGCTCCGCACCCAAGAGGAGCAGAATGAGTATGTATTGCAGCAGCGAACACATTGTTATTCTTAATTCCATATTCATTACATAGTTCTTTTATCCTATTGATGAAATTGTCATTAAGACATAATAAGTCAAAGGTTGTAAAACAATACAGTTGATTATTATCTTCTAACAACATTGTTCTACAATAAATATCATCATGAATACCGGTTGAATATCTACCATTAACATCATATCCGCCCAGCAACATACTATCTACTGGTGTTATTATCTTTTTACTATAAGCTACTTTCATATAATAAATTCTTCACTATCTTTCTTGGCTCTGTAATTGATGTCCCTATAACAACCGCAAATGCTCCATTATCGAAACATTTCTTCAATTTTGTACCAGTGTCGATTCTTCCTTCAGCAATAACTCTTTCAACACCAGCCATCCTCAATTCCCTGATTAATTCATAATCCGGATCGGGTGTAGGAACTTCTCCAAAAATTACTTTATTTTTCGAGTAATCTGTATATCCTGATAGCGTTGTGCCAACAGCATCAACACCATATTTATATGCTTGGATTCCTTCTTCAAGAGTAGAGATATCCCCAACAACAAATAAATCTGGGTACTTTTCCTTAATACACTTAATAAACTGTTCGAGAGTTAAATCATCGTATCTTTCTCTAATTGTAGCGTCAATTGCGATTCCATCTGCGCCAGATTCAACAAGTTCATCGACCTCCTTCATAGTAGGAGTAATTCTAAAATCCTTAACATCTTTTGGATTATATATCTTACGAATCCCTATCAAAGGCTTATCGATATTTTTTCTTATTTCACTAACATGGTAAGAATTTGTTCTAATACCGCCAGCTCCACCAGCTAAACAACTAAGTGCAACTCTTGCCATTGTTGAACTATCATTCATATATTCATTCAAATGTTCATCTGCATAGCAAGATACAATAAGTTTATTTCTTAATTCTTCAATTCTGCTCATTTTTTACCTCGTTTATAACATGCTTAAAACATCATCGATTATCCCAAGTTTAACTAGCGCTAAATAAAAACCGTCTTCTTCGATTCTATCAGTCACATATGATGCTGCATTTTTGACTTCGTCTTGCGATTGTCCCATAGCGATTGATAATTCAACATTTCTAAACATTTCGATATCATTTTTTCCGTCTCCAACTGCAATTGCATCAGAAAAATCAACACTCCAATGTTTCATTACTTCTTTAATTGCATTTCCTTTTGAAGCATCTTTTTCGATAAATTCTATTGTTTCTTTCAATACAACAACGTTAGTATTATTAACTAGCTTTCTTATCTCATCAGCTTTATACATCGGAGGAAATGTGTCAATATGAACAATCATACGTCCATCCCAAGGCTTATATGTAGGTTCCATGTTATAGAGGTATCTCCATATATCTGTAATTTTATCGTCCATAAATGAATCAAAATGACAACTATCGCAATCATCAGCAGCCCATCTGGCAACTATTTTGTTCTCTTTGCAATATTTAAGGATTGCTCTGACATCATCTTTATCTAGAAATGAAGTTTTATATTTTAAGCCGTCTATTTCTATTACAGCTCCTGCACTATGAATAAAACCATCGCACATTCTGATAAACTCACCTGATAAATTACTCAATTCAGCACTTACTCTACTTGTACAAGCACATAACTTAACACCTTTTTCTTTTAGTATTTTTAATGCAATATATGTACTTTTTGGAAGATCTTGGATATCGTGCTCAAAAACAGTTCCGTCAATATCAAAGAAGATTGCTTTTTTATTCATCTGTTTTTTCTTTTCTATTTCTTTTTTTATTTTTCTTTTGTGCAACAACTTCCGAAAAATTTACCACACCATTTTTGCCAGCTTCAACTAAAGCATTAACATCAATCGAATCACTGTATCTCATACCTAAGCATTCCATAATCATTGGTAAATTCATTCCAGCTATTATTGTTACGTCAGTTTCATCAATAAATATTGATTGGTTGCATGGTGTTCCGCCCAATAAATCTGCAAAAACAATTATACCATCGCCACTATTTAAATCTTTGACTTTATTCAAAAGTCTTTCTCTAAAATCTTCAGCTGTGTCGTCTTTTTTTAGTGTTAATGAGTCTAATTGAGGAATATCATTTCCAAAGAACATTTCCAAAGTCTTAATCATGCCTTCTGCTAAAGGACCATGGCTAATTAATAGTACGCTTTTCATTTAAATTATCCTTTCATTTTTTTAATTATCTCTATTATCTGATCTATTCGATCTAGATTTGTTTCATCATCTACAGTACCAGGCATTTTGCATGTCAGTGTATCTAAATCGCAAGTCGTTATTAGAATACCTTTTGAAAACTGACGAATTAAGCAATCATCATTTTCGTTTTTTTCATAGTCGATCTTTAAATTATCAGATTTTAAATCTCTGATATTTTCATATATGTCTTTAATTCTTTTAACTTTGATATAAAGTCCATCCTCATTACTTATTTGATTGATATAAATCTTTATTATGTTCGGATATTCTTTCTCTATATTTGTTAAACCTTGTTCATTCCCAGTTTCATTAACAAAGCAAAAAGCAACTTCATCATTTTCTAATTGTTTTGCAACCTCAAAAACAAAATATAATGCTGCGTTTTTTGAAGCATTGAACATATCCTGCCTTCTTGGTATCAATAACGATAACAATATAACTAATGCGCCAATTATTATATAAATCTTGTTCTGACTTCCTAGTTTAAATACTATATAAACACCACATATAGCAACTATTAAAGTTGCAATTAATATCAAAGTAAGATTCAATAACTGATTGCGATTATTTTCAGATTGTCCATTAATTTTCTGCCTACAATTTAAATACATCACATCACGAACATTATAGTCAGCTACAATTAAGTATTTAAAATCATCTTTTTTGTATGAGATCATTGATTTTCCACTCATATTTTTCATGTCAACCAAATCACTCTTATATCCAAGCATAGCCATCATTTGACTGATTTCAGAAAGAGCCTGATTCTTTTTATTTAATGTCTTACGTTTTCGCATATTTTGACACATTGTGATGTATTTTTCATTATATTTATTTTCTGTCATGCATTTCACCTCGAATAAAACGAGCTAGCTCAAAAGCTAGCTCGTATTTAATTAGTAATTAGTATTTAACTAAACTCTTAACTGATTTTTTAGGATATTCTGGAGCAATTTGGTGAGATAACTCAACACCCTGACTATCCAAATATCTGAATGCTTCTTTATCTGCTTCGCTTACAAATAGAGATGCTTCATATTTAACTTGTTCTGTTCCTTCTTTTTTATACATTCCACTAATAACTAATTCATCAATTTTATAACCTAGCTTAACAAGTTCTACGACATCGTTAATCTCTTTAAAAACTACCATAGATCTTAAATCGTCTATATCACCAGATTCGATTAAATCTAAAGCATCTTCCGGAGACATAACATCAACATCGGCACCTAAAGCTGCAATTTCAAGCAACATTACCTGAGTTGGATCATTAGCAGTTTTTTCATTAACTACAACAAATTCTTCAATGTTTAGGTTTTTACCAAAAGCACTAACCTGACCATGAAGCATTCTGCCGTCTAATCTGTATTGTACAATTGCCATTAAAAACTCCAATTATAAAATTAGTGAAATTACTAATGAGAACACGAAGATGCACAGTACAAGTTTTAAAGAAGAGATATTCTTCTTGTATAACATTGCAAGAACAAGTGTTAATGCTAATGGAGCTAATCCAGGAATAATATTATCTAATTCCTGCTGAATATTTAATACATAATCACCAATTGCAATATTACTTGTTAACTTAAATCCTACCCATGAAGGAATTAAGGCACCTACTGCTGTCATACCTAAGATAGTAGCTGCATCCATGATTCTATCAAGGATACCAGTCTTGTTCATATCCTGGATAACTTTCATACCATTCTTATATGAATAGAAGAATCCAAAGTATGCAATTCCAAAGTAATAAGCATTACCTAATACTAATGTTAAAATAGTACCTAAAATAGATCCGCTTAATGCAAAACCAGCTGATAATGCACCAATGATAGCTTCAACTGTAGCTCTTAGAGAGTCACCGATACCAGCAAGAGGACCCATTAATGAAGCTTTAACTGTATTAACTGATTCTTCTAATGCAGTTCTTTCTTCACCTTTTTCCATTGAAGCGATTGTCTCTTCCTGGGCACAGTTCATACCCATTGTAATACTCATCCATTCAGGAGTTGTATTATAGAATGCCATATGTCTCTTTGCAGCAGAAATTCTATCTTCCTTTTCAGGATATAATTTTTCTAATACATGCGATAATGCACAGAAGTACTGTAAAGTTTGGAAACGTTCATAGTTGATTGTAACCATTGGGAAGAATGAGAATCTAATCATTACACCCATTAAATCTTTTTTGGTTAATTTAACTGTATTTTCAGACATTACGCATTACCTCCTTTTCTACCACGCTGCTGTTTTGGCTGTACATAGAAGAATACAAACAATGCCATAGCTACACCTAATAATGCAACTGCAAGTAATGATCCACCAAATACTGCACACATAACAAATCCAACTACAAAGAATGGAATGTATTTTGGTTTGTACATCATAGCAAACAGCATACCAAATCCTAATGCAGGTAGCATACCTGTAGCAGTCTTTAACCAATCAGATACCCAAAGAGGCATGTTTTCGTTAATCATTACAACAAATGATGAGCCGAAGTAAATGCATAAGAATACTGGAATAAATTCAGTAATAAAGAATACTAATGAACCAAGCAACTGTAAAGATCTCATCTTACCATACTGAGCATCTTCAGCAAATTTATCAGCAATATGCATAATTGGAGCATTAATTGTCCAAGCAGCCATACGTCCTAACTGACCCATTACTGATACTGGAACAGCAAGTGCTAACGCAGTTTCAACATCAATCTTTGTTATTATACATAATGCGGTTGTAACTGTTGTAGCAGTTGTTGAGTTTACTGGAATAGCTGCACCGATACCCTGTACACCCATGTAAACCAATGTTAATGTTCCACCGATGAAAATACCAGTTTGAACATCACCTAAAATCAAACCAACTAAAGTACCACAAACGATAGGTTTAGTAGTTTGGAAATTGACGAATCCATAGTTTGTCCAACCAAAGAACGCACATACTACAGAAACGAACAAAGCATATCCTAGTCCTATACTCATGTTAACCTCCTTCCTAGGATAAACCCCTTAAAACTTTTTTATTGTAATAATCACTTTTGATTATTAGGGCCAATATTATTTGATATAATCAACGAATCTCTTTGTTATTGTCATAGGATTAGTTATAGCTGTACCAATAACAATAAAATCAGCTCCAGACTCAAATGCTTTTTTAGCTTCTTCTCTAGTCCATAAACGACCTTCAGCGTTAATAAATGAATCTGGGAATTCAGCTCTAATCTCTTTAATTAATTCGAAATCGGCGCCCAATGCATATTTTTCTTTTGAATCTTCTGTGTATCCAGATAAAGTTGTTGAAATGATATCTGCTCCAGCTGCAACACAATGTCTTGCGTCATTAATAGTTGCAATATCAGCCATAACTAACTGGTCAGGATATTTCTCTTTAATTTCCCTAATAAGTTCGTAAGCTTTCTTTCCTTCGCAGTTATATCTATCGGTTCCATCGACAGCTATAATATCTGTGCCTAGATCGCGTAATACATCTACCTCTTTCATTGTTGGAGTGATGTAAACATCACAACCTTCAGTAACAACTTTCCAAATTCCTATCATAGGCATATCAGGGAATGCTTCTTTAATTATTTTTACGTTTTCTGGACGGTTAGCTCTAAAACCAACGCATCCTCCGATTTTTCCAGCCTGAGCCATTCTCAACATTTCTTCTGGAGAATTAAATGGATTTATTTCTTCATTCGCCTGGCAAGAAACAACAAGTTTACCTTTAATTTTAGCTAGTACTTCATTCATTTTTCTGTTCCCTCCTGTAATTGTCGAAACCGGTTTCAACGTTATTACAAGGTTAATTATATATATATATATATATTGCAAGCGGTTACAGGAAAAAACCGTACAAATTTTTGTATTTATAACATAAATCATTCCACTCTGACTCTTAAAATCATTTAAATTTATTATTTTGTTACTTTATATAACATTTTATCTTTTTTATTCTTTTATGATTTTGTAATTGACCAACAAATCACTAAAAAAGTTCTTATTATAAACATTTTTAAGAAAATGAAATCACTCTAGTTAAATTCAATCTGTTATTATAGTGGTTGCAAATGGATTTCAAAGTATTCTAAACACCTAAAAAACAATAAAAAAACATACATTTGCCTTTAAATTTGGCATTTGTATGTATGTTAATTTTAAGAAAATTTTACTTTATTTTATGAACAAAACTTCCCCATTAACCATTGTCATCTTAAGGTTTAAATCCTTGTCTAAGATAATGAGATC
>JAQXNC010000061.1 GCA_029097145.1 Bacillota bacterium
TCAAATTACTTTAATAATGTTGAAGAAACGGTATAAAAGACGAAATATAAAATTGAAGAAATGGAATATAAACTGGCAATTTTGAATAAGTCGATCACAGAATTTAGTAAAAAATACTCTAAATACGTAATGAAGGAACTGCTATTTTCTCAAAAAGATGTAGGCAATATTGAAACATTGAAACTCTATCCTGTCTATATGTTGCCATTCATTCTTGAGGAATTGTAAAAAATATAATAATGATTTAAAAATCCTTTGTTTGTTTTAAAAACAGTTCCGTCCCATATTTGCATTCTACAACATTTCAAAAGTCAAAAATAAAAAACCGCCAGATTATCGCATAACCATGCGGATTTTCTGACGATTTGTTTAAGAAACTCCCAAATCTCTAAGTAGAACTCTGATAAGAAGCTGATTTTTAACACTGTCTTTAAAACTATTTTAAAAGATAGGCATTGGTTTCAAGCTGGAGTCTGATTAATGCATTTTCAATATCGCTGTCATTATAGATGAGTTCATCGACCTGGCTGTTTATGAGCTGCATAACCTGTTCATACTCATGTGAATAGCGGATGGCAACCCCATGATTCATGATATCATTCAGTATGCTGATATCGAAGATAGAATCACCAGGCGTATCTTCGTTAAGGGCACTAATGACCTCATCAGCACACATGACTTCTCTTAGGACAGATACACCCTGCGATAGTGTTACCAGTCTTGTCTGATATGTGACATCATATGAAAGCGATGTGATAAATTCAAAGGCCAGATCCTTGTGTTTTGAATCAGACAGAATGCCAAGTGAGAGAGTATCAATAATAGAAGTATTATTGCCATCAGGACCCTTTGGCATTGTCAAACAGTCCCATTTAAAACCTGAATATTTCTTTACTCGCCATGGATATGGCATATAGGTTCGATAATCACTGTAATCCATTGGACAGAAAGCGACATAGCCCTTATCAAACATATCAGAAGTGAGTCTTTCATCATGCAGGTGATAAAGATTCCGTAAATATTCAGCGGCACTTACAATATTATTATTGATATTGACTGTATTAGACTTTTCATCATAGAGAGTGGCATCATTGCTGATATAGGCATCTTCAAAAGTATAGCCATAGAAACCAAACTGATCGATAATATTATCATTATTTTTATCTTTGGTTACAGCTTTGGCAATCTTCAGAAAATCATCCCATGTCCAGTCAGATGAAGGTATATCAATACCCTCATTTTCAAGTAAGGTCTTATTCACAAACATGACTCTTGGAACACTCTCATATGGCAGGGCATAGATGGCATTATCAACCATTCCCGCTTCAAGACAGGCTGGATAGTAGGCTTCAGTTTTAAGATTATAACGGATAATATAATTATTTAAAGGTTCAAGAGCCTTTGCGTCATAGAGGGTATTGAGCATATTAGAAGGAATATAAAGAATATCCAGAGGTTCATTCTTTAGAATCTTCCTGGCGATATATTCTTCATAATTATCAGGAGTAATCCCGGTCTCATAGACGACATGGACACCTGGGTGGGCATCCTCAAATTTACTGATGGCTTCATCAATCATAGTAAAGCTGTCATATTCCGGCACATCCCAGTTACTGCCGGTCATCATGGCTAAATATAATACAGTTTCCTTCTGATTATTATAGACAAAAAGTGATATACATACTAACAGTGCGATCACATAAGGAATTATTTTTCTCATCGATTAAGCTCCCTTTTAATCAGCTGACGGTTAGTTACAGCCCAGATAGCCAGCTGGGTACGATCGCGAAGCTGAAGTTTATCAAGAATAATACTGAGATAGTTTCTAACTGTCCCTTCAGAGAAAGATAGTTCCTGTGCTATTTCCTTATTGGATAAACCCTTGCCGATCTGTTCAATAATCTTCCATTCATTATGACTGATATGGGCAATTTCATCTGCTGGAATATTGTCTTCAATCTCACTTTTAGCCATATTTGAAAACATGCGCATCGCTTTTGAGGCGATATCTGGATGAATTGAGCCTGCACCGCGATAGACATTCATAATAGCTGTATATAATTCATCAAGACTGACACCTTTTAAAAGATAACCATCAGCCCCATATTTAATCGCATCATAGATATATTCGTCATCATCAAAGGTCGTTAAGACAATAATTCTGATCTCAGGATGTCTTTCCTTGATAATTCTGGTACAGGTCACCCCATCCATAACAGGCATTCTGATATCCATCAGGATGACATCGACTTCCTGTCTTTCTATTTCAGATAGGACTTCCTGACCATTACCAGTTTTAGCCACCACCCTGATATCGTCCTTTGAAGATAATATTATCCCAAGACTTTCACGTATCAGTTCCTGATCATCAACAATCATAACTTTTATCATTATTATTTCTCCTTCCTGACAGGTACTTCAACAATCACTGTAAAACCAGCTGTACTGTAATATCTGACAGTCCCGGATAACAGTTTGACTCTTTCCTTCATATGGTGTAAACCAAAGCCTTCTTTGACATTTTGACAGCCAGTCCCATTATCTTCAATAATGATTATCAGATTATCTCTATCCATTCCAAATGAGATATAGATTTCACTGGCCTTACCATGTCTGATGGCATTGGTTGTTGATTCCTGGACAATACGATAGATAGCTTCTTCTTCATCGCTTTGAAATTCTAACGAAGAGAGATGACACATGAAGTGGATAGTTACACCGGTTGTATGTTCATATTCACTGATCATTTTTTCGAGGGCATATTTAAGTGTATGGTTTTCAAGGGCGTCAATTCTCAGTTTTGAAACTGATCTTCTAACATCCTTAAGACCTTCTTTAGCTACATCTGAGAGAATCTCCAGCTGTTTTAAAGCGGCCTTCGTATCGATACCGACAATTGTCTTGCAGGCATCGATCCCAGTTGCGAGCCCAGTCAGGGTATGACCCAGCGTATCATGAATTTCTCTGGCAATACGGTTTCTTTCCCTGGTTTCACCCATCTTTTCCTTGATTTCAGCATAACCCTTAAGCTGAATATTCAGATCGTTGAGTTCATCGTTTAATGCCTTAATCTTCTGACTCTCATTAAACTGATTCTGGATCAGGAATAACATATAGAAGATAAAAGCCATAATATTCAATGTATAAAGCAGATTGTTAATCACATTTAGAAGAGAACGGGCATTGTGGTTATAGACTGAAAGATAGGATTCAAGTGAATTGATATCGATGAGATAACTCATGATATTATAGTTGGATAATACAAAGAGGATAATAAAGATAATTAAGGCGACAATTCGATTATCACGGTCTTCAGTCATTCTGAACATATTGGCTAAGACGATCAGAATTACAGCGTTGGTCGAATATGATGTCGCATACATAATCAGAAAACAGATAATGATTTCAAGGCTGATTAAACCAATATTTATCATAAGGCGTTCTCTGGTCTTTGAGCGCAGTTTCATGATTATCACTAACGCAATACAGCCAGAACCCACTATCAGTGGACGATAGATGGTGGCGACTGGAATAGAAGATGTGATTGAGAGATATGAATAGGCATTATAACTTCTGATGAGTAAATCAGTGGTGATATAGATGACAGAAGTCACAAAAAAGAGCTGAATAAAACACAGGATGAAGAGTGTTTTAAAACTGATATCGAGATAGTTTATCTTCATACTACTGCCATCCTTCCAGGGAGTATTCATCAATATTTAAGGCATTGATGAGATTAATCCCAATCTTTTCATCAGTCAGACGATGTGAATTATTTAAAAGAGCGTAGGCACTATCAATAGCTTTTCTGGCCATTCTTTTAGGATATTGTGCGACTGTAGCCTGCATATATCCATCATAGATCAGAACCTTGGCTTCAGGAGTACCATCAATTCCATAGACCATGACCTTATCAAGCATTTCACGACTCTGTAAGGCGGCGATAGCCCCTAAGGCACTTGGATCATTGATACACATTACGACATTGAAATCTGTCATATCATCAATACATTTCTCAATAACCGGCATCGCCTGTTCCAGCTGTCCTTCACAGTCATAGACAGCTTCAACGATATAATTCGGATTATCCTTAATCGTATCCATAAAACCACTGACACGATTCAAAGCTGAATTAGCCGCATCATGTCCAAGGATGATAATCCGGGCTTCATCAACCGTATTCATCATATCTTCAGCACATAATACTCCAGCATAATAGTTATCTGATACAACTGTATAATCAATAAAGTCATTATCTTCATAGACACTGGTATCAATCGCAATAATCCTGATACCCTTATCAGATGCTTCCTTTAAGATATCGATAAGACCCTTGGAATCAACCGGATTGACAATAATCACATCAAAGTCTTCATCAATAAAGTATCTGATCTCTTCAATCTGTCTTTCAAGTGACAGCTGAGGATCAAGTGTCATCAGAATATCACCATTAGCCTCAACCAGATTGCGCATTTCATCATCAATAACTTCAAAGAAAGGATTATTGAGAGTCATATAGGTCGCACCAATCCTGACAGGCTGATACTTAATAGCTGAAAGATTATGGGCACAGTAATCACTTAAAGATATATATGATATATAAAAGATAAATATCACTACTACTAATGAAATAATACTCGTAATATATTTCTTCATAGGCATACTCCTTACGTCTATTATAATAGAAAAAACTAAATGCCACAGCAGACATTTAGCTTTTTCCAAAAGGATAATTTATAACAGTTGACTAATATGTTAATTGAGGATCGAAGAAACCAACTAATACACCGACAAACGCAATTACTACAAGCAGCAGCATAACCTTAAGTGGTGACATCTTCTTTTTAGAAATCAGATACCAGCATAAGATTACAAAGACAGCTGTTAAACCCTTAGGTAAGACTGAATTAATCTGATCATTCAGTTTCAGATAAGCTTCACCAGTTTCAGGATTAACCATCTGGAAGACAGTTGTTACATTGACCCATGTCGCTGCAACAGCACCAATAACCATACTTCCAAGCATCATGACTGATTCTCTTAAGGCCATTGATTTTTCACCAGTCAGGAATTCTACAGCTTTACCACCGAATTCATAACCCTTGAAATACAACATGCGCATACCGAGTGTTACAACGATATTCCATGCGAAGATATAGAAGATAGCACCTAAAGGTGAACCATCAGTTGATAATCCAAGACCGATACCGAGTAATAATGGGATTAATACACCGACAACCAGTGAATCACCAATACCGGCAACCGGACCCATTAAACCAGCTCTTAAACCATTGATGGTTTCAGAATCAACGTTTTCACCATTAGCTCTGGCTTCTTCAAGACCGGCAGTAATACCGACGATGACAGTACCGAGCTGAGGTTCAGTATTAAAGAAAGCTGAATAGGTTTCAAGAGCTTCTTTCTGTTCTTCTTTAGTTTCATATAATTCTTCAACAATTGGCAACATTGAGCAGAGATATCCAAATGTCTGCATATGTTCCTGAGAGAAACATGTCAGATGTCCATAATACCAGTTGCGAAATGACTTATTTAATGTTTTCTTTGATAGTTTCTTCATGATTAGATATCCTCCTCTTCATCATCAGTATCTGCAGCACTGACTGTACTCTTGTTTAATGAGAGTGTTTTGATCTGATAGTTCATTAAGGCAAACATGGCAGCGATAATAGTTGCGACTACAAGGTTGATACCTAATGATGCAGCCAGGGCAAAACCGAAGAAGAATGGTACAAAGTCAGTAGCTTTAGTAATAATCTGTTTTAAGAGAATAGCGATACCGACACAAGGTAATAATGAACCAACAGTGAAGATTGTCTTCATTGCCAGACCATCCATTGGTAAGACATTCTTGATGGTATCAACCATGCCTGCTCCCATAAGACAGATAATGAAAGTTGGAATGAATGAACATACGATATGTGAAATCCAAGGTAATACCATATCAACGATATAGAGCTTCTTGAATTCACCCTTTTCAACAGCTTCCCAGCCGATATGCTGCCAGATAAGATTCATTGTAGCTGTACCATAGAATAAAACTGTACCTAATGTACCAACCATGGCACCAAATGAAGTAGCTAAGCCAATCCCATCAGCACTTGCCGCATCAAGACCATAAGACTTAAGAGCCAGCATCGCTAAAGGAATACCGATATAACTTACTGCACGAACATCAGCTGATACTGTACCACCAGGTGTTACCAGGGCAATATATAATAACTGCATAGCTGAACCGACGAGGATACCTGTTCTGACATCCCCAAGGATTAATCCACATACAAGACCACCAACCAGTGGACGACCTAATGTATAGTTACCGATGGCACTGCCACCCATACCAGGCATACTGGCAAGACAGGCAAACAAACCGAGAAGACCTGCCTGAATAATACTGATTTCCATATTTATTCTCCCTTATTATTAATATCCAAACTGGTTTTTGAACTTATCCCAGTTACCGATGCTGACATCTGGCAGCAGTCTGAATTCTACTTCATAACCAGCTTTAGCCATCTTTTCAATCGCATCAGCTTCAGCTTGTGTAATTGACTGATTATTACCCAGTTTAACCGCATCCTTACGGTCATTGCATGGTCCGATCACGACTTTATTAATTGAGCATTTGAATCCCTGTTCAACCAGAATCTTTTCCATATCAATTGGATTTTTAGTGATCAGGAAATAACGGGTATCAGAATCAAGGACTTTCTGACATTTAGCCTGCCATTCATCCATTGTCCAGATGAAAGTTTTCTTACCGCTGGCACTCTTGTATGCTGCCTTTAAGACATCATTTTTCGCAGCTGCATCATTTACTGCGACAATTCCATCACATGGATATTCAAGAGCCCATCTTGTGCATGTCTGACCATGAATCATACGGTCATCAACTCTAATAAATGAAATAGACATTTTATCTCCTCCTATATCTCTTCTTCATCATTACTGATGTTGATTTCTAATTCTTTAACTGATTCTTTTGCTTCCTTAAGAGCCATATCACATACCATGTCGAAGCTGTCTTTCATAAGTACAGCGTTTAAGCCCATAGCGAGATTAACACCACCCATTACCTTGGTATTAGAGAGCAGATTCTTCTTGCCAAGACAGTTCATGAAGGTTGTCAAAGGTGAGCCACCAATCAGATCAGCCAGCAGAATGATATGATCATCCTCATTAAATTCTTCGATGAGCTTATCAGCTCTTGATGCGAATGAGTCAACGTCTTCGCCATTTTGAAGTCCAATACTCTTAAGCTGTTCATTATTATTTACAAACATGCCAAGAGTATCATGCAGACCCAAAGCGAGATTACCATGACTGACAATAACTACATAGTTCATATTTTCTATCTCCTTTTGTTTACGCTTACATTTTATGAAACTGCAGATAATAAAAAACCTGAATATTGTCAGGAGTTGAGATGACATTTGTCACATTATTAAAAAATCCGATGTGATATGTGATAAAACATATCAGCCATATGATGACTATTAAATTTATGATATGTGATTTATAGTGCTATAATATAGTTTATGTGTAAAAGGGTTATCTTAGAGTATCTGGATATATTAATACTGTATGTCATCATGCTGATAGCAGAGATGATAATGAGAATGATGTGTGATATGACATTATTCAATCTGCAGTCATTAATCTTTAATACATGTATCTACCTGATGATATCCTCATTTATTCTATTGTTTAAAGGAAAGTTAAGAGCGATAATCACAATCCTGATGTCGCTTTTTTTTACTGGATACTGTTTTGCCCAGAGTCTGCACTATGCCTTTTTTACTTCGCTTTTTTCCTATCGTAAACTGACAGTAATAAATGAACTCTTTGAAGTTAAGGGTGAAGTAATTGATAAGCTTGATTATCATTATCTAATCTTTCTTTTACCTTTATTACTGCTGTTTAGCCTAAAGCTCAGAAAACCTCAGGAAATCAAAAGAAGAAAACATTTTATATTAATCATTATCCTCCTACCTTTATGTCTTATGATCAGATATGGCTTGATACAGTATCTAAGAGCTGATTATCTGAAGGATAAGTCATGGAATAAGGATTATTACCTGCATGAAGTCATGCAGAACCGGATACGTTTTATGGAACGTTTTGGGGTACTTGAATATAATGTCATGGATATGAAAATGACTTTAAAGCCATCAAAAGTTGAATATGATGAGAAGATGATGGGAGAACTCGATGAGTTTGTAATGCGTCATTCAGATTATGAGATTAATGAGATGAGTGATGTCTTTAAAGGGAAGAATCTGATACTGATATTATGTGAATCGCTTGATGAGAATGCCATCAGGAAGGATATTACGCCAACCTTATATAAGATGGCGACAGAAGGGGTATATTTCAGTAATTATTATGCTCCGATATATCAGGTAGCGACAGGAGACAGTGAATTTATTGCCAATACAGGGATGTTGCCTTCGATTGATTATGGAACTACTTCATATACCTTTAATCTCAACAGTTACCCATATGCCTTAGCTAATCTTTTTAAGGATAATGGTTATGATGCCAAATCATTCCATTCATATACTGCCAACTTCTATAATCGTGAATCAATCCATGAATCATTTGGGTATAGTGTTTTCTATGATATGGATAAGCTGGGACTTGAAAGATGGGAAGATTATAAGGATACCCGTAACTGGATAGAAGATGAGAAACTCTTTGATAAGGTATTAGATTATACAGATACTGATGGTCCATTCTTTGATTTTGTAGTAACTGTTGGTGGTCATATGCCATATTACAGCAGTCGCAGTGAACTCAAAGATAACTACGAATATATCTCTTCACTTGAGAAATATCAGAATCTCTCAGATGAATCAAAGTACTATCTGAGTGCACAGATGCTTTTAGATCAGGGACTTGAGAAACTGCTTGAAGAACTAAAAGATAAGAATCTTCTTGAAGATACAATTATCTGGATGTTTGCTGATCATTATCCATATGGAATTAAGTCGGATACAGCTAAGAAGGAACTGTTAAGCTATCGGGAAGGTGAAGATATCTATCGGGTTCCAATGTTGATATATGGTGATAATCTCAACAGTCTTAGAGTTAATACCTATAGTTCGACCTTTGATATCTATCCAACGCTTTTAAATATGTTTGGGATTGAGAGTGATGGTTATTATGTAGGCAGCGATATCTTCAGTGATGATTTACATATGGTCATCTTTGAAGATCGATCAATATTAACTGACAGATTCTATTTTGATGCCGATGAAGATATATTATCAGCGGTAGGAGATGATAAAATAGATAAGAGTGATACAGAATATTATCTGGAATGTGATAAGAAGGTAAATGATATCTTTGAATATGGTCAGAAGATTCTGTTAAGTGATTATTATAAGGAGAAAGGGGACTAAAATGGAAACGACATTAGATAAGAAGACAATTATCAAAGATGCGATAAAGATGGCGTGGCCAGCAGTGCTTGAGACTTTCTTTGTATCTTTAGCCAGTATGATTGATACAATGATGGTTTCTAATCTGGGTACATATGCCATATCAGCAGTTGGTCTCACTACACAGCCTAAGTTTATAGCTTTAGCGCTATTCTTCAGTATGAATATTGCGGTCAGTGCCCTTGTAGCCAGAAGATTTGGACAGAAAGATCAAAGGAATGCCAATCAGATTCTCTCTACGGCTTTAGTCTATACTGTTATCTGTGCCATTATTATCACTGGTATTACAGTATATTTCGCATCAGATATTATTCGTCTTTGTGGTTCCAATGTTGATACTCATGAAGCTGGAACGATGTATTTTATCGTTATCCAGGCTGGTATGATTTTTAACGTATTATCTTTATCAATTAATGCAGCTCAAAGAGGTTCAGGTAATACCAAGATTGCCATGCGTACCAATGTCACAAGTTCAGTTGTCAATGTCTTATTTAATTTCTTATTAATTGAAGGACGTTTTGGTTTCCCAAGACTTGAACTGTTTGGGGCAGCTCTTGCGACTGTCCTTGGAACAGTTGTTGCCTGTATTATGAGTATTAGATCTTTAACCAATAAAGATGGTTTCCTTTCAATACAATATATCTATCATGAAAAGATTAAACCTGGATTTGATACCTTTAAGACCATGTTTAAACTTTCATTTAACTTCCTTTTGGAAAATGTAGCGATGCGTGTTGGTTTCTTAACGACAGCTGTCATAGCTGCCAAGCTTGGTACTGATGCCTTTGCAGCCCATCAGGTTGGTATGAATTTCCTGTCATTAACTTTCTCATTTGGTGATGGTATGCAGGTAGCAGCAGTAGCCTTAATTGGTCGCAGTCTTGGACGTAAGAAGGGTGATGAGGCTAAGGCCTATGGTAAAGCCTGTCAGGAGATTGGTTTATGTATATCATTAGTGTTAATGATGGTTATGATCTTTGGTGGTAGATTCCTCTTCTCATTCTTCTTTGATGATCCAGCAATTCTTGATACCTGTCAGACAATTGGTTATTATATCGCTGTTATCTGTATCTTCCAGATATCACAGGTGGTATATGGTGGATCACTTAGAGGTGCTGGTGATGTCAAATATACATTATTCGCATCATTAATATCAGTTACATTAATCAGAACTCTTGTGACTTATATTCTGGCTGGTGGTATCTTCAATATGGGTATTAATGGTATCTGGATTGGTATTTTAAGTGATCAGTTATCTAGGTTTATATTCTTATCGACAAGATATCACGAAGGTAAATGGACGGAGATTAGAATCTGATGAATGAGATTAAACTTGTTATGTGTGATATGGATGGGACATTACTTAATGACCATAAGGAAGTTGACAGTGGATTTATAAATCTCATTGATCCACTTAATGATATGGGAGTTATGGTAGGGATAGCTTCAGGGAGACAATATCACAGTATTACCAGAAACTTTAAGGATATTTATGAGAAGATGGTCTTTATCGCTGATAATGGAGCTATTATCTATGTCAATGATGAGATAGTTGATTATCACACCTTAGATAGAGATATTCTTGAAGAGATAATTAAGATTACTGAAACTGATGAGAATCTCTCATTTATTCTCTGCGGTATTAAATGTGCCTACTTAATCAGTGATAATGAAACAGTGTTATGGAATGCCAATCATTACTGTAATGGTGTTGAAAAGATGACATCATTAGATGATGTGTTGAGTAAGGATGAGATTATCAAGGTGACAGTCTTTGATATGGAATATAATGTCAAAGAAAAGATTAATAAATATATTCATTTAAGAGATCGTATCAATGTGGTTAAGTCAGGCTTTGAATGGATTGACTTCAATGTCTTGGGAGTTAATAAAGGCAGTGCTATACAAAAACTTAAAAAATTGTATAATTTAAGTAGAGACAACTGTATGGCCTTTGGGGATTTTAATAACGATATTGAAATGTTGAAGGAAGTCAAATATTCAGTAGCGATGGCTAATGCCAATGAAGATGTTAAGGCAGTATGCAACTATAGCTGTAAATCGAATAATGAAAATGGTGTATCAGAGAAGTTGAAGGAGGTCTTTAATCTTTGAAGAATTACTATAGATTACATGATTTATATTATCAAGGGGCAATTCCAAAAAGCCTTAAGACTAAGGCTAATATCATGATGATACTTGAGAATATATCGGCAGCATATGCCCTTATTGTTTTATGGATTTTAGAATCAGTAATAACGATTAATTTCTGGGTTAAGATTATTGTCTTTATCCTGTTATGTGTTATATTCACATATTTAATGGATATATTAACAGGCTTATTTATTAAACATTATGATTTATAAAAAAGGTTCAGCATCAGCTGAACCTTTATAATACTATTAATTTTGGGATGCAAGCCATTCATTATAATCGGCATCACGTCTTGCAAGCTGATCTTCAGTGAGATAATTAGTCTTATAATTAATGGTCATGACATAGTTTGGATCAAATGCGATAAATATATTCTCTTCAACATCAAGACCACTGCGTGTCATACTTAAAGTAAACTTATATCTGTTTTCACCACCATTAGTTGTAGTCATACTTTCAGAATAGGAAATATACCAGAACTGTTTATCATCATCATACCAGTAAGTCGACATATCTTCCTTATTGACCAGCCAGTTTAACATATCATCATTTATACCTAGGATATCAAACATATCATATGGTGATTTACCAAATATTTCTTTTGATATACCAAGACTTACTTCTTCATTCAGTTTATCGACAACAGTCCAGTCAAAGTCATCTTTATCCATACCAAAGAACTGAAGCCAGATACCACTGATATAATCTTCATCAGTTCCTAAAGCTTTAGAAGCTTCTAAGAGATATTCATCCGTTTTGGCAACAATACGGTAACCTTCAATGTTGGTTGCGTGACCATTTTCTTGCATTTCCTGTTCCATGCGACTGCTGCTCATAGCCATAGCTGGAATACCGTTATATGTTGCGCCGCCTTTAAAAGCTTTCATTGATGCACACATAAAGGCCTGGCGGTAATCATCTTCAATCAGCAGTATGACTGGCATATCATATTCAGGCTGAACATATGGTGTATATTTGCGAAGTGGTGTCTTTTCTTTAACAGTATCTTTCTTTGAAGTATTATCACTCTGACATCCTGTCAGTCCTGATAACAAGATAGTAACCATCAGGATGGTAATTGTCTTAATCCATAATCTATTCATATTCTTATCCCTTTTTCTTTGAAATAATTATAACTTAACATGGAACGATTAAATAAAAATTCAGTATATAAAGTAAAATATAGGATTGTTGGTATATAATGGATGGGAAAAATGATGCATAAGGGGGAAATTATGTTTTATTTCATTCTGGGATTATTACCGATTATCTGGCTGGTACTGGCTCTTTGTATATTAAAGATGCCATCACACATTGCCAGTGTTGGATCACTTATAATAGGAGCTATCGAAGCTTTCTTTATCTGGAAGTTAGGGTTATTTGAAATTATGACAGCTGGTCTTGAAGGGATATTAATGGCATTATGGCCAATTATTATCGTTATTATTGCGGCTGTTTTTACCTATAATCTGACTGTTTATACTAAAGCCATGGAAGTTATTAAAAAGATGATCACATCAGTATCTGATGATAAACGTATTCTGGTTATATTAATTGGCTGGTGCTTTGGGGGATTTTTGGAAGGAATGGCAGGCTTTGGCACGGCAGTTGCGATTCCATCATCAATGTTGATGGCATTAGGTTTTAATCCAGTTAATGCCATACTGGCATGCCTTGTAGCTAACAGTATGCCGACAATGTTTGGTTCTATTGGTATTCCAACAGTAACTTTAGCCAGTGTAACAGGTCTTGACGCCTTAATGTTAGGCTTTATAGAAACTATACAGGCAGCACCATTCCTTTTAATATCACCATTCATCATGGTTATGATTGTAACAGGTGGCTTTAAGGGATTAAAGGGTGTAATGGGCTTTATATTAACTGCAGCATTATCGTTTGTCATACCTGAGATTGTTGTTGCGAGATTTGCAGGAGCTGAATTACCGGTAGTTGTCGCAAGTGTTGTATCACTGGTAGTATCATTCGTCTATGCCATGAATTATTCTAAGAAACATGAAACACCTAAGGAATATAAAATGGCTAATGATGATTCAAAGAGTTCAATTACAGTTAAGGAAGCTTTAGTCGCATGGTCACCATTTATTCTGATCTTTGTCTTACTTTTAATCACAAGTAAGCTTGTACCTTTTATCAATGGACCTTTAAGCAGTATTAAGACATCAGTCCATATCTATAGTGGGGCTGATCCATCGCTTATTACCTTTACCTGGATTAATACACCAGGAGTTCTGATTATGTTGTCAGGTGTGATTGGTGGTTTTATTCAAGGCTGCAGTATTAAAGATATCCTGACTGTCTTAAAGAATACAATCATACAGATGTCTAAGACGATGATAACGATGTTGTCAGTACTGGCTTTAGCCAAGATTATGGGTTATAGTGGCATGATTGGAGCTATTGCCTCATTCCTCGTTGGAACCCTAGGTACTTTCTATCCACTGGTGTCACCACTTATTGGTGCTTTAGGTACATTTGTGACAGGTAGTGGAACCAGTTCTGAAGTTCTCTTTGGTAATGTTCAGATTGAAGCAGCCAAGGCTATTGGAGCTAACCCTTATTGGCTGGCAGCTGCCAATTCACTGGGTACAGGTGCAGGAAAAATGCTGGCTCCACAGAGTATTGCGATAGGCTGTGCAGCCTGTGCATTAAGTGGTAAAGATGGTGAAATCCTGACTAAAGTCTTTAAATATGCCTTACTGTTTATGATTTTCATGGCAGTATTAGTATATTTTGGAAGTTTTATAGCTGCATAATCCAATAATTTGTATAAGTAAAGTATAATAATAGTAGAGGTGTCAAAATTGGTTAATCTTCTAATGTCTAAGAATAAACCCATAGCCAGAATAGATGATGAAAAGATAGAATTCATCGCTTTTGATTTGTGCCCAACACTGATTAAAAAAGGTAATTTTAGAGGTTGGGTGGAATCAAGGGCAGTAGATACTCACAGAACTAATTCAAGACTACTTAAAAGAATTCAAAGACTATCTGGCGAGAATGACTATAATGTCGTGATGAAATATAATGCAGCAACTATAACTGATAATTTCTGGGTTAAAGAAGAAGGTTCAGAATTAACCTTTGATGAAGTGATGTTTAAAAATAACCGTTTTGATAACGTTGCGCTTAATGGGGATATTAATGGTTTTTCAATTAAACCAGAAAGAACGCCAGAACTCACTAATACTGGTTCTTACGAAAAATGCTGGAGAAGAGAAAATGGTTACTGGTGGATGTATAAACGTCAGTCCATGGAAGAATCATATTCAGAAATAATGACTGAGAAAGTTGGCGTATATCTGGGTTTTGATATGGCTCATTATGAAAGAGCTGAATGCGGTGTCAAAACGCTGGATTTTACTGATAATGCCAGATTTAATTTTGAATCAGCTTTTGAGAGTGTTGGCGATAATGATGATTATGCATATAATTATGAGTTCATGAAGGAATATCATCTTGAAAAGGATTATCTGAAGATGATCTATCTTGATTCAATATGTATGAGTGTCGATCGTCATACCAGGAATTTTGGTTTTTTAAAAGATTCTGATAACGGTAAATTCATTAAACTGGCACCAAATTATGACAACAACATCTCTTTAATCTCAAGAGGAGATGTCAGTTTAAAAGCTGGTGAAAACTTCGCTGATTTCTTTATTGAATTTATTAACAATAATAGATTAAATGATACTTTCAGAGATTTAAAAATTCATATGTTCGACAAAGATGAACTGATTAAACTGTCGGTGGATACAGGGTATGAAGTCAATCATGAAAAGATTGCTGAATTTATCATACATATGCAGGAATATATAAATAAAAGTATTAAGAAATAAATAATGGGTGACAATTTGTCACCCATTAAATATAGATGATAATCAGGCCTGTTACAATACCAATCAGGATAGCCATGGCTGGAAGTTTAGATTTCCACATCAGGATAGATTCAGGTAACAGTTCAGCAAATACGACATAAAGCATCGCACCTGAGGCAAAACTCAATGCCAGTGCTAAAGCCACAGGTCCTAAAACACCGATATAATAACCTAAAAGAGCTCCGATAATTGTTGGTGCACCAGTAATGGCTGTGATCATGACAGCTTTCCATTTAGGCATCCCACCTGAGATTAAAGGTACTGCAACTGCCATACCTTCAGGAATATTATGTAATCCAATCACAATCGCCATTGTAATACCAGCACGGTTAAGGATCAGTTCATCAGCTGTTTTGGCAAATGATGAACCAATAACCATACCTTCAGGTATATTATGTAAGGCAATAGCGGCAGCCATAATAAGACCAGCAATAAATAAACCACTTCTTGGCTGACGGCCTTCCATATGTTCCTTAAGATGATTGGCATGGGTTAACTCTTCAAGTGAATCGGCAGTCTTAGGATGACTCTCATCGATATGGGCAACCTCACTGTTGGTTTCCTTATCAATCCAGGCATTAAGTAAGGCAATAATAATATAACCGGCAGCCAGTCCTCCAATGACTAAAAAGACACCTGATTCCACTAAAGCTTCAGATAAAAGATCAAAACAGACAACTGCAATCATAACACCAGCTGCGAATGATAAAAGCAGACTGACAATACGGTTGGAGTCTTTTTTGAAAAGACATGATATAACACTGCCAAGACCAGTACCGCCAATCCCGGCAATCGCTGTAATTACTACTATATATAAAATAGAATTCATCATACATTAACCTCTTAACAAACAAACATTTTAACACAATGATAAAGCTTTGTGTATAAAAGTGTATAATGTATATAAAAGATAAGAAATAAGAGGTTAGAAATGAAGATAGTATTATTGGAAGATTTGGCAGTTGATAAACATATAATTGATGAACATGCCCTGAAACTTAAGGATATGGGACATGAGCTTGTAACATATGATAAGAATACAGATCCTGAAGTTCAAAAGGAAAGATTAAAGGACGCTGATATCTGCATACTGGCTAATATGCCACTTAGTGAAGACGCTATTAAAGATAATGAGACATTAAAGTATATCGATGTAGCCTTTACTGGAGTAGATCATATACCAGTTAAACTGGCTAAGGAAAAGGGTATTAAGATATCTAATGCCAGTGGTTATGCGACAGAAGCGGTAGCTGAACTGTGTATTGGGTTTATGATAGATTTATTGAGAAATGTTAAAGAGACTGAAGAGAAATGTCGTAATGGTGGTACTAAAGCAGGTTTAGTTGGCAGTCTTTTGAAAGGTAAGGTTGTCGGTATTGTTGGAGCAGGAGCGATTGGTAAGAAGGTTGCTGAATATGTAAAGGTCTTTGGTGCTCATCCAATTGCCTATTCAAGAAGTAAGGTTACATCAGAATATATTGAAGAACAGGTATCACTTGAAGAACTGATGCAGGTATCAGATATAGTTACATTACACTGTCCTTTAACTGATGAAACCAGAAATCTGATTAATAAGGATATGTTGTCACTAATGAAGAAGAGTGCCATCCTGATTAATACTGCAAGAGGTCCGGTTGTAGATTCAAACGCTCTATCTGAAGCCTTGAATAACGAAGATATTAAGGGTGCAGCTTTAGATGTCTTTGAAACAGAACCACCACTTGATATAAATCATCCATTATTACATGCGAAAAATACTATTGTGACCCCACATATTGCCTTTGCATCTAAGGAATCAATGGAAATGCGTGTTGATATTGTCTTTGATAATCTATATGCATATCTGAGTGGTGAACATAAAAACGCTATATAACAAACATGACAGCTTATGGCTGTCATTAATTTTGGCACTGCATTATGTATAGAATGAATTTACCTGTAAGGTTAATTTATAATTGAAAAATGTAACTATTTTTGATAATATTAATTTACCTTAGAGGTAAATCTAAAAGGAGGTTATCGTTTGGATATCACGTACAAAAATAAAAGAATCATGAAAGTTTGTACGGATGCCAAAACCGCAGAAAAATACTACGGTAAGGATATGTCGAATAAAATACACCAGCGAATAGATGAAATTAGAGCAGCAGATACTGTGGAGATGATGGTTCAGTTTCATATCGGACGATGTCATCCACTTGTAAACAATAGAAAAGGACAATACGCAGTGGATTTAGTTCATCCGTACAGACTGATATTCGAAAAGAATGGTGACGAAATCCAAATTGCTAATATTTTGGAAATAGTCGATTATCATTGATAAACAATATGAGGAGGTAATACTATGGTTAGAAGCCGAAGTTTTATTGCAACACCACCTGGAGCGACAATTAAAGAACAGTTAAATGATAGAGGAATGAATCAGAAAGAGTTTGCAGCCAGGATGGACATGTCAGAAAAACATATCAGCAAACTCATCAATGGTGATGTACAGTTAACACCAGAAACTGCAATCAGACTTGAAATGGTTTTAGGTATACCGGCAAAATTCTGGAATAATCTTGAAGCCATTTATAGGGAAAAAATAATCAGAGCTAAAGCAGAAAATTCAATGGATTCAGATATCGAAATTGCCAGAGAATTTCCATATAGTGAAATGGCAAAACTTGGATGGGTTTCAAATACCAGAGATGTAAAGGAAAAAGTTGTGAATCTGCGAAAGTATTTTGAGGTTGTTGAACTTTCACTTTTAGGGAATGAACAGATTACGAGAATTACCTGCAGACGATTGGCAATTTCAGAAAAAAGTGATTTGGCTTTAGTGGCATGGGCTCAGGAAGCTAAAATCAAGGCACGTGATATTGATACAGCACCAATTAATATCAGGGGTTTGATTTCTGTAATACCAGAAATCAGAAAAATGACTGTACTTAATTCTAATGACATTTATCCAATGTTAAAGAAGTATCTTGCTGAATGTGGGATAGCTTTAGTGCTTCTACCACATTTAAAAGGTTCATTCCTGCAGGGAGCTTCTTTTATGGATGGCAATAAGATTGTTGTTGGTATGACATCAAGAGGGAAGGATGCCGACAGATTCTGGTTTAGTCTGTTTCATGAACTAGCGCATATCGTGCTTGGTCATGTTGGTCAAAGTAACGGTACATCAGATGATGATGAAAGAGCTGCAGACAAATGGGCTTGCGATACTATGATTTGTCATGAAGATTTTGAAGATTTCAGAAAAACAGGTAATTATTCAAAAGAAAGCGTACTTCAATTCGCAAAATCCCAGGAAATAGCCCCTGGAATAGTAGTTGGAAGATTGCAGCAGGAAGGATTAATCAAATATAATACACTTAATAACCTAAAGGAAAAATGTGAGCTTGTTGCATAAATAATAAAAACACATCGCATGTCGCAAACTAGTGATCCTCGAGAATTATGGAGGATTTTTTGAATGATAATCTATTATCGGATTAAATCATTCACTTAAACTAAATGAAGTTTTATCCATAATATTTACACTATTTTTTCACTATTTTCTGATGGATTATTTAGTTATATATGGTACATATAAATACCTATAACTGATTATGTAAAAGATCATCTAAACCGTCTCTTTTAACGACAGTCTTGAGTTTACCATCACATATCATAATAACTGGCAAACCCTGATTCTGATTATAGTGAGACTGCATGGAATAGTTATAGGCTCCAGTAGTTAAGACAGCGATGATATCACCACGTTTAACTTCACTGATAATGACATCTTCACCCAGAAGATCACCGCTTTCACAACATCGTCCAGCGATATCAGCCTTGATATATTTATCATTATCGGCATCATTAGCCTTAACAAATGTATATCTTGATTCATAAAGAGTATATCTTGGATTATCACTCATCCCACCATCAATCGAGATATAGTTCTTTAAACCATTTGTTTTATATGAACCGACTGTATATAGAGTCATCCCGGCATCAGCGACAATTGATCTTCCAGGTTCAATCATGATTTCAGGATTAATATTATGAATATTCTTAAGTTCATCAAGTTTATTGCCTATAGCCTTAAAGTAATCTTCAAGATTGATTTGAGGGTCATCATCGGTATATCTCACAGGAAAACCTCCGCCGATATCAAGATATGATGGAAGGTAGCCAAGAGTATCGTTAATCTTATGCATGAAGTCAAAGACAATATCTAAGGCATCAAGGAAAGGAGTAATCTCAAAGATCTGTGAACCGATATGATAGTGAAAACCATCAAGAATAATATCCGGAAGTGATAGAGCTTCTTTAATGACTGATGGGGCATCACTTAAAGATATGCCAAACTTGGAAGTAGTATTACCGGTTGAGACTTTCTTATGGGTATGAGGATCAATGCCAGGGGTGAGACGTAAGAGAACTTTCTGTCTGATATTATATCTGGCAGCGATATTATTAATAGCTGTCAATTCATCTAAAGAGTCTGCAATAAAATAGCCGGCATGATTCTTTATGCCATATTCTATATCGTAGTCAGATTTATTATTGCCATGGTAATGAAGTTTTGATGGTTCCATATGACCTTTTAAGGCAATATGGAATTCACCAGGTGACACAACATCAGCGTCTAATCCTTCTTCATGCATAATTTCATACATATATCTGAAATCGCAGGCTTTAGAGGCATAACAGACAATTGCGTTCTCACCAAGATACTTCCTTGTATATTCAAGATACTTTCTGGCATTCTCACGGATTCT
>JAQXNC010000062.1 GCA_029097145.1 Bacillota bacterium
TACCATTATTCTTGGTAGTATCTGCTAAGATTCTTGCAGCTTTCATGATGTTGTCTCTTTGGGTTTCTTCAACCTTTTTAACAACCTCTTCCATTGTCTTAAAATAGTTTAACCAGCTTTCCATGAGTTTAATCCTTTCTTATAAGATGTATAAAAGCGTAGCGAATATCTTCATCAAACTGTTCAATGTCACATATCGCAAATCGATTCATATCTATTTCAGGAAAGAAACGATCACCATCGTAATGAGCGTCAATATATGTGAGATAAATTTCATCTGCAATATCAATTGTTGAATTATAGATACTTTCTCCACCAATAATAAATACTTCATTATCTGTAATATGCTTAAAGGCTTCATCTAGTGAACAATATACTTTAACTCTATTATCCTTTAACTGTCTGGATATTACAATATTATTCCTTAAATCAAGAGGTTTACCGATTGATTCATAAGTCTTACGACCCATGATAACTGTATGATTCAGAGTTATTTCTCTAAAATGTCGCAGATCATTTTTGATTGACCATGGCATCTTATTATCTTTGCCAATAACATGATTCTTACTGATGGCTGCAATCAGCTTAATCCTGATGACGCTGTTTGATTTCGATATCATATTTCTTAATTCTGACTAAAGAATATGGTGGAACACTTTCGGTTATAAAGGCATTACCACCGATAATTGAGTCATGACCGATTACGACATTGCCTCCAAGAATTGAAGCTCCAGAATAGATGGTGACATTATCTTCGATGGTTGGATGACGTTTAATACCTCTTATTGAATTACCATCCTTGATTGAAAGGGCTCCAAGTGTTACGCCCTGATAAATTTTGACATTATTGCCAATATTGGTTGTCTCACCAATAACGACACCGGTTGCGTGATCTATAAAGAAGCTGTATCCGATTTCAGCCCCTGGATTGATGTCGACACCTGTGTCACTATGTGCCATTTCACTTAACATTCTTGGTAAGAGAGGAATATCGAGTCTATATAATATATGAGCGATACGGTATATATAAATAGCGTAAAAGCCAGGGTATGCAATGATGATTTCTTCTTTTGATTTAGCTGCAGGATCACCATTATAAAAGGCTTCAAGATCACTGAGGAGCAGTTTTGCAACTTCTGGAAGTTCTCTTATGAATGCACATGCTTTGGCCTTATAATCATCTTCAATATGCATATAATTATATATTTTACTGATCATGACTGATAAATGCCCATATATACTCTCGATAGTATCATCTCCCTGATAGAATCCTGGCATGATGACATTTCTGATTCCGTAGACCAGTTTCTTGATATCATTACGGTTTACTTCCAATATATGATTATCGCTCAGGATAGGATTATTTTTGAATATTTTATCCAATTCATCTCTTATCATTGGTGTATACTCCTTAAATATTACCAGATTATTTTAACATAAAAATAATGATGGATGATTAATACTATCTGTGTTATTATCGTGTCTATGAAAGATAATAAATTATTAAATACCCTAAAGTTTTCGTTTATTAAATCCATACCAGTACTGATAGGTTATGTCTTTATGGGTATAGCTTTTGGAATATTGCTTTATGTAGCAGGATTTGATTTCAGATATGCACTATTGATGGCGATGTTTATATATTCAGGTACTCTGCAGTTTGCAGCTGTTTCATTCTTAAGCCAGGGTACTGATATATTATCGGTTATCCTGATCAGTGCTACCATGAATTTCAGATATCTCTTCTATGGTATTTCATCCCTTGAACGTTATCGCAATACTTCCTTTTATAAGCCTTTTCTGATTCATTATACAGTTGATGAAACTTTCTCAATAATATCTTCAACCCCAATTGATGATAGTATTGATAGAGTCAGGTTTTATTTCTTTTTGTCACTGTTTGATCATATCTATTGGGTAATCGGATGTGTTTTAGGCAATGTCTTGGCTTCGTTTATCAGTTTTGATTCAACAGGTATCGATTTTATTATGACAGCTTTATTTATAGTTCTATTTATGGACCAGATGAGTGCCAATAAGAATAACGCGAGGATTGGTGGAATGGGCATTCTAGTATCACTGGTATGCCTTCTCTTGATTGGTAAAAAGTATTTCATCGTATTTTCACTGTTAATAATTACAGCTATATTGCTTATAGGAAGGAGAAAGAAATGAGTCAGCCTGTATTGATTATTCTGACATGTATCATCATGACATTTATCTTTCGTTTTCTGCCATACTTCATCTTTCCTGAATCAAAGGAAACGCCTGCGATTCTAATATATCTTTCAGATAAACTGCCAATAGCGATAGTTGGACTACTGATAGTATATTCACTTAAGGATATAAATATCAAAAACTACTTTATACCTGAACTGATTTCAATCATCAGTGTCATTTTTTTACATAAATGGAAACACAATACACTTATCAGTATTATTGGTGGTACCCTTCTATATATGTTCCTAATCCAGAAAGTATTTTAAAAGCACATCACTGTGCTTTTTAATTTAGGTATAGAAGATAATATTCTTCATAAGTCAGATTTGAATCATGAACTTTTTTGGCAATATCCTTACCGACATAACGAATCTGATATGGGATGAAGTTATATCCGGTAATTGATGATTTATTTTCTGGATATCTAATGATGAAACCATATTCATGTGCATGTTTTTTAAGGTACTGGTATTCTTCAGTTTCACCAAATGTCGATAGTCTTTCGTTTCTGGCGTCGACAACGCTCAGCGATAAACCGGTCTGTGATTCAGCATATCCAGGTCTTGTGACATAGATATCGGCCTCTTCGCTGTTTGGATAGGCATCATAGATACTCTTTTGTGTCTCGAAACTGCGATAACCGCTCAGGGCATATATGCCTAAGCCTTCCTTCATCATGGCATCCCAGAGCTCAGTATAGGCTTCATAGGCTTCGTTATCAATTTCGACTCCATCACTGGCATGCATTGATGATAATGGTACAAGTTTGGATGGAGTATAATCGCCGAGATAATATTTCTGGCTCACCAGCATTGATACATCACCAGGCTTTAAGACATCGGTTGTATTGATATAAGGTTTGAGATAGTCATTGCTTAGATTGAAGACTGTCGGTGAGTTTTCCGTATGTGATTTACAATCAGATATATAGTTACTGATTGAGTTGACCTTATCAAATACCAGAAGTGGTGTCAGTTCATAAAAGTCCAGTTCCTTAAAGAGCTTTATAAGTTCTTCTTCGCTGTAACCTTTAACTGAAAGTTTATCATATAACAGAAAATCATCATCGCTCAGTGCCTCATTATTGAGATAAAGTTTCAGGTAATCGGTTTTGAAATTTTCTTTTTTGATCTCATCTTTTAGATAATCTGAATAGTAATCATTATCGATGATGGTTTTTGTCAACTTCAGTTTTTTAATGGCTGTAATGGCTTCTCTATCATAGCCGAGATTTTCAAGACTTCTGTCCTTAAGAAAAGATGGAATCTTGAAGATAGAAATAATCACTATCAGTACTACCGATAATAAAACCAGAAACCAGCGATTTAAAACTCTTTTAGTTTTAACTGTCATTTTTTCACCCCCTGATATTAAATGGATAGATATCTTTTGGTTCTAATGTAAAAGTCATAGATGTCTTTAAGACTGGATGAGTAAAGGTTATACGATAGGCCCAAAGTGCTATCTGTTGTCCCTTTATTGCATGTTTATTGTAACGTTGATCACCATATAATGGATGATTACGTGAAGAAAACTGTACTCTGATCTGATGAGATCTGCCAGTATGGAGATTAATATGGACCAAAGCGAGATTATCTTTTCTTTTGATAACCTCATAATCGAGTTTGGCATACTTACCTTTAGGGTCGACTTTGACGGTGTTGGTTTTGGTATCTTTTAAAAGATAATCCTCAAAGACGCCTTTATTCTTTAAACCGTTATCTAAGACAACAGCCAAATATTCCTTCTTGAAGTCATGTGACTGTATTATGGCAGAAAGACGTGAGGCAGCTTTGGAAGTTTTAGCAAAGATGACAATTCCTCCAACCGGACGGTCTAAGCGATGAACCAGCCCGAGATAGACATTGCCAGGCTTGTTGTATTTGGTTTTGATATATTCCTTGGCGATTGTCAAAAGATCAGTATCTTTTGAAGAATCTTCCTGCATGGGAATATTAACAGGTTTCTCAACGACGAGGATATGATTATCCTCATATATGACGTTAATCATTTCTGACCCATCTTGTGGTTAAACCACATGGTAAAGCGATATCTTTACCTTCAATCATTATTCCAAGTTCATCTGAATAAACCTTGCCACGATCTAAAAAATCTTTCATATGATGATTCATGACATTAGTCAGTACTGTACTTGAATAACCGGTTGTGTATGAACTGACAATTAGGAATAGAGGATCATCATCCAATATCTTGACAGCTTCCATTAACAGCTCATTTATTTTATCTTCAAAACGGAAGATTTCACCATTTGGTCCACGTCCATATGAAGGTGGATCCATAATAATTCCATGATATTTATGTCCGCGACGATATTCACGTTTAATGAATTTAAGACAGTCATCGACAATAAAACGAATAGTATTGTCTTGAAGATGTGACAGCTCCATGTTTTCCTTAGCCCATTCAACCATGCCTTTAGCTGCATCGACATGAACTACTTCTTTGGCACCAGCCCTTGAAGCTACCATTGTGGCAGCCCCGGTATAGGCAAAAAGGTTTAATATTTTAATATCATCACGAGGATCATTACTGATCTTATCGTAGATAAATTCCCAGTTGGCTGACTGTTCTGGGAACAGACCGGTATGTTTGAAATTGGTTGGTGAAACCTTAAAAGTCAAATCTCTGAAGTTTAAAGTCCAGTATTCTTTAAGGCGTTTATGGTATTCCCAGTTTCCGCCACCTTTATCACTACGATGATATATCGCATCATATTTATCCCAGATATCTTCCTTGGTTTTAGGCCAGATTGCCATTGGGTCAGGCCTTCTTAAAATAATGCCATTCCAGCTTTCGATTTTTTCTTTATCCCCGGCATCTAGAAGGATATAATCTTTAAATTCTTTACCTGTAATCATATTAAAATTATATCATGGTTTTAAAGCTCAATAGTGTATAATATTGTTCATGTATGGATTACTTTAGAGAAATTGAGGAGTAAATAGGCTCATGGTTAAATTTTCAAGTTTAAATGACGCTCAGAAAGAGGCGGTTGTTGCAGAAGATAAACATTTACGAATTATTGCAGGTGCGGGTTCAGGCAAGACCCGTGTTTTAACGATGCGCATTGCCTATCTGATTGAAAAGATGGGAGTTTTTCCTAAGAATATATTAGCTATTACCTTTACCAATAAAGCAGCAGCTGAAATGAAAAGCCGTATTGGAGCTATGCTTGGTGATGATTTGAATACCGTCTGGATATCAACAATTCATTCACTTTGTATGCGCATATTAAGAGAAGATATCGCTGCCATGGGTTATCCTAAAAACTTTACTGTTGTCGATCAGAATGACCAGCATCAGATATTAAAGGAAGCATATAAGGAATATGGAATCGATAAGAAGAATCTGTCGTATGGTAATGTTTTAAATTATATCGGTAACTGTAAGACTGAAAGAATGTCACCTGAAAGAGCTATGATGCTTGCGAGCGGTGATTATAATGAAGAGAATAAAGCCAAGGTTTATGACTATTATGAAAAGCGTTTAAAGAGTATTTATGGACTGGACTTTGATGATTTGATTCTATGGACAGTTGAGATGTTTTCAAAATTTGAGATGATTAAGAAGAAGTGGTCTAATCGTTTTGAATATATTCATGTCGATGAGTTTCAGGATATCGATAAGACTCAGTATCAGCTGATAAAACAGTTATCATCTGTGCACGATAATATCTATGTCGTTGGCGATCCTGATCAGACTATATATACATGGCGTGGTGCCGATGTCAATATCATTATAAATTTTGAGAAAGACTTTAAGGATACCAGAACTATCATCTTGAATCAGAACTATCGTTCAACCAATATGATATTAAGTGGGGCCAACAGCGTTATTAAAAATAATAAACTCAGAGTTGAAAAAGATCTCTTTACCAAGGCAGATGATGGTGAAAAGATTGTTCATAACACACTGGATTCACTTGAAAATGAGGCGTATTATGTCAGAAAAGAAATCTCAAAGCTTTATGGTGATGGAACCAAGTACAGTAATATGGCTGTCTTATACCGTTCAAACTATCTATCAAGAAATATTGAAAAAGTGCTGGTTGAAGCCCAGATTCCATATGTCATCTATGGTGGTATCCGTTTCTATGAAAGAGCTGAAATTAAAGATATCCTCTCTTATCTGCGTATGATTACCCAAGGTGATGATCTGGCCTTTTCTAGAATAATCAATGTCCCTAAAAGAGGTATTGGTCAAAAAACCCTGGATAATATTCTGGAAATCGCCAAAGAACACGGGATTACCATGTATCAGGTGATTAAAGATGGATTATATACCAAGAATAAGGATGTCTTTACATCGTTTGTCAGAATGATTGAAAGATGGAAGGAAATGGAAAAGACAGCTGATCTTGAAAGTCTTTTAAAGAGTGTGCTTGATGATAGTGGATATCGCATGTATCTTGAAAAGGAAAATGAAACTGAAAGACTGGAAAACGTTAAGGCTTTAGTTGATGATATTAAGGAATATTCTGAAATATATGAATCTTCTTCACTTGATGAATATCTGCAAATGATCTCGCTTTATACCGATAAGGAAAACCGTAATGAGGTTGATGCGGTATCACTGATGACTATTCATAGTGCCAAAGGCCTTGAATTTGATACTGTCTTTGTGATAGGTATGTCTGAAGGAGTCTTTCCAAGTGAAAGATCAATGAGCGATGGGATTAAAGGTCTTGAAGAAGAAAGACGTCTGGCTTATGTCGCATATACCAGAGCTCGTAAGAAACTGTATCTGACTGACAGTAATGATTTCAGTTTCGTTATTCAAAGCAGTAAGAATACCTCAAGATTTGTAAATGAGATTGATGATGAATATATCGAACATATATCCAAGGTATCAAAGCCTGTCTTTAAATCAAATACCCATTTCTTTGACGATCTTGAAAATATAACTGTATCAAAAAGACAGGTGGCAAAACCTCAAAGTAATGAAACAATTAAAAAAGGTGATCATGTCATGCATGCCATCTTTAAAGAAGGTGTCGTTATCGGCGAAAAGAATGGCTTTTTAGAGATTGCCTTTGCCCATCCACATGGTATCAAGAAAATCCTTAAGGGACACCCATCAGTTAAAAAGATTCAGTAAAATCTGAAAAGTAGTAATATTAGTAAGTATTGCTACTTTTTTCACATATAAGATGATATTATTAATTATATTTACAGGTGATAAACATGAATGAAGTTTTAAGGCAAGAGAATAAATTTCTGATAAATTTCAGACAATTTATTGAATTGAAGAGTAAATTAAGTGAGATTATGATACCTGATAAACATAACGGGGATGAAGGATATCGTATCAGATCGTTGTATTTTGATACTCTTGAAGATAGTGACTATGAAGATAAGGAAGACGGTGTCTATCTAAGAAAAAAGATTCGTCTTAGGATATATGATCCTATGAGTGAATATGCCATGCTGGAAATGAAACAGAAACAGGGAGAATATCAGCGTAAACGTTCACTTTCGATATCTAGAAAAGATGCAAAAGAAATGGTTGATGGGAACTACAGCTGTCTGCTTAGATATAATACGCCATTCGCTTTAGAGGTTTATAGTCTGATGAATATGGATGTTTATCGTCCAAAAGCTGTGGTTGAATATAATCGTATGGCTTTTATTGCCAAAGAAAACAATACACGTGTAACATTTGACTTTAATATAATCGGAACAGAAAGTAATTATGATATCTTTGATCCTTTACTCAATCAAAACAGTCTTATGGAACAGAATATGATTGTATTGGAAGTTAAGTATGATGGTTTTCTTTTGAGTTATATCAAGGATTGTCTTGATGAAGTTAACAGCTCAAAACTATCGGTCAGTAAGTACTGTCTGTCAAGATCTATAAGTAAGCATTATCGTTTTTAAGGGGGATTTTGAAAATGCGTGATTATTTAAACTTAATTTTAGCCAATAGTGGCACATTGACATTTGAAGAGATTGTAATGCATATTCTTTTAAGTGCAATTATCAGTATAATGATTTATATTTCATACTGGTATACACACACTGGGACAAATTACAGCAAGAAATTTAATGTCTCATTAGTAACGCTGACTATTCTAACCGGAACGGTCATGACGGTTATCGGCAACAATATCGCCTTATCTTTAGGTATGGTTGGTGCTCTTTCTATTGTGAGATTTAGAACAGCTATCAAGGATTCTCGTGATACAACCTATATCTTCTGGGCAATTATTGTCGGTATTTGTTGTGGTGTCGGTGACTATACAGTAGCTTCGATAGGATCTCTTGTGGTATTTGTAGTATTACTGTTACTTGGTAGAGTCAGAAATGATAATCGTTTCCTTTTAATTATCAAAGCAAGAAATGAACACAATCTGGAAATTGAGAAGACTGTATCGCAGTATTTTGGTAATAAAGCTGTACTGAAGGTTAAAAATACAACTAAAAATCAGCTTGAATATATCTATGAGCTGACAAGGAATGTCTATGATAAGGCTCACTATAATGAAAAGAGTATTATGGATAGTCTTTATGAACTATCAAATGTAGAATATGTCAATGTAGTCTCACAGAGCGATGAAATAAATGGGTGATTTCTCTTGAAAAACAAGATAGTGTTTTTGTGTGCTGGGTTATGTATATTTTTCGTTGCAGTATTCTTTGAAAATATCGAGAATGAAAAAGGATTTCACAGCACTTATCAGCAACATCTGAATTCCAGAAAAGAAAGTGAACTTGGTGAGAAACCAGAGAGTAATAATCTTGTATCTCATTTGCCAATTATCATTATTAATACAGATAATCAAAAGATACCTGGAAAGGCAATAATCGAAGATGGTCTGATTGTCGATTATGAAACGACAGATGGGATGGAATATATTTTAGCTGATATGGCGATGGTTGATAATGAAGATGACTGGAACTGTGAAGATCAGGTTCCAGCTTTTGAAAGTGATATAACGATACATATTCGTGGCAATTCTTCAAGAGCTTTTGATAAACCCGGATATCGTATAGAACTGATAAAAGACAAAAATCCAGAATTGAAGAATAAAGTCAGTCTGCTTGACATGGCAAAAAGCAGTTCATATGTTCTGCATGGTCCATTTCTTGATAAGACATTAATCCGTAATTATGTTTTTATGAATATTGGCAATATGATTACCGGTAATGAGAGCGAAGTACGATTCTGTGAACTTGTACTCAATGGTGAATATCAGGGATTATATGTCTTAATGGAAACTATCGATGTTGGTAAGGGAAAACTCGATTTAAGAGAATACCGTAAAAATGAACCAATATGCAGTTATGTTGTACAGATTAATACCTCTGTCAGTGATGAAAAGCAGTTGGATAACTTTACATATTATACAGACCGTCTAACCCCTAAAAGACAATTTGAAATTGTATATCCTGGTAACAGGAAACTCGACGAGAATGCAATCAATTATATCAAAACAGATTTGAGTGAAATTGAAAGAAAGCTTTATTCATATACTAATCTTGATGATGATGATTTCTATGTTGACTATATTGATGAGGATAGTTTTGTTGATTACTATATCTATGAAGAATTTTTAGGAATCTATGATATGTATAATGCGTCTACATATTTTTATAAAGATGCCAGAGGAAAACTACATATTGGTCCTTTCTGGGATTTTAATAACGCCCTTGATAATTTCTTTAATCCGATTAAAAGCGATGTATTCCTTTTGAATGATCGAGGAGTATATAAATATCTCTTCACTTCAAAACGTTTTACAGAAAAGGTTATTGATCGTTATCACGAACTTAGAGAAACTGTTCTTTCGGATGAGTATATCAGGAATTACTGCGATGAGGTTGTTGAGTATCTTGGAAGTGCTGTAGATAGAAATTACGAGATCTGGGAATATAGTTTTGATGCAGCTAATATGCCGACATCGCAAAGAAAGAATCCTTATCAGGGGGATACCAAGACAAGAGTAGAAGATATCAATCCAGAGAGCTATGATGAAGCTTTTGAGATGATGTTTGATTATATGCAAAAAAGAGGCGCCTTCTTAGATGAACATATTGAAAATCTAAGGCAGTATTACAGTTATTCAAAGAATGCTTCAAAGGTGGTGCATTAATATATGAAACGTTTTGTATTAACGCTGATAACATTTGGTGTTTTAGCCTTTCTTACATTTTTTATGACGACCAGATATGGCTTTTATCTGGATTTTGATAATGAGGAAAGTATCGAAACACCTTTCGTTAGTGAAGGCAAAAAGATATATCGTGTAAGTAATGGCCAAAGAGAAGAACTGTTGATTAAGGGTGTTGGGATGACTTCAAGTTTTAATATTCACGGTCGCAGTGAATATGCCATGAATAAAGAAGATTATGAAAGATGGTTTATGATGATAGGTGAAATGGGAGCTAACACCATTAAGGTATATGATGTAATGGATGATGATTTTTATGAGGCCTTATACAGTTATAATACATCTTCAGATCAACCATTATATCTTCTGCAGACTATAAATGTTGAAGATATGATTAATGAAGGACCTTATAGTGCCAATGAAGATTGCTTTAAAAAAGGGCTTATCGATAACGGTAAAAAGACAGTTGATATAATTCATGGAAGAAGAATTATTGATTTCAATGAGAAAACGGCTTATGGAAATTATCTTTATGATGTTTCTGAATGGACAATAGGTTATCTTGTTGGTTATCAGTTTAATCAGGATATGATTATTTATACTGACAAGAGTGAATTCTATGACAAGGGATACAGTGGTAAATTCTTTTATACTGAAGGTTCGAATTTTGAAAGTGTCATAGCTGAAATCATGGATGAGATTACGTTTTATGAATATGATAAGTATAATTCGCTGAGAATTATTGGTGTCAGCAATGATCCGAGCTACGATATGATTAACTATGAAGATGAACTCGTTGATGGAAATTCTTATCGACGTATGTTAAATAAATATGCGACCTTTGATCCTGAAAACATCAAGAAGACTGAACTTTTGAGTTCAGGTTATTTTGTATCCTATAATCTTTATGATTTTGTTGAAGATTTTTATCTCTATATGGACTCAAATGATGTAAATCGCTATAAATCAATACTTGATGAGATTGATTCAGAAGAGATTTATGATGGCTATATTGATTTTATCAACAGATATCATACAATGCCTTTGATAATTGGTGATTATGGCTTCTCTGATGCTCGAACATATACACGTGACGATGATGTTGGAAGTGTTAAAGATCAGGGTAAACTCTTAGTAAATGTCTTTGAAACAGCCAAAAAAGATGGTTTATCAGGTGCTGTTGTGTCAACTTTCAATGATCAATGGGATAATCGAACATGGAATGTCAGCTATCGATATGACAATAATAACCTGAAGTGGTTTAATGATGTCCTTTCGGAGAATGAATCATTTGGAATTATGAAATATGTTTCAGATACTGTCATCATTGATGGGATGAAGAATGAATGGAATGAAAAATATCTGGTAAATCAGGACGAATTTGGTATATATACCCGATTCGATGAGATAGGTCTTAATCTCATGATAGATGGATACCAGGGTGGCGATACGCTGTATATACCTATTGATATCACTGATAAATCAGGAAGTAGTTACTGCAGGGAACTGGACTTAAGATTTAAAAATGATGCAGATTTTGTGATTGTCATAAATGATGATGAAGCATATCTTCTGGTTCAAGAATACTATGATGCCAATAGAGTTAATTATCTAAAGGAGATTAATGGTGAAGATCCTTTTATAGATAAACCACTTAAGGATTCTTCAAGTTTTAAAAGAAGTCTTATGGTTGCCCGTAATGATGATATGGATATCTATAAGAAAGATAATTATCTGAGAACCTATGATGTCGGTATATTTAAAAAGGGTACTGATTTTGTGATTGATGAAGTTTTGGAAATCAGGATTCCTTATGGTCTTCTCAATTTCTACGATCCTTCAAAAGGATTGATTCACGATGACTATTATGAGAACTATGGAGTTAAACCACTCAAGATTAATGATATTTATATCGGTGCGAGTGTCATAAAGAATGATATTGAGATGTATGGTTTTGAATATGATTTCGATCTTGATTCAAGAGAATACCATGAATCGCTCAAAGATGCTTATTATCAGTTAAAAGACTGTTGGAAGGAATAGAATATGAAACAGGGAATTGTGACATTGATTATTTATTTCTATATATTTGTATGCTCGGTTTTTCTTCTGTTTAATATCCTTTATATCTTCTATGATAAATATGTTGAAAAGCGTCATCAGCGATACGTTGAACAATTTAAAAAATATATTTATGAAGCGGTCAGATCAGACAATCTCAAACATGAACGTTTTATTAAAAGGGAACTGAGGGATTTTCAGAAGTTATACAGTTATTATTATGCACTCAAAGATTGTGATGATATAAGAAATCAATATCTAATAAGATATCATGCCAGTATTGTTGAACTTTTTAAATATTATATCAAAAGGGATAATATAGAACAGGCTTTTATAGCCAATATGATAGATGAACTCTTTAGTGAATGCAGGGAAGCTTACCATGAATTGCCTGTAATTCTGATTCATTATTTAGATGATTCGACAGTATATGTCAGAGAAAATGTCCTGAAGGCACTATGCACGCTTGGGAGTGTTAAAGGAATTGAAATGTTGTTTAATGTGTTTAATGAACGACGTATCACGCATAATATCAAATTATTATCAGATGGTTTAAATTCTTTTAATGGGGATAAAAGGGAGATGGCATATAGACTTTTTACTCATTATGATGAATATGAAGGTGAATTAAATATTTCCATCATTAATTTTATGAGTACCATTGGTAATGAATTCAGTGATGAACTTATCAGGGTGTTTGATAAGTCGGATAATGAATGTAAGCATGCGATTATGCGTTATTTCAGAAAATATCCTGATGAGAGATTCCGGGATATTATGATTGATATCCTGAATCATAACGATAATCTTTCAATTACAGCTGCATTTGCACTTGGTACATATCACGATTTAACAGTTAAGAATGCCCTAAAGAAATCACTAAAGTCACCAAACTGGTATATTCGTAAAAATAGTGCTGAAGCCTTACTACAGATTGGTTTGGATGATGATGAAATAACTAAACTTAAAAATAACGAGGACAAATACGCATCTGAAATCTTTAATTATGTATTGGAAAGCAAGGTGAATTAGATGAAGGAAATAGTAATTGAAATCCTTAAATATGTAAATATCTTCTTTCTGATATATCTTCTTATATATGCAACCTATTTATTTGCCAGTGTTGTGCAGGGTGCGCTAAGACTTTATAACACTAATAAACTGAAAAAGGTTAAGAATGTCATCAAACATGATTTCTATTTTCCTGTGTCGATTCTGGTACCAGCTTATAATGAAGAAGTAACAATTGTTGATAGTATTCTGTCGTTACTGGAACTTGATTATCGTCTATATGAAATCATTATAGTTGATGATGGTTCAAAGGATAGAACCAGTGATGTGCTGATTGAGAAATTTAATCTTAAGAAGGTTAATCGCCCAATCAGAAAGGCTGTTAAATGTAAAGATGCCAAAGAAATCTATGAAAGCAACGATTATAAAGTCAAAATCACATTGGTTAAAAAGTACAATGGCGGTAAGGGTGATGCCTTGAATATGGGTATAAATGCCAGTAGCTATCCTTATTTCATCTGTATGGATGCTGACAGCATGTTGCAAAGAGATTCGCTCGAGAAGATTGTTATGCCTTTAATGAGCGATGATAAAACGGTGGCTGTTGGTGGTCTTGTCAGGGTTGCACAGTGTGTTAAGATGGATGAGGGGAATGTTGTTGGATATCATTTACCAGTTAACGATCCGGTGATATGTATGCAGGTAATGGAATATGACCGTTCATTTCTGGCTTCAAGAATTCTGATGGATGGTTATAATGGCAATATGATAATTTCTGGAGCTTTTGGACTATTTAAAAAAGATATTGTGATTGCCTGTGGTGGTTATGATACAGCTACAATTGGTGAAGATATGGAACTGGTTGTCAGAATTCATGAATTCTGCTGCAACAATAAAATCCCATACAATATGCATTATGCGACTGATGCGGTATGCTGGTCACAGGCACCAACTAAGCTTGGAGATTTAAAAAAACAACGTCGCAGATGGCATCTGGGGTTGTTTCAGAGTTTAATGAAGCATTCGCAGATGTTTATGAATCCAAGATATGGTCTTGTTGGTAATCTTTCATATTTCTATTATCTTTTCTATGAGCTTTTGTCTCCGTTTATTGAAGTTATAGGCTGGATTGTCATGATACTCTCAATTTGGGCAGGTCTTTTGAATTTCAGATTTATGATTTCCTTATATCTTCTCTATGCCATTTATGGAGCAGTTATTACTATTACAGCTTTTTTCCAGAGAATTTATACGCAGAACCTGCGTATCTCAAGAAGCGATCTGATGATGGCAATAGTCATGTGTTTTGTTGAAAATATCTTCTTTAAACAGGTGCTGGAGTTTTTTAGAATTACTGCTTTTATAGGGTATGGTAAGAATAAACATAACTGGGGAAGTATTACGCGTGTTAAACAGGAGTTTGATTAAAAATCACACAACTTCACATAATTCGATGATATTTTAACTAAATCTTTTTAATACTATATAGGTGTAAGGTAAATAACCTTACTGGTATACACCCTAGTACCAAAGATATTCTATCCCCCTTAAAATGAATATGAACTAGATTGAAGGCTCACATAATATCGAGCCTTTTTTCATTATATAAGGGTAATAAAAAAAGACTCTCGTTTAAATATTGAAAGCCCTACCATTTCATTATAGTATAAATAAATTTTAATTAAAAGACTGTTCATTTAAGATATATAAGCTATACTAAAGGTGTAAAAGAAATAAGATATTAAATCTTGGGAGGTCAAAGTGAATGGAACCTACAATAATTGCTGAGATCTCAGGATCTCGTAAATAAAAATTAAATATTTTCATCTTATAGCGTAAGCTATAAAAATCATTAGAGAATGATTCTTAAATAAGTATTAAGAATGAAAAAACAGGTTTTAGAAAGGTATAAAGAGTTCCTTAATACTCGTTATATATAGATAAAACTAAAAATTATGTTGGTGATAACCCCGTGTAGTATTATTGGCAAACATGGGGTTTTGTTTTATAATAGTTGTCATGTATAGAAAGTATTTTTTGCCTATTGCAGTATTGCTGGGATTATCTTTAGGTGTCAGATGGCTTGATCCGTTACTCAATGGAACACTTGGTGAAGCGATTATTATTATATTAAGAGCGGTGCTGCTGTTCTGCTTTGGTCTGTCGTTAAATATCGCCAAACGTAAAAGATATGAGACCTGGGTGCGTAAGGTTCTGATTTCATTTGTATTTATCTTTTTTCTGGTATGGGATTTAGGATATATTATGATACCTGAACTTAAGACAGTCTTTAATTATCTTGGTTTATATGGATATATAGTTTATCTGATATACATCTATTGCGGATGGTCATTCTTTGACTGATAAATAGGTATTACCTCCAAATGGAGGTTTTAATTTACATAAAAAAAGATATCTCAGATGAGATATCAGTCATATGATATGCCATTTTTGATAAGTAATGGTTTGATTATCTTAAGGAAGATAATAATCAGAATGATTTCAAAAGGCAGCAATGTAATATTTTTAATAAAACTCTTTACAAGA
>JAQXNC010000063.1 GCA_029097145.1 Bacillota bacterium
AATACATATTTTATAATTAACTCAGATTTTCAGTAAAGTAAATATCCTTTTTAACTGTCTTTAAGATATCACTTAAATCATCAGTATATTCATTAGCCAAAGCTTCATCAAGCTTATCTTTCTTATTAGGATTAAAGTAATAACCAACAGTATAGGCCCCTGCATTCTTACCAGCCGCTATATCAGTTACGCTGTCCCCGACATAGATTAAACCATCGCGATACCATTTATTACGCTTTAAGATAAGATTAATCCCTTCAGCATCTGGTTTATCCTTCTTAACTTCATCAGCTCCCACAATATCATCAATATACTGATTCATATCATATAGTTCAAGATTCATCTTTACCACATCATGATACTTGGTAGAGACAACCCCAGTATGATAACCTTCAGCCTTTAAGACCTTCAACATATCTATCGCATGATCCATCGGTTTATTGACACTCTTAAAGATTTCCTTATTGTAAATACGATATTCTTCAGCCAGTTCATTTGGATCTTTATCATCAAAGTATTTAGTGAAGATTGATACTAATGATGGGCCAAGAACTTCTGTTTCCATCTCTTTAGTGAACTCTTTACCATACTTTTCAAAGATATGATGATAAGTCTTAATAATGCCATTTTGAGTATCAAGGATTGTACCATCAAGGTCAAAGAGAACAGTAGGCTTACTTTCTTTAATAAAACGGTTATAGAGTCCAAGATAACCTAAGGCACCAAGAATGATGAAGGCTAAAGATGTAAGCTGAGCCATCTTTAATGGTCCAAACATCAAAGAATCAGTACGATGTCCTTCAATAAAGAATCTGATCAGTCCATACCACATGAGATAGGCATAAGCCAGATCACCACGTTTATTCTGATGTCTTTTAAGTATGAAGACAATCAGTACAAATCCTACAATACATAAGACACTTTCATAGAAAAACATTGGTTCATAATATGTTCCATTAATACACATGCCTTCCTTGATAAAAGACAGTATACCATCATAATATGATTCATCAACGACCACACCATGACATTCCTGATTGACAAAGTTACCCCATCTGCCAATAGCTTGTGATAATAAGACATTTGGTAAAACCGCATCAGCCAGTCTTAAGAATGAAAGACCTCTTTTTTTGGCAAAGTAATAACTGTATATAAGAGCAGCCACAAGACCTCCCTGAATAGCCAGTCCTCCATTCCAGATAGCGAAGATTTCTAAAGGATGTGCTACATAATAACCAAGATCATAGAAGATACAGAACCATAATCTGGCACCAAGAATTCCTACAACCAGGATATCTGTAAACAAATCAGATGCATAATCATCAGGATATTTCATCTTCTTCATATTATATTTAGAGATGAAATAAGCTAAAGCAGCCCCTAACATGATTAATGCAGCATACCATGTGATAGTCAGATTACCAAAACTGACTAAAATGGTACGACTTGGAAAAAATTTAACCATTAATAACCTCACTCTTTATTCTTTTCTATATATTCAACGACACGTTTATCGAAGATTTTAGCTGAATCAATGCCTTTTTCAAGTAAACGGAAATTAGCGACAGCTGATTCAATAATAGCACCCATAGCTCTTCCTTCCTTGACTGGAATCTTAACCAGAGGTCGATCAACACCAAGAATTGATACTGTTGGATTATCCTCTACCCCAATGCGATCATTAATCTTAGTCGCATCAAAAGGTACAAGTTCAATAACGAAATCAAGATATGATTCATCAAGAGTTGATGTTGAACCAAAGGCCATCGAGACATCAATAACCCCAACACCACGTATTTCAAGCATATTCTTTAAAAGTTCAGGTGACCTGCAGATTAAATCATTGTGAACTCGGCTGATATCAACACGGTCATCTGCCACCAGCATATGACCTCTTTGAATTAAATCCAGTGCCAGTTCTGATTTACCAATCCCACTTTTTCCCTGAAGCATAACCCCAACACCATAGATATTCATCATAACCCCATGGAATGATTCACTTGGTGCCAGTTTCTCATCGAGATAGGCAATAACCTGCACGACAACTCTAAAGGTACTCTCATCAGTTTCAAAGATTGGGAAATTCTTCTGTATG
>JAQXNC010000064.1 GCA_029097145.1 Bacillota bacterium
TCTGCCAAAGCGATCAGACATCAGCTGATCCAAGCCCATTCTAAGACTCTTAGAATGATCTACTATTTCAATTTCTTTTTTTCTTGCCATATTACATCACCCTATAGTCTTCCTCTAAAGTGAAATCAATATTCTCATCAATCCACTCACGACGTAACTCGGCTTTATTACCCATCAGTACCGATACACGTCTCTCACATAAAGCGGCATCTTCAAGAGTTACCTGTACAAGAGTTCTTGTGTTTGGATTCATAGTTGTTTCCCACAGTTCTCCGGCATTCATTTCGCCTAAACCTTTAAATCTTTTCAGTTCAACTTTTGAATTTCCCCTGATTTGATTAAGTTCTTCATCATCATAAGCATAGAATACTTCTTTATTCTTCTTAACCATATATAAAGGAGGCATCGCAATATAGATATGCCCGGTCTCAATCATTTCGCGCATATATCTGTAAAAGAATGTCAACAGTAAAACCTGGATATGAGCACCATCAGTATCAGCATCTGTCATAATGATAATCTTATCATAATTGATATCATCAATACAGAAGTTAGCTCCTGCTCCGGCTCCAATCGCATGAATAATTGTATTCAATTCCTCATTCTTCTCAATATCACTCATCGAGGCTCTTTCGGTATTTAAAACTTTACCTCTGAGGGGTAAAATTGCCTGATATTTCGAATCTCTACCCTGCTTAGCTGATCCACCAGCTGAATCACCTTCGACAAGAAATAATTCCAGTTTTGAAGCATCTCTACTTTGGGCATTAGCCAGTTTACCACTAAGAATCTTTTCTGATTTTCTATCATTTTTCTTACCCTTACGTGCTTCCTCTTTAGCTTTTCTGGCTGCCTCACGTGCCTGACAGGCTTTTTGAATTTTCTTAATAATATTTCCGGCAGTCTCTTTATTCTCCTCAAGGAAGTAAAGTAACTGTTCAGATACTGCATTTTCAACAGCAGTTTTAGCTTCAGGAGTACCAAGTTTTGATTTAGTCTGCCCTTCAAACTGCAGTAAATCTTCAGGAATTGATACCGATATTATCGATGTTAATCCTTCACGGACATCATTTCCTTCAAAATTTTTATCTTTATCTTTCAGAAATCCATGATTTCTAGCATAATCATTTATCGTTTTGGTAAAAGCTGTTTTAAATCCAACTTCATGAGTTCCACCATCTTTTGTACGTACAAGATTTGTAAAAGAGAACAGATTTTCTTGATATCCATCTGTGTACTGAAATGCAAAATTAACATCTATTCTATTAACCTTCACTGATGCAGAAACAGTTTTGTGCAAAACATCCTTATCTTCATTCAGATAATCCATAAATGATACCAGACCATCGTGATATTCAAAAGAATTATGATGATCATTTATATTATCATCTACGCTTAATTTAACACCATTTAATAAGAAAGCCTGTTCCTGAATTCTTGTCTCAATAGTATGATAATTAAATTCAGTAGTCGAAAAAATACGTTTATCCGGTTTAAAAGTAACTCTTGAACCGGACTTGGTCGTAGCTCCAAGACATTCAAGCTTTGAAGCCTTTTTTCCACCATCTTCAAATCTGATAAAGTAACGTTTCTTATCTTTACATACTTCTACTTCAACCCATTCACTTAAGGCATTGACAACACTTGCACCTACACCATGTAGACCACCAGAAGTTTTATAGGCACCTTCTTCAAATTTACCACCAGCATGCAAAACAGTGAAAATTACTTCAAGTGCCGATTTACCACTCTCATGCATGTCAATAGGCATACCACGTCCTTCATCTGTAATTGTGCATGATCCATCTTTATTCAAAACAATAGATATATTTTTACCATAACCATTAAGTGATTCATCGATTGCGTTATCTAGTATTTCCCACACCAGATGATGCAAACCTCGAGAATCAACAGAGCCAATATACATACCTGGTCTAACCCTAACAGCTTCCAGCCCTTCAAGGATTTTTATACTACTTGCATCATATTTATTTGTCATTTTTTCACCTACAATAAATGAATTATAACATAAATAAGGTGATTATGATAAAATAGTTCGTGGAGGTAGAATATGATTTTTATTCAAAATATACTCGGTATAGTAATAGGCTATATTGTAGGCTCGATTCCATGGGCTTTAATCATAGGAAAAGTATTTTATAAGAAAGATGTCAGGGAATATGGCAGCGGCAATCTTGGTGGAACTAATGCTGGTAGAGTTCTTGGTAAAAAAGCAGGTATTGCAGTAATTGTGCTAGATGCATTAAAAGCTTTCTTTGTGATGATGGCATTTAATTTCATTTCACCATCAGTAATTCCATTTGCAGGACTCTCAGTCAGTATAGGTCATTGTTTCCCTCTTTTTGCGCAGTTTAAGGGCGGAAAAGGAGTTGCTTGTGCTGCAGGATATCTTCTGGGTTTAAGTGTATTTGGATTCTTGGATCCATTCTTTGGATTTATTTATCCAGTATTAATATTCTTCCTGGTTTTAGGATTAAGTAAAATGGTATCACTTTCAAGTATGATATTTCTGATATCTGCTACGATTATTTCTTTCCTTACATCATCAAATATTCTTGTGAATATCTGTATTGCACTGTTAACAGTATTTGTAATTTATCGACACATTCCAAATATTAAAAAAATTATAGCAGGAAAAGAGAACAAAGTAACCTGGATAAAATAACTTCTTAATAGAAGTTATTTTTTATTTCCCCATCTCGCAAAAAAAGGATATCCTTTT
>JAQXNC010000065.1 GCA_029097145.1 Bacillota bacterium
ATGATTCTTTTCAATAATCTCTTCATAATACTTAATATCAGGTTTACAGTATGTTGAATTCTCATAGGTTGAAACATATTTAAAGTTAGTGATATCTTCCCCAATCCAGCTTAAGCGCTTATTAACCGCTACATATGGGAAAACTGGAGCTGTCGCAATAATAATATCGATATTGTTTTCTCTTAACATATCAATAACTTTCCTGATGTCATCATTCTTATCAATAACACATTTAGCTTCATCGAATTCATTATTGTAGAAGTCTTCAAAGGTCTTCTCAAGTTCATCTGATGTCGTATGTAATTTACCTTCCATCAGTTTATTAAAAGACATAAAGAAACGATCGCGATTAGTCATTGAACCATCATTAGCGACAACGGTATATGTTGCCTTCATGATATTCTCAACCAGTTCCTTAGGGTCATACCCATATGGAAGCATCTTCTTTAGTAATAATTTAAAATAATACTTAATAAATACTTCGTTATCCATTGATAATAAAGTACCATCCAAATCAAACAATACTGTCTTAATCACTATAAACTCCTGAACTTTCTAACTCCATATCCATTTAATAGATATAAGAGAATTATATCTAATATTATATAGATTATTATCAGAATTAGATAGCTCATAAAAGTTATTTCATTAAGATACATCAAAAGAAAACCAATCGCAAAGATGATAAAGAAATTAGAGAATAAAGCCACCATAATTGAAGCACTCTGTTTAATGACGACTATCTCGCGATCAAATTCAAGCTTAGGTAAAAGCAGATTAATCAGTAAGCCATAGGCTGATGTAAAGATGGCCGATAATACCAGAATCAATACACCAGTTAATACATATAGAAGATTAACCCCTAATATTACTGATAATAAGGCATAAGGCAAAATCGCAATAACCATTGAAACAGTAAAGTTGACAAGCCCCTTAGCCAAAAAGACATCTTTAGGACTTAAAGGACTGCTCTTTAATATCCAGAGATTCTTACCTTCTAAAGATATACTGATAGCTGCAATATCACAGGTATGAATCGCAAATATACATAACATTAATACTGTAAATGAATAAACGATATCACTATCTCCAAGCATACTGATGGCTGTTGTCATTTCTTTGATTAAATCCTGATTAAACAAGAGATAGATAACTCCAATATAAAGCATTACTCCAAAGATACATGTATTCAAAAAATACATAAAATTCTTTAAGAAACGTTTAAACTCCATCTTATATAAAGCCATAATCCTGCCACTTGACTTTATACCACCACCCTTATAATCCTTAGTCTTATAGCCCACATTAGCCATTTCATTAAGTCTGATAAAAGTCTTAGATAAAAAGTTAACCAGAACATAACCTACTGTTATAGATACAACAGTCAGTATTAAAAGATTAATAATATTATGTCTGAAGATAATATCGGCATAAGCCTTAATAAATGGCAAGCTTCTACCAATTATATCACCGACAAAGTTCAGATCTTCCATATCTTCAACTCTGACAAGATTCATTGATACCCCAAAGACAACTACCAGTAATAAGACATTAAAAAGATTCTCAATCAGTCTTTGATGCTTACCATTACCCGACAGTTTTCTTAAGAGTATAGCTAAGAAAATCGCAATCAGCGAAGGAATCAGTGATGATATGATGATTGTTAATGTGCCGAATAGATAATAATCTATACCAGACCCATTAGTAATACCGATATAGATAAATGAAGGTAATAATCCAATAATATATATTGATAGTGTATAAATCAGATATGAGAAGAGTTTAACAATAAACAGTTCTGATTTTTTAATTGGCAAACTCATCAGCAGATTATAGTCACTGAAACTGAATAAGTGACCCTTGGCAACTGATATCCCAAAGACAACCGTCATCATTGTGACAATCATTATCACAGTCATAATAATATTTTCACTGCTCAAGATACCTGTCATTTCAAACATCCAGGCATAATATAATACAAATAAACCTATCAGTAATGCTGGACCCATCAAAAGAACCGGACCAAGCTTCTTTAAAAAACCTGGCAGTCTTTTAGGGACATACATACTGATCTGAGCCTTTAAAAGACTTCTTAACTTCTTACTCATTAGCCAGCTCCATAAAGAGTTCTTCTAATGTCGCATGAGTCTTATGAATCGTCTCAAAACTTCCATCATAGAAGATCTTACCATCTTTCAATATAATAATACGGTCACATAGCTTTTCAGCTACTTCAAGTACATGCGTTGAAAAGAAGACAGCTGATCCTTCATCGCATAGTTTACGCATCTTTTCCTTTAATAGATATGACGCCTTAGGATCAAGTCCAACAAATGGTTCATCCAGCACCAACAGTTTTGGATGATGCATAAAAGCAGCTGTCAGTACCAGTTTCTGTTTCATACCATGTGAGAAACTTCTGATTTCATCATTGAGATTATTATAGATATCTAAATCCTTAGTCAGTTCTTCAATCTCCTTCTTTCTTACATCAAGTGGTACCTCATAGATATCACCCATGAGATTCAGATAATCAATAGCCTTTAAGGTATCATAGATATCTGGATTATCCGCAACATATGCCATATCCATCTTGGCATTAATCTCATCATCCTTAATACTCTTACCATTGATAGAGATTTCACCATCAAATGAATGAATACCGACTATCGCCTTAATTGTCGTTGTCTTACCCGAACCATTCATTCCAATAAAGCCAACAATCTCATGAGACTTAACCTCCAAGTCAATTCCCTTAATAACCTCATGATCACCATAGGCTTTTCTTAAATTCTTAATCTTCAGCATATTTATTTCTCCTCGCATATATCAAGTACTTCAGCTTTTAGATATCTAATTATTTCTTCACGATCTACAATTAGACCGATACCCATTAAACCACCACTGATCTCAATCTTTTCATGATTCAAGACTCTATCATCAAAAGCTACACGATGTTTTTTCTTAATTCCTACCGGTGATACCGAACCTCTTTCATAGCCAACTTCTTTTAACAGATCTTTAACCTTAACCATTTCAAGATTTTTAACCCCAAAAGCCTTAGCACACTTTTTAAGATCGAGGTTCTTATCAACAGGTATAACTGCGATAAAAAGATCGTGTTCATGTTTAAGGGCAAGGGTCTTAAAACATGTATCATATTCCAGTCCAAGATAATCGCTGACAGCTTCTCCTGAAAACTTCTCATCACCCAGATCATAGTATAAAGTCTCATATTTAATTCCTGACTTATCAAGTAAACGCATGACGTTAGTCTTTATTTCTTTTTTCATAACCCACCTATTTAGATATTTATCTAAATAGATTGTATATCACATATCCCTTCAGCGCAAGTAAAAAGAGGCTTTCGCCTCTAGCGTTCAATCTTCTTAATGAATGGATATTTAAATTTCACTGTAATACCAGCAGTCATCATCACCATTATAATCATACTTCTTGAAAAAGAGTCTCTTCCATAAGTGCAAACAGCATACATTTAACTGTTAAAAATATTAACTGTATGACCGCCAGACATAGCACTGTCCTAATCAGTGTCTTTTTCATGTTTTTTATTATATAACTTAATAATTAATTATACCCTTTATACCAATTTAAAAAAGGGTATAATCGTGGTCTCTTTGGATAATACTTCAAGTGAACCGCCACATACTTACTGGTAGCAGATAGAATTGACTTCACTTTAAATCAGTATCGATATTTAACACAAAAAAACAACCATTAGTGGTATAGATACCATTAAGAGTTGTCTTGTTTTTGTATGAATTCTTGTATATCAAATATAAGATTATATAATCCATCTTCTGACAGGATTCCTCGTTTTACACTCTGATCAATCAGACCTTTTTCATCAAGTTCATAATCCTTAAGCCACATCCCACTATCAAGATAATCTACCAGTATTTTAATCTTATTTTGATATTCTGTATCATTCAATTTAATTGGCTCTTCTTTTAGAGTCTTTGATACTTCATCAAAGACAGACTCTAATTCTTTAATACGTTTAACAGATCTTTCTATATATTCTTTTTCCATCTATATCTCTTCTTTAAAAAGTTTCTGATAATTATTCTGTGTCAGCATTTTTAAATCTTCAATATCCATCTTTAAGAGTTCTGATAAAAACTCATAGACATATTTAACATAGGCTGTCTTATTAGGTTTGCCACGATTGGGTACTGGTGTAAGATATGGGGCATCTGTTTCACATAAAAGATAGTTTTTATCAATCTCAAGAGCTGTTTCGACACCTCTTTTATTATTCTTAAAAGTAACAGTACCCGAAAAAGAAATATAATAACCAAGTTTGATAAATTCCTTAGCCATCTCCATACTTCCCGAATAACAGTGTAGTACTCCTTTTCTTCTGACATCAACTTCCTTTAAGATATCATAGGTATCCTGAATCGCATCCCTTGCATGAATAATAACCGGTAAATCAAGTTCGTTGGCAATCATTAACTGTCTTCTGAAATATTCTTTCTGTATCTCTTTATTATCCTTGTACCAGTAATAATCCAGTCCAATCTCACCTAAAGCCTTAAAATGATACTTATGATGCATATCGATAAGTCTTTTGAAATCATCTTCATTGACTTCCTTAAAGTCATCAGGATAAATCCCATAAGCCATATCAAAGAATGTATCATCCTCAATACTTTCAATGACACTCAGTTCCTTTTCATTAGTAAATACCAGCATGGCTTTACCAACACCATTTTCCTTAGCTTCCTTAATCTCATCGAGATAGAGCTTCATATCCAGCTCTTCATTTGTAATATGTGTATGTGAATCTATAAAATATGTCATATTATTTACCCAAACAGAAATTCCTAAACAGATGATCAATCAGATCATCTTCATAACTCTTGCCTATAATCTCGCTTAAATCATGATAAACCGTATATAAATCAGATGATACAAGATCAAGCTCATAGCCATAGTCTACTTCCTTAAGCATATCCTTTAATCCCTTATTGGCCTTAATCATTAAAGCTATCTGTCTTTCATTATTCAGGATATCTTCATCAATCAATGACTGATCCTTATCATATCTCTCATTGAGATAATTCTTTAGCTCACTGATATCACCATTTAGAGCACTGACCTTTATACCTTTGACATCATCATTCATATCGGTCTTATTGTAGACAATAATCCTGTCTTTATCTTTAGTCAGCTCTAAGAGTTCCTTATCCTCTTCATCCATATCCTTTGAGGCATCGATTACCAGAATAACCAGTTCAGCTTCCTCGATAGCTTTAAGCGATCTTTCAATCCCAATCTTTTCTACCACGTCATCACTCTCTCTGATACCGGCAGTATCTATGAGATGTAATGTAATATTATCTAAACGGACATCATCTTCAACCAGATCTCTTGTCGTACCAGCTATATCAGTTACAATCGCCTTATCCTTATTTAATAAGGCATTTAAAAGTGATGATTTACCAACATTAGGTTTCCCGACAATCGCTGTCTTTAAACCTTCCTTAATAACTCTGAATCTTTGAGCCTTATCAATCATTTCATCACTTATACTGATCCACTCATGAAGCTTGGGAAGCAGTTTCTCATTCGTTATAATTTCAACATCATCATATTCAGGATAATCAATATTTACTTCAATCATTCCGATCATATTCATGATGTCATCACATAGAGGTTCAATGAGTCTTGAAATACTGCCATCAATACCCTTCATAGCACTTTTAATCTGAACTTCGCTGTTGGCATTGATCATATCATTGATGGATTCAGCCTTTGCAAGATCTATTCTTCCATTTAGATAAGCCCTTTTGGTAAATTCACCATTTAAGGCCATCCTTGCCCCATTAGCGAGACACAGCGAGAGTATTCTTCTTGTGATATATACCCCTCCATGACAGTTAATCTCCACAAGATCTTCCATCGTATATGATTTAGGAGCCCTGAAGATTGATACCATTACTTCATCGAGTTTATGTCCATCTTCCATAATATGCCCATAGATGATTGTATTTCCCTGAGTATGATTTAAATCCCGATCAAATATCTTATTAGCTATCTCAATTGCCTCATCACCACTGAGTCTGACAATTGATATCGCCTGATTATTTAAAGCTGTAGATATGGCAGCTATTGTATCATTTAACATTTCTGTACCTTTTCTTTCTGCTCTCTATTATACAACAAAAGCAGGAAATTCCTGCCTTATACAAATCGATAGTTTATACTGCCTGATACAGTTTCAATATGTAGCTTATTATCTTCACCGCTTTCTGATTCAATATCGACATCTGCAAACATCTTCTCAATTGAAATATTATAATCTTCCTTATTACCACATATTTCAAGATTAAGTGAACCAGACACCGTCTCTAAATCAATATCATCAGCTTTCACCATTGTCATATCAATCCTGCCACTGACCGACTCAAGCGATATTTCATCAGCCTTAACATTATGAAGATGATATGGTCCAGACACCGTTTCAGCATCAAGACTATCCAGAATAACATTTTCAATTCTAATAACTCCACTGACATTTTCAATATCAACTGAATCAAGCTTCAGATCAGATATCTCCATACTGCCCGATACATTTTCAATATTTAATTCAATATGACTCTTAGCTGGAAGATATAATCTGATTGTATCATCACCTGGCATCATCATCTTCTTCATGAACTTATCTAAACCTTTTTGTGAATATTCAATATCCAGTGATCCTCCACTTAATGAAACATCATAATAATATTTATTACTCTTAGGATATTCAAAGATAACTTCATCACCATTACTTTCCTTGATGATTATCTTATGATAAACCGTTTCAAGATTAACCTCATCGATTCTATTACCTGGGAAACATGAACGTTCAACATTCTCATCATCAAAGTCAGATACAACCTCATTTGAGAAATTATCGACCTTACCTTTCTCTTCACCCATAAGTGTAATCGCTACATCCTGAGGTTTACCCAGACCCTTAATCACATCTTCTTCGCTGAATCCTTCAGATACCTTATCTTCAATCATTTCATTGAAATAGGCAATAGTATCATCCACATCCTTATCATTTAAATCTATCAGTTTATTTCTTAATTCCTCTAAAAACTTATCTTTCATTATCAGCTTTCCTTTCAATATAACGATATACCTTCATAAGTTCCTTAAAGTCATCGAGATAATCCAGTATCTTCTGATAACCTTCACCTGTAATGGTATAGAATTTTCTGAGTCTTCCATTGCATTCCTCAGAATGAGTAGTAACTAAATGATTGGCTTCTAATCTTTTAAGTACCGGATATAATGTCGATTCTGATAAACCCATTATATTCTCCAGATCTTTTACGATCTTATATCCATATGACGGTCCATCAATCAAAGCCGCCAGAACACAGACTTCAATCGTTCCTCTTTTTAACTGTGCATCCATTAAAATGAACCATTCCTACGAATATCAATATAGATTAAAGCCTGAAGCTCCATCTTCATTGAATCATTAGTTCTCTTCTCATAATCTTTATAAATATCACAGATATCATGCATACCAGATACCTCCTTACATCTAATACTATATATCACATAGTATTATGTGTCAACATGTATTTAACAAATTTCTGATTATTTCTATGATAGAGCTATGAATAACGTTATTGACTATATTAAGTGGCGTGGTGATATCAGTTTTAAAAACGATCCCTTTAATGAGATTGATGCCTTAATCATTGCCCGCTTTGCCTATATGGATCTTGAAGGAATTGGTGATGATCATATCACTATCAGGGAAGCTTATGATAAATATCATGAAACTCAGGATATACGAAAAATCGTTATCGAAGAGGATCGTGAACTCTTTAAATTCATGAGTGAATCTGTCCGTTTCAGGGATATTGAACTTGACGATTACTTTTCCATCGTTGATGAAGCAGATACCAGGCAGATATCAGCTGTAACCCTTTATATCAGAGATATCGATATTTCAATCGTCTCATTCCGGGGTACGGATAATACACTTATCGGCTGGAAGGAAGATTTCATGTTGACATTTGAAGACAGCATATCTTCACACAAAACAGCAGCTGAATATCTCGATAAGATCTTAAATCATGTCACATCAGACATTATAATTACCGGTCATTCCAAGGGAGGACATCTTTCAATTGTCTCAGCCATTCTCTCAAAAGGAGAAAAAAAGCGTATCCGTCATATCTATGCCTTTGACGCACCAGGATTACCTAAGACTCTTTTTGAAAACCCTGAATATAATCGAATCATCGATTCAATTACCAGCTATATCCCGCAGACATCGATTGTCGGAAAGATGCTCTCACACAAGGAAAATACCAGAATTATCTCATCAACAGCCATGGGTCCTTACCAGCATGATATCTACAGCTGGGAAATCCTCGGTAAATCCTTTATCTATCTTAAGGAGACCACCATCCCATCTGAAATCATTGACTCAACTTTTAATGATTATCTGAATTCACTTTCATATGATGACCGCAAGACTGTCATAGAATCAATGTTTGATATTCTTGAAGCCAGCGGTTCTTTGACGATTAAAGACCTCTCAAATGATTTCTTTGGTAATATGAAGAAAATGATCGATAAGGGCAAGAGTCTCTCACCCGAATCAAGAGAAGTATTAATGAAAGCTATTAAAACTTTGGCATCTTCAATGACCAAGGAAACAATATTACAGTTAAAAGAAAGCATTAAATCCAACTAAACCATCGGACTAAAAGACTAAACTGCTGGTTGGTTGAGATAAACCATATATAAACGTATGATGAAGACATCGAGGAAAGGTAATATATATATATGAAGAATAGAACTCTGGGAATAATGATTTCATCATTACGTAAAGAAAGCGGCATGGCACATATTTGATATCAGCGTCGATGAACTGATGCAGATTCGCACTGAACTTGATGTCAATTCAGGATTATCTATGCTGGGTATGGGTTTAGCCCTTCTCGCTATTACATCATTCAAAAAGAATTAGGAGATTAAAATGTTTAAAAAGGAAGAAAGATTTGAGGTTATCTATAAGGATGGCAGTGAATTAAAAAGTGAAGGAGTTCGCCAAATTCTGGTCGATCGGGAAACTGGTGTTAATTATCTATGTTGGAAATCAGGATATGGAGCTGGTATCACACCTCTGCTTGATTCCGATGGCAGTATCGTCATTACTGAATATTTTGATACCGAAGACTAATACTAGAAGAGCTTTTATGAATTAACTGATATTTCATAAAAGCTCTTTTTGATTGTCAGTAAAATACTCTATCTAATCATCTATCGTCAAAATGACAAGAATTTGACAAGAATGACAAGATTGGTTAGAATAATGACAAGAATAATAAGAAAGATGGTGAGCATTTCATGTTTAGAGAATCAGATAGTATCGAACTAAAGTCTCAAGTAATACCTGATATATGCAAAGAAGTTATTGGTTTTGCCAATACTAATGGTGGGACAGTTTATATTGGTATAGAAGACAACGGAATAATTGTTGGGGTTGATGATGAAGATAAAACAATACTACAGCTAAACAATATGATCAGAGATTCAATTAAACCCGACATTACAATGTTTGTGAAGTACGAAGCAATTATTCTTGAAGATAAGAAAGTAATCGCTATAAAAGTTCAAAGAGGAACAGACAGACCTTATTATTTAGGAAACAAAGGATTAAAACCAGCTGGCGTATATGTTAGAAATGGTACATCGACCGATCCGGCATCTGAAGCAAATATTCGCAAAATGATTAAGGAAACTGATGGCGACAGTTTTGAAAATATGCGCTCACTAGAACAGAATCTTTCATTCAATGCAACTAACGAACAGTTCAAAAAAAGAAATATAGTTTTCAATGAAGCCAAGATGAAATCCTTAGGTTTATTCTTAAAAGATGGAGAATATTCAAATGTCGCATTTCTTTTATCCGACCAGTGTACTGCAACGATAAAAACAGCTACTTTTAACGGTACAGATAAACTGAATTTTCAGGATAGAAAAGAATATAGCGGTTCTCTTTTTGATCAGATGGAAAATGTATATCAATATCTGGAAATGAGAAACAAAAAAAGAGCCTCCTTTAATGGCTTATATAGAATAGATACTTTGGATTATCCTTTAGACGCATTAAGAGAAGCTTTGCTTAATTGCCTGGTACATCGTGATTACTCTTTTAGTGCCAGCACTCTTATCAGTGTATATGATGATAGAATAGAGTTTGTTTCTATTGGTGGATTACCTGATGGGATTAATCTTGATGATATATTATTAGGTATTTCAGCATGCAGAAATCCTAAACTAGCCGCCATATTTTACCGCCTTGAATTAATTGAAGCATATGGTACAGGTATACCAAAGATCATGAGTTCATATAAGGATACTGGATTTGAACCAAAAATTGAAGTGACAAATAATGCCTTCAAGATTACATTGCCGAATCTGAATTATTCAATCGATGAACAAACTGAAACCGAAGATAACAGAATAGTAGCTTTCATTGATAAAAATGGTTTTATCACAAGGAAAGATGTTGAAGAACTACTTGGAATTAGTCAGACAAGTGCGAATCGTATTCTGAAGGATATGGTCGATAAGTCAGTTTTATATCGTATTGGTAATGGTAAAAGTATCAAATACAAGAAGAAATAACTGAATCCAAGATGAAGTCTATCTGACGTATAAAAAAGACTATCTGATGTTTATATCAAGTTTTCGCATAACTGATATCTCATTTAGATAGTCCTTTTTAATAATTTATCTGTCTTTCTTTTGCAGTTTCTTCTTAAGCGTATTTAACTGAATGAAAAGATATAGTGGTGTTGAGATCATTATGTAAGCCAGTAAAGCATACATTAGACCTTCATTCATATTATTGCCTGTAAACATCATCACCATCAGAATGATAATGTTAAGAAACAGCAGCCCCATAAATAACATATCTATAAGCCTTCCTTGAGGTCAAAGTCGACAAGCTGCAGTAAATCGATTTCGGCATCATCTTCTAATACACGTTTAGACTGATTAAGAATAGCTTCTTCGACGATATTTCGAGCCAGACGTCCATTACCACTGGTCATATCCTTACGTGACTGAACCTTGCTGAAATAATCCTCAAGTGGTTTGAGTGCCTCTTCATCTATGCGATAATCCTTAGATGCAGCAATCGATTTGGCAATTAATACCAGTTCATGACCAGTATA
>JAQXNC010000066.1 GCA_029097145.1 Bacillota bacterium
TTTTCTACTATCTTCGCGATTTTTAAATTCTGGCAACATGAATGTTTTAGCTATTTCTTCATTGATAAGAATATCCATCAATCTTTCTTCATCTTTAGAAGTAATTGGTTTAATTATTAATCTTGGAGTTTTAATTGTCGCTTTTTTAGTTATTTTCATACTATCCCAATAATTTATCATCGAATTCAGTAAAATCTCCGATTGATTGAATAATACCTTCAGGAGATTCTTTTTTACCATCAGGATTCATCATAATGATATTCTTACATCCTGCCTTTTTAGCACATTCAATTCCATATACCGAATCCTCAAATATTAAACAATCTTCAATACTAAAGCCAATATTTTTAGCTGCATCTTTATACATTTGTGTTTTGTCAACATAAACACCATTATCGTATGTGACATTTGATTTATCAAACCAGCGATCCAGACCAAATTCCAGAAAGAAGAAATTAATATTCTCTATAATCGATGCACTGGAAATATTCATTCCATACCCTCTTTCCTTAAGTCTATTAAACAGTTCCTTGGCCCCTTTCACGAGATGACAACGGTCATGTTCAACACTATAGACACGATAGCGACGTTCTTTTTCCTTAGACATTACTTCAGCATCTTCATCGCTAATGGTTTTACCTACACTTTTATAAAAATGTTTGATAATTGGCAGGTTGTTTGAGCCGAAGACTTCAGCGAATACTCTATCAAAATCTTCAGGTTTACCACCTACATCATTAATATACATATCTCGCCATACTGCTGTATGGATATCACTATCAAAATACAATGTTCCGTTAAAATCAAATATTACTGCCTTAATCATAGTATCCTTTGTTTCACATGAAACATTTCCTTTCTTTCAGCACCTCTATTATATATGTTTCACATGAAACATAAAGCATTATAATCAAAATGTTTCACATGAAACAAAAAGAGATGGCATTTAAACCATCTCGATTAAATTATCCAGTGATCTTTTCTTTACCACCCATATATGGACGTAAAGCTACAGGAATATTAACACTACCATCAGCGTTGAGGTTGTTTTCAAGGAAAGCAATCAGCATACGTGGTGGAGCGACTACAGTATTGTTTAATGTGTGAGCCAGGTACTTGTTGCCATCTTTACCTTCAACACGGATCTTCAGACGTCTTGCCTGTGCATCACCCAGATTTGAACATGAACATACTTCAGAATATTTCTGCTGTCTTGGAGACCATGCCTCAATATCGCAAGACTTAACCTTAAGATCAGCCAGGTCACCTGAACAACATTCAAGAGTTCTAACTGGAATATCCATACTTAAGAACAGTTCCACAGAGAACTTCCACATCTTTTCATACCATTCCATTGACTCTTCAGGACGACATACGACAATCATTACCTGTTTTTCGAACTGATGAACACGGTAAACACCACGTTCTTCAATTCCGTGTGCCCCTACTTCCTTACGGAAACATGGAGAGTATGAAGTTAATGTATAAGGTAATTTTTCTTCAGGGATAATAGTATCAATGAAACGACCAATCATTGAATGTTCAGAAGTACCAATCAAATAGAGGTCTTCACCTTCAATTTTGTACATCATATTTTCCATTTCAGCAAATGACATAACGCCTGTTACGACATCACTTCTGATCATAAATGGAGGAATTACATAAGTAAAACCTTTATCAATCATGAAATCTCTGGCATAAGAAAGGATTGCTGAATGCAGACGAGCGATATCACCTGTCAGATAATAGAAACCATTACCTGAAGTCTTACGAGCACTATCTAAATCGATACCGTTAAGTTTTTCCATAATATCAGTATGGTATGGGATTTCAAAATCAATTTCACGTTTAGTACCGAATTGTTCGATTTCAACATTTTCTGAATCATCCTTACCAATAGGTACAGATGCATCAATAATATTCGGAATTACCAGCATTCTCTTGCGGATTTCTTCTTCTAATTCAACTTCGCGTTTTTCAATATCAGCAATCTCTTTACCGATATTAGCTACGCCTTCCTTAACAGCTTGAGCTTCAGCTTTCTTACCTTCCTTCAACAACATACCAATCTGTTTAGAATCAGAGTTACGTTTAGCACGTAAGTCATCTGCTTTCTTTCTGATTGTACGATATTCGGTATCAAGAGCTACAACCTCATCAACCAGCACCAGTTTGCTGTCCTGGAATTTCTTACGAATATTTTCTTTGACTAATTCAGGATTTTCTCTAACTAATTTAATATCTAGCATTTATCTTTCTCCTTAAAAATAAAAAAGCACCTTTAAAGGACGAATATATCGTGGTGCCACCTTAATTACTTCTCAATGTCTTAACGCGACAAACGTGACTGATTAGGTCAGCTAAAGAGTAGATTTCATATATCTCATCAGTGATTCTCACCAGCCATCACTTCTCTGAAGAATCAATATATTACTTAATTCTTTTTCGCTATAAAAATATGATATACTA
>JAQXNC010000067.1 GCA_029097145.1 Bacillota bacterium
TTCAGGAACGTTCTGTGAGACATGTGTCATGAGAGAACTAAGTTCAGTTGTATAATCACTGATAGATTGTTTATGTTCAGCATCGGCAGTCGATAATGCCAGAATCAGTGACAGTCTGAAATCAGAATAGCCATTAAAACCGATTTTCTGACAGAAACGGCTGATTGAGCTCTGTGATACATTATATTTATTGGCGATTTCAGTTGCAGTTGAAGATGTGAATGAATAGGCTTCGGTTTTAAGAAGATTATATATTTCCATTTCAGACTTGGTAAAGTCCTTCTGTTTATCTTCGATTGTCTTTAAAAAATTGTTTGTCATGGTGCAAATACTACCTCTATAACTGTATTATAGACTATTAACAGATAATAAAAAAGCGTAAAAATATATATTTTGGATGAATCATTCACAAAATTTGAATAAAATCATTCAAAAGTCTTGAATATCACATTCAGTGTATGTTATAACATAGTTGTTACTAGTAAGCGTTTACAGGCAAAATGCATGATGCCAAAAGGAGGATTTTATGAAGGCTTTAGGATTTGTTGGTTTTAGAGTTGATGACCGTATGGTACACGGAATTGTCGCAACTGACTGGATTCCAGCTATGAATGCTACAAGAGCAATGGTAATCGATGATCAGGCTTCAAAGAACGATATCATGAAGACATCAATCAAAATGGCAACTCCAGGTGGAGTAGCATCATCAGTTATCGATCATGAAAAGGCTGTTGCCAATATCGGTGCTGATAAGTATGCTAGCCAGAGAGTTTTCTGTGTATTCAGAACAATTAAATCTGCTTATGAACTGTTCAAGGCAGGAGTAGAAATTCCTTGTTTAAATCTTGGAAATGTTACTCAGAACTCTGGTGAAACAGTTGTCTTAGATAAGACTGTTCGTGTCACTCTTGAGGAAAAGGGTATGCTCAAAGAGATGAGAGATGCTGGAGTTAAAATTACAGCAAGATTTAGAACTTCTGATGCTGAAGTAGATCTTTCATCAAAACTCGATTAATTTTTAAGGAAAGGAAAGGTATTTTAAATGTTTACACCTTTACAGGTCATTCTGTTAGCAGTTCTTACTGGTTGGTACATTTACCAGAGAATGAACTTGCAGTTATTCAACTACGCTTCAGTAGTTACAATGGGCGTTATCGCTGGTCTAATCATGGGTGACATCAATGTCGGTATGTTAGTCGGTGGTAGCATGTGCTTAATGAGTTTAGGTTTATTTGGTGCTGGTGGTTCATCAGTTCCTGATTACAACGTTGGTGCAATCGCTGGTACAGCTTTCGCAGTAGCTATGGGTTACGAAGGTCAGGAAGCTTTAACAGTAGCTATGACTATCGGTATCCCAGTTGCAGCATTAGGTACTCAGCTTGATATCTTAGGTAAGACTTCTGGTTCATTCTTCATCCACAAGATGAAAGACTGCTCAGATAAGAAAGACTTCAAAAAGATGGGTGTTTGGATGTGGGCTTCTCAGATTCCATTTGTAGGTTTCTGGGTATTACCAATGGTTCTATTCACTACAGTAGGTTCTACATATGTTGAAGCTTTAATCACTGCAATTCCTGCATGGTTAAATACAGGTCTTAAGGTAGCTTCTGGTATGATGCCAGCATTAGGTTTCGCTATTCTGTTAAGACAATTACCAATGAAGAAATATGGTTACTTCATTTTACTTGGTTTCGTATTATCAGCATACTTAAAGATGAGCATCTTAGCTATCGCTTTACTGGCTCTCGTATTATGCTGCTACATTTTCTTCTCTAAGGAAGAACAAAGACAGAACCAGGTAGCAACCGCTGTTACAGGAGGAGACATGGAAGATGAGTAATTTAGTAAGCAAAGAACCAAAGACATTAGATAATAAGACATTAACTAAAGTATTAACACGTTACGTATTCTCTCGTCAGACTTGCTTCAACTATGAAACAATGCAGTCTGGACCTTGGGTATGGTCAATGTATCCAGCAATGAAAGAATTATATACTGATGATGAAATTGCTGAAAAGAATGAATTATACTTCAAATTCTTTAACTGCCATCCTTGGTTTGGTCAGTTAATTCTGATGGCTGACTTAGCTATCGAATCTACAAGAGACGCTAACGCTACTGAAACTGCATTAGATGTACGTACATCATTAATGGGTCCTCTTGCTGGTTTAGGTGACGCTATTGTTTGGGTATTATTACCTACAGTATTAGGAGCTATCGCTGGTTACCAGGCTCAGCAGGGAAGCCTTGTTGGTATGTTCATCGCTATGGCTTGTAACATCGCTTTATGGTTAGTATTCTGGAAATTAAGTATTCCTGTATACCACAAGGGTGTTTCATTCATTACTTCTAAGGCTGAATCTTTAAGAAATCTGACTGATGTTGCATCAATCTTAGGTATTATCGTTATGGGTGCTATGGTTGCGACAACTGTTAACGTTAAATTCGGTTTAACTTGGACTGTCGGTGATCTGACTCAGAATCTTAATGATCTTCTAAACAACATCATTCCATGCTTCGGTAATGTTGTAACTGTTGCAGTATTATACTGGGCATTAGGCTTTAAGAAGATTAAAGCTGGTAATTTAATCTGGATCGTAATTCTTGTTGCGATCGTATTAGGTGCAATCGGCTTCTTAGCATAGTTTATATCACTAGAGGGTACTGGTTGAACCAGTACCCTCTATTACTTTATAAGGAGACACATATGTTGAAAATAAGTACTGCAAGAAATGAAATAACCCCAACAGACAAGTTTATGCCATGTTATTTATGTGGACATGCAATCAGAACTGAGTTATCAACAGGAATTATGGATCCACTTTGGGTCAGTGCTATGGTTTTGGATGTTGAAGATACAAAGATGTTATGGGTAACTATTGAACTAATCGGACTTGAAAAGAAGTTTACTGATCGCTTAAGAGAATATGTATCTAATAAGTATCATGTTGATTTTAATCTCATAAACATCAGTTATATTCACTCTCATAGTGCTCCAGAATATTCATATGACAATATCTTTGGACTTGATACCAAGGCTAAAGAAGGCTATCCAGAATATATTATGGATAAAACATTAAAGACAATTGATGAATGTTTTAATGGTGAGTTTAAAGAAGTTAAGGCTTATGGAAATACTGTCAGTATTGAAGGCTGTTACTCTAACCGTAATGGTCTTGATAAGCCATGTGATAAGGATGTTATTACTGTTGAATTTAGAGACAATGATAAAGTTGTAGGCGGTCTTTGTAACTTTACATGTCATTCAACCATCCTAGGACCACAAAACCTTCTTGTAAGTTCAGATCTGGCTGGTTATGTCGCAAGAGCGTGTGAAAAAGCCTGGGGTGTATATCCACTTGTATGTATTGGTGCTGCAGGCGATATGTCTAACCGTTTATATCGTAAGGGTAATGATTTAAATGAATTAAACCGTGTCGGTAAAGAGATGATGGATCAGGTCTTTAATGATAACTATCATCCAGTTGAACTAGAGATTAAAAAACCTGTTGTCAAAGCTTATCGTTTTAATGAAACATATCTTCCTGATTATCAAAAGAAGAAGGAACAGTATGATACTATCGTTGATAGAATCAATAATGCCAGAAACTTTGACGAGAAGAAAATCTATACTTCAGCTCTGGCGGTAGCGACAAAGGGTTTAAAGTGTGAACCATTTACACTTGATTTAAACTGTGCCTATGTCGATATGGGTGATTTAAGATATTTTGTCGTACCTGCTGAACTGTTTTCAAGATTTGGTGTCAGAATCAAAGAAGCAATGGGTGCCAAATGTTCAATACTCTGGGGTTATTGTAACTACAGTGTTGGATATTTAGGCAATATAGAAGATTATGGTAATTCTTTTGAGACATCTTCAAGTGATATCCCATGTGGTACAACGGAAAAGATTGTTGATGAAATAGTTACCATGATTAAGAAAGAAGAGGTGTTCGAATGTTAATTGCTGAAGCGATTGAAAGAGTAAAAGGATTCTATCGTGGCACATATAAGGGGCAGAAGATTGATATGAATACCACAAGAGATAAGGTTCTCTGGGGTGATATCAATCAGGAACTCAAAGGTGTAGTAACCTGCATATATCCAAGTGTTGATGTGATTAAGAAGGCTATTGAATTAAAGGCTAATCTGATTATTTCACATGAAGCATGTTTCTGGAATCATGGAGACCATACTGAATGGTTAAAGGATAATGAAACATTTAAATTAAAGACTGCTTTATTAGACAGTGCCAATATCTGTGTATGGCGTAATCATGACTTTATTCATAGCTGCATGTCAGTTGATGGTAAATATACTGATGGTATCTTCTATGGATTCATGAAGAAATTTGGCTGGGATAACTATTTGATTGGGGATTTTGAAAGACCAGTACAGTTTGAACTGCCAAAGATGAAGGTTAGTGATCTGACAAAACTTTTAAAGGATACACTGGATTTAAACGGTGTTAAGGTTATGGGTTCATTAGATAACGAAGCTTCAAGAGTATGGGTTTGTGGTCATATCGATGGTCGTCAGGATAATGAAATTTTAAGAGTGATGGAAGAAGAAAATTTTGATACACTGATTACTCTTGAATGTACAGATTATACTGTGGCTGAATATGTCAGAGATTCAAGTATGCTCGGACGCAATAAGACAATTATTGCCCTGGGTCATTTCAATCAGGAAGAACCTGGTATGGAATACATGATTAATTATCTGCCTGAAATTCTTGGTAATGATGTTGAATATACATTTGTCAAGACAACAGATATGTTTGAATTCCAGAAATAATATAAGATATATCCCGATGAGTTATAACTCATCGGGTTTTTATTTATTGGTTGTGATAAAATATTATAAGAGATAGAAGAGGATAGAAAATGATAAGTTTTAGAAATGTTGACAAAGTTTATCCAAATGGTGTTAAAGGATTAAATAATGTCACCCTGGATATTGAACAGGGAGAATTTGTTGCGATAATTGGTCTTTCAGGAGCTGGTAAATCAACCCTGATCCGTACTATTAATCGTATGCATGATATCACAGCTGGTACTTTGACGGTTGATGGGATAGATGTATCTAAACTAAAGGGTAAGGAATTACGCAGATTCAGAAGAAAGATTGGAATGATTTTCCAGTCATTTAATCTCGTGACAAGATCAACAGTTATTAAAAATGTATTAACCAGTATGGTACCTGATATGCCTTGGTATAAGACATTACTTGGTTTATATAGTAAGGAACAGAAAATGCAGGCTCTTGAAGCTATAGATAAAGTTGGTATTCTTGATAAGGCTTATTCAAGATGTGATGAATTATCAGGTGGACAGCAGCAGCGTGTAGCTTTAGCCCGTACTTTAAATCAGAATCCAACAATTATTCTGGCTGATGAACCAGTTGCGGCACTAGATCCAGTTACTGCCAAGATGGTTATGTCAGATTTTAAGCGTATTAATGAAGAAATGAATATTACAATTCTAATCAATATTCACCATGTCGATCTGGCACTTGATTATGCGACAAGAGTTATTGGTATTAGAGATGGCGAAATTGTCTATGATGGACCAACAAGTGAAGTAACTCAAGAAGTGTTGGATGTCGTCTATAAAGGTAACAGTGTTCCAAGTTCTAAGGAGGCTTAAGATGAATAAGGTCAGTCTTTTTGATAAACTATTCAAGCCTGAGCTGATTACATTAGATAATGGACATACAGTTTATCGTAAGCGTTCAAGAATGCCGCTGATACTGCTTATAATCTTTATTGTAATCTTTGCCAGTATTCAGCTTACAGGCTTTAATCTGATACTGATAATCGAACGTGCACCAAAACAGCTTGGAGCTATATTGGGTAAGATCTTTCAGCCAAATATGGATTTTTTACCTAATGTCTTTGGACCACTTATTGATACAATCAAGATGTCGCTTTTAGGGACTATCATTGGATGTATTCTGGCATTACCGATTTCGATTATTTCTAGTTCCAATATTAATAAGAATCGCATCAGTCTATCTGTTGTACGTTTTCTTTTGGGTCTTGTAAGAACTTTGCCAACCATCATCATTGCGACAATGGCGGCACTTATCTTTGGACTTGGAACATTTGCAGGTACAGTAGCGATTACCATCTTTACCTTTGGTGTTGTAGGGAAGATGCTGTTTGAAAGTATTGAAACTATCGATATGGGACCATTTGAAGCGATGGAATCACTTGGTGCCAATAAGTTTGAGGCTTTCTGGAGTGCTTTAATGCCACAGATTCTGCCAACTTATCTATCACATTGTCTATACTGTTTTGAAATGAATATTCGTGCAGCTTCCATTTTAGGTTATGTGGGTGCTGGTGGTCTTGGACTTCTGATTAATGAAAGAATCGGATGGCGTGACTACAACAGTCTTGGTACAGTATTACTGACACTCTTTGTGGCAGTAGTTATTGTTGACTTCTTAAGTACATATTTTAGAAAGAAGCTGGGTTAATTATGATAGATAGAATAATGGAAGTATATGACGCAAGGCCTAAACGTGGCTGGTTATATTGCATAGTAACAGCGATAATTGTCAGCCTTGTGATATGGTCGGCTAAAGGGATTAATTTTGCTGGTATAACTTCAAAGGGCAGTGAGATTGCGGCAGGTATGTTAAATGGTTTACTGCATCCTGATATGTCTTTACTCTTTTCAAGTGCCAGTGATGGTGTTCCATATCTCATTTTCCAGACCATTGCGATTGCAGTACTTGGAACCTTCTTTGGAGCTATTTTAGCGATTCCTGTAAGCTTTTTAGCCAGTGAAAATATCGTTGGTAAAGCAGTATCAACCATCACAAGACTTTTGATTTTACTCATTAGAACTATCCCATCACTGGTATGGGCTCTGGTGTGGATTCGCGTAACTGGCCCTGGTCCAGTATGTGGTGTTGTCACCCAGAGTATCTGTTCAATTGGTATGATTTCCAAGATGTATATTACAGCTATTGAAGATCTTGATACAAGAATCTTGGAAAGTCTTGATGCGTCTGGATGTAATACCTTTGAAAAAATCTGGTGTGGAATATTACCTCAGCTCTATGCAAGCTTTATTTCAAGTGCTATTTATCGTTTTGATATCAATATGAAAGACGCTACGACACTGGGTATTGTATCAGCTGGTGGTATTGGTGCATCTTTAACACAGTGTATTAATTCAAGACGCTGGTCAATGGTTGGTTCGTTCTTATATGGATTAATCGTGCTCGTTATGATAATTGAATGGATTTCTACGAAGATTAGAAGGAAACTTGCGACAGGTCAATAGTTATGAAGATAAGAATTTTAGCTACTTCAGATGTTCATGGAATGGTTATGCCTTATCGTTACAGTGATTTAAAGCCATGTAATCATGGCTTTCTTAAACTTGAAGGTGTTATCAGAAAATATCGCAATGAACATACAATTCTGATTGATAATGGTGATATTCTGGAAGGAAGCCCCTTGCTTAGTTACTACTATAAACATGATGATGGATATAAAGATCATCTCATGTGTGAACTTATAAATGAGATGAGATATGATTTTGTCAATATCGGTAATCATGATTTAAATTATGGAATAAAAGTATTAAATAAATATCTTGATCATATCGATGCCAGATGCATCAATGGTAATCTTTTGTATAGTGGCAAGAGTATTGGCAACCAAATTACCGTCAAGGAAATTGATGGAGTTAGGATTGCGATAGTTGGAGCTGTAACTCATTATCTGACCAACTGGGAAAAGGAAATCAATCTAAAAGGTATTGATGTGATGGATGCCTTTGAATATATGTCAAAGACTGTCAGAATGATTAAGGATAATCATCTGGCTGATGTGATTATCGGGGTATACCACGGGGGGTTTGAAAGAGATCTTGAGACGGGTGAGCTCACTGAAGATGATACCGGTGAGAATCAGGCATATAGAATGGTTAAGGAAATCGAGGGTCTTGATATCTTGATTACTGGTCACCAACATCGCTCAATCGCAACAAAGTGTTTTAATACCTATGTGACCCAAACAGCCTATAATGCCAGTGAAATAGCTTTTATTGAGTTTGATACCGATACTAAAGAAGCTGATGTCAGATTGCTTAATGCCGATAGTGATGATTATCATATATCATCAAGAATCAGCGATATTGAAGAGAAAACTGAAAAGTGGCTGGATGAGACTGTTGGTGAAGTGATAGATGCCGATTTAAAGGTCAATGATGAAATAAATGCCAGAATTCATAAACATCCGGTTATCACTTTTATTAATAAAGTGACACTTGATGCCAGTGGGGCTGATCTTGCAGGTAATGCCCTCTTTAATGGAGCAGTTGGTTTTAATAAATCGATCACTATGCGTGATATCGTTTCAACTTATATTTATCCAAATACAATTGTGGTCTATGAGGTTAACGGCAGAATACTCAAAGAGTATCTTGAAAAATCAGCTGAATATTTTACTGTCAAAGATGAAAAGATTGATGTCGATGAAAGTTATATCTATCCCAAGCCTCAACATTACAACTATGATATGGTAGATGGTATTGATTATACGATTAAGGTCTCAAACCCTAAGGGTCATAGAATAACTGAGATTAAGTATCATGGTAAAAGTGTCGAAGATGAAGATATCTTTACATTGGCATTGAGTAATTATCGCTCTGGTGGTGGTGGCAACTTCTTTATGTTTAAAGGTTGTAAGAAAGTTAAAGACATTCAGACTGATATGGTAACACTAATCTCTGAATATCTATTAAGA
>JAQXNC010000068.1 GCA_029097145.1 Bacillota bacterium
AGATATTTTTAACCTTTGTTTTAGAGCTGGATTTGTCATTGATGGATTTTATGAAGAATGTTTTAAAACCAACAAAGAAATTCCTATGGTAATGATAGTAAGGCTTAAGAAGGTAAAACGTGATAGCTTAAAATAAATTCAAGTTTATCGTGTTAATAAATAGTTATAACTCCTTTTGTATATCCGCTACTAGCTGGCGGTTATGAGAAAGGGGTTTTTATTATTCTTAATACAGCAAATGCGTCACAGACGTTGATGATATTGCATTAAATTAAATACTCAAATATAGAGTGACAAATAGGGTGACAAATGTCACTCTAAAAGAAGAATTCTGATCTCACTGAAAATGAATCGTTTGTTTATAATTTGATAAAAAACAACAATAAAATTTCACGAGATTATTTAGCATCACAACTAAACTTATCCACTAGATCAATACAAAGAATTACAAATTTATTATCAAGAAAAGGTTATATTCTTAGAGTTGGAAACAATAGATTTGGATATTGGGAAATAATTAAATAACAAGTTCAAGCATCTTCGTGATGTTTTTTGTATACAAAAGAAAAGACCACCCAATAAATGATTGATATTGATTGTCTCTTGACGATAAAATTGATTAACGTTTTGATAATTTAGCGAGAATTTCCACAGTCAAAAAATCCTTTAAAATAAGGATTTAATTTTGGTTTGCTGCTTTATTGCTGCTTAGTTGCTACTTTATTAGGCCTGCTATACTACATTTTTTCAAGTTTTTGAGAAGAAGCTCTTAACACACATTGATATACAAAACTATACAGTCGGCTATATTTCGACCGTATTTTGTTTTGGTTGTTTTTGCGTCTCTATTGTGCCTTTACAAGACGAACTGGTCGTTCTTCAAAATTTATATATTGATTATAAATTCATTTAAAACCAAGCGATTTAAAGCACTTTTTTAATATACTCTATATGGTAAAATTCATTTAATTAATCGAACTGACTCATACTGCAAAAATACATCTTTATTTGATACAATATTGTAAAATTGTTTTTCAGGGAGAGAGTAGAAATGAAAAAAATTATAAGTTTAATTTTAATAACTATTATGAGTTTAAATTTGGTTGCTTGTGGAGGAGATGTAAAAGTTCAAAAAGCATCTGATGAAGAAAAACAGGCAGTTATAATAGCGGCACAAAAATGTTTGGATTCAGATGAGTTTAAATCTGCAGTCGAATTATATGAAACAACATTTGAAACAGAATCAAACACACCTGAAATTATCAATGCGCTGACATTCAAATATGATGATTATGAAGGTATGGCTGTAGACTTTATTTTATTTAATGTTAAAGCAGATGTAGGCATTGTAATAAACGAAGAATTTAGTGGATATGATGCTATTCAATTTGTTGTAGATAGAACAACGGGAACAGTGTATAACTCTTTGACATTACAAGAAAAAATCTTGAGTATGCCAATTCCTATTTTAACTACTGAAGATGCTGCTGCTATGGTAATGTGTTCAAGTACTTTAAATGATAACACAAGTGATTGGGTATATAGTGAAATGGAAGAAAGTACAAGATTCGCATCAAGTGACATCAAAGAAATCAATGCAGCTATAAACAAATAATTTCCAATTTATCTATTATACTAAGCTAATCTTAACGATTAGCTTTTCTTTATATAAACAAAAAAGACCATCCAAATATGGATGATCTCTTGTAGTCTCTTTCGTAAAATTGATTAACGTTTAGAGAACTGTGGAGCTCTACGAGCACCTTTAAGACCGTATTTCTTACGTTCTTTGCATCTAGCATCACGAGTTAAGAATCCAGCTGCCTTTAATACATGACGGTAATCTTCTCCTGCTTCAAGTAAAGCACGAGCGATTGCATGTCTCATAGCACCAGCCTGACCTGTTAAACCTCCACCATATACATTAACATATACATCGAACTGATCTGCTGTATTAGTTAATACAAGTGGTGACTTAACTACCATTCTTAATGTCTCTTCTGGCAGGTATTGATCTAATGATTTATCACCAACAGTGATAATTCCAGTTCCTGGAGTCATGTAAACACGAGCTACTGCAGACTTACGTCTACCAGTTCCAAGATAAGTAATATTTGTTTTCTTCTTAGCCATTTTCTTCTCCTTCTCCCTTATTAGTCAACCTTTAGCTCAATTGGTTTCTGAGCTGTATGAGGATGTTCGCTACCTTCGTAAACGAATAAGTGAGTGCGGATACGATCACCTAACTTGTTGTGAGGGATCATACCATGAACAGCCTTTTCTACTAATTCAACTGGATATTCTCTTTTCATAAGACCGATACTTCTTGTTCTTAAACCACCTGGGAACATAGAGTGATTGTAATAGAATTTCTTTTCTTCCTGGTCACCAGTATATACAACCTTTTCAGCGTTGATGATGATGACATAATCACCACAGTCAACATTTGGAGTATATGTTGGTTTGTGTTTACCACGAAGAACAGTTGCAACCTTAGTAGCTAAACGTCCTAAAGTTAAACCGCTAGCATCTACTACGTACCATTCTTTTTTCACTTCTGCTGGCTTAAGCATAGTTGTTTGACGCATAATTTTTTACCTCTTTCTCTATATGTAGTTTCCGGGGCTACCTATAACATTCAAGGTGTGCGTAATAATTATATATGCATTGTTTTTCATTTGCAACTTCAAATCAAAAAAAGTTACATAAAAGCTTTTAAAAAGGGCTTTTTAAGCCCATTTTAACGTTTTGATTTAGCTATAATCCGATCGATACGCTTGCGGATAATTGTGCTTGATGAACCAAATTCAAAGACCAGTCCATCTCTTGTTTCAATGATGTGATTAATATTGATACGTTTCAGCTTTTCATATGAGAGTGCTTCCATATCATTCAGTGTCAATGTCAGTTTAAAAGGACTGCTGCCAGTTGCCTTAATATTCTCAACACCGCCAGATGCTTCAATAACCTGTTTTGAAATCTTGATGGTTTTATCAGCACCCAGAATATCAAAGGCCAGATAGTTATAGTATATTTCTGTCACAAAGAAATAGACAATTGTCATAATAATTCCGACCAGAAGAATGATCAACAGGGCATGGATATGTTGTGGTGTTCGGGCATTGATAATATAGTCAGGGAAAGCTCCAGGCATAGCACTGATAGTTGAACCTGAATAATTAAATCCAAGATATGCCTTGTTTATAGACATTACTCCAAAGAGTGCGCCACTTATTCCAAGATGTAATAATAACAGTAAAGGTGCATTAAAGAGTAATATCAGTTCTATAGGTAGTGGATTACCACAGACAATCGACAACAACATTCCCATCATCGCTGATAAGAAGAAATGACGGCGTTCTTTTCTGTTTGAATGAACAAATGTCATTGCCAATAACAGTGATGGCATACAGAACATATTGATGACATAGTATGGTGTGATAAAACGTCCACATCCAACATATGTTGCAGTCGCCTCTGGCATATAAGCCCAGATATTGACATCACCAGTAATGGTTTCACCAACGATATTTGAATATGTACCACCCATCGCTCCATACCAGAATGGCTGACGAATGATATTACCAAGTCCAAGGATTGATAATGTTCGATCGAGGAATCCATAGACTGAAAGTCTCATTGGATCTGATATATCAACTGCTATCCACGCTATAACTGACTGTAAGGCATTAAAGACATAAGGCCAAATCAATGCGACACCAAAGCCCAGAAGAGCACAGATAACGATATTGTAGATTAAAGCTGCTGAATCCTTATCAAGGAAACTCAAAAAAGAATAGATACTTCTCTTTCTTGATTTAAGAAAGCTGTATCTTGTCGCAAAAGCGACCATAAATGAGCCTATCATGCCTGTCTGTAACGGATAGATAGTTCCATAGTTGGATATTAAACTGCTAGTGGCTGTATTATAGGATATCCCAAGTACAGATGAATAGGCAGTTGAAGTTAATGTATGTGATCCCAGAATCATCGTTGTAATGAGATAAGTCACATATCCAACAATTCCTATCAACGTCGGAGCTCCACTGTTAGCCTTCTTGGATACAAAGTTAACCATGAAGATAAGTGGCATATTAATAATCAGTACATGTCCAATACGCATCAAAAGCTCAGATATAAGCTTAATATATGGATTCCTGATAGTATAGAATATATTGACATTTTCATTTTGTACAAGATATCCTATCGCCAGTAAGACACATGCAAAATAGATTATTCTGATTGGTAAACGACAATAATCGTATAATATGTTCCATCTTTTCATACATAATATTTTAGCATAAAATATAGAGGTATGAAAAACTATCAGATAGAAAAAGAATATAAGATGATGCTTGAAGAATCAAAGTTCAAAATGATTATTTCTGGCTTAAATCCTGATACAGTCACAAGACAGAATAACTTCTACTATACTGCTTCACATAATATGGGTATGCGTATCAGAGAAATAGATCAGCACTATTACTATACACTTAAACATTATATTAATGGTGAAGTCAGAGAATATGAATGGGAAATTCCTGATAATAATATTGATGATCCATCAATCACTAATCTTCTAAATGAACTGCATATCGATCATCCAGTCTACATGGGTTCACTTTTTACCACAAGATATATCAAAGAATACCCACTTGGTACTCTATGTCTTGATGAAAATGATTATCTTGGAAAGATTGACTATGAGCTGGAATATGAATTAAAGGATGCCACACAAGATGATTATAAGACCCTTGAAGAATTCTTAAAGACATATAACCTGTCATATATAGTAAATACAAACACAAAATATAAACGCTTTAAAGATCGTTTAAAGGAGGTCAAAGAATGAAAAAAACTGCAATATTTATCGCTAATGGACTTGAAGAATGTGAAGCGCTCAATACTGCTGATTTGCTAAAAAGAGCTGGTATCAGGGTTGATCTTGTATCGGTTGAAGATACCAAAGATATCGTATCATCACATAACCTGCACTTTATGACTGATATGATGATTGATGATATAGATGTCTATGAATATGATGCCCTGATTCTTCCAGGTGGTCTAAAGGGTACTCAAACTCTTTCAGTTAATGAAAAGGTTTTATCATACCTTAAACAATTCCATAAAGAAGGACACTTAATCGCAGCCATCTGTGCAGCTCCAAGTATCTTTGTCAAAGAAGGATATGTTAAAGATAATCACTTCAGTGTTTATCCAGGTTTTGAATGTGGCCTAAAGACATCAGGTTTAAAGGTCAGCGTTGATAATAACGTTATTACAGCTAAGGGTCTTGGAGCTTCATTTGAATTTGCCCATGCGATTATTTCTTATCTTCTTGATAAGGAAGCTGCTGATAATGTATTAAAAGAAATTCAGTACTGATATGAAGATTATTATCTCACCAGCCAAAAAGATTAATGATTATAATGATTTCAGTTATGATCTCTCATCTATAAATATTCACCCTAAAGCCATAAAACTTTATGATACTTTAAAGAATCTGAGTAAAGAAGAATTAAAGAAGGTTATAAATGCCAGTGATGTGATAGTCAATAAAACCTTTGATAATCTTCATACCTATAAGCTTGAAGAAGGTTATCTCAATGCGATTATGGCTTATGATGGGATTCAGTATCAGTATATGGCTCCTTCACTCTTTGATGATGAAGAACTTGAATATCTTAATGAACATCTGTTAATCATTAATGGTCTATATGGTTATAATCGTCCATTTGATCTTATAATACCTCATCGTCTTGAGATGCAATCTATTGTTAATGGTATGTCACTATATGATTACTGGGGCAGCGATATAGCTCGTTATATTGGTAATGAAGATATAATTGATCTGGCATCTAAGGAATACTCAAAGGCTGTATTACCCCATATCAAAGATAAATCCAGGATATATACAATATCCTTTAAGGAAGAAGATCATCATAAACTGATTGAAAAGGGGGTCTATGTCAAAATGGCCCGTGGTTCAATGGTCAGATATATGGTTACTCATAATGTTAAGAGTATTGATGAATTAAAGAAGTTTAATGAACTGAATTATAAATATAATGAAGAATACTCAGATGATAATCATCTCGTATTCACAAGAAAGAAGGCTTAATATGTTACTTTTATGTTATCCAAAATGTTCAACCTGTAAAAAAGCTCTAAAATTCTTAGATAATCATCATCTAAGCTATGAATATCGCGATATTAAAACTGATAATCCAGACTATGAAGAACTAAAGAAATGGCATGAGTTATCACACTTAGAAATAAAACGTTTCTTTAATACTTCTGGTAATCTTTATAAATCCATGAATCTTAAAGACATCATTCCAAACAACACCCTTGAAGATAATCTGAAACTGTTATCAGGTGATGGTATGCTTGTCAAAAGACCAATCCTCATCGATGGTGATACTGTCCTTGTCGGATTTAAGGAAGATGAATGGAAAGCACATTTTAACCTGTAACTTAAAAAGGAGCAGCCGCTCCTTTTCTTAATGAATTTTAGCTCCTGGTTCAAGATTAGATAACAGGATATCAATCTTGTCATCTTCTTCTCCCACAAGTACCATACCTTCAGAATCAACACCACGAATCTTGGCTGGTTTAAGATTAGCTACGACGATAACCTTCTTACCTACAAATTCTTCAGGTGATACCTTATCAGCGATACCAGTTACAATCTGTCTGATATCACCATAACCAATATCAATCTTTGATACCAGCAGTTTATCAGCTTCTGGATGTCTTCTTGATTCCAATACCTGACCAACTCTTAATTCTACCTTGGCAAAATCATCAATTGTAATCTCTGGCAGATGTTCAGCCTTTTTAGCTAGCTCTTCTTCAGCTTCAATTCTAGCCTTAACTTCAGCTTCATCAATTCTTGTGAAGAGGATTTCTGGTTTTTCAACCACATCAAACATCTTGACACCAACCTTTGTATAATCAAAGGTATTATATTTAGTATTCAGGATATTAAAGATCTTATCAGCAGTTGAAGGCATAAAAGCCTTAAGTTCAATTGCACATAATCTGATACCTTCAAGAATCAGATATAATACATCATTTAATCTACCTCTTGTAGCTTCATCCTTAGCTAAAGCCCAAGGCATAGTTTCATCAATATATTTATTAAGTCTCTTTAAGGCTGCAAAGACAATCTCTAAAGCTCCAGGGATGTCTAGGGCATCAATCTTAGCTTCAACTTCCTTATCAAGATGATTTAACTGAATAATTACTTCCTTATCAAGATCAGTAATAGCCTTCATTCTATCAACATGACCACCGAAGTACTTATTAGTCATTGAAATAGTTCTGTTGACAAGATTACCCAGAATATTAGCCAGATCACTGTTTCTTCTTTCAACCATCATCAGTTCAGAGAAGTTTCCATCAGAACCAAATGGTACTTCACTTAAGATAAAGTATCTGAGTGTATCAGTTCCATAATCTCTGATAAATTCTCTTGGATCCTTATAGTTACCACTAGACTTAGAAATCTTACCACCACCAATAGTCAGCCATCCATGTCCATAAACCTTCTTAGGTAAAGGTAATCCTAAAGCCATCAGAATAATAGGCCAGATAATAGTATGGAATCTGAAGATTTCCTTACCTACAAGGTGCAGATCAGCAGGCCAGTACTTCTGGAAATTAGAATCATCTTCACTGAGATAACCTAAAGCACTGATATAGTTAGTCAGGGCATCAACCCAGACATATACAGTCTGTGATTCATCAAATGTAACTGGAATACCCCATTTAACACTGGCTCTTGATACACATAAGTCTTTAAGACCAGGTTTTAAGAAGTTATTAACCATCTCATTATAACGAGATTCAGGCTGCATCAGATCACGATTTTCTTCAAGATATGCTTCTAACTGTGGCTGATATTTAGAAAGACGCAGGAAGTATGCATCTTCCTTCATCAGTTTAACTCCTCTACCACAGTCTGGACATTTACCATCAACCAGCTGAGATTCAGTCCAGAATGATTCACAAGGTGTACAATACCATCCTTCATAAGAACCCTTATAGATGTCTCCCTGATCATATAACTTCTGGAATACTTTCTGAACACATTCAACATGTTCAGGATCAGTAGTACGAATAAACTTATCATAACTGATATCTAAAGCTTCCCATAGATCCTTGGCATTATCAATAATTGGATCAACGAATTCCTTAGGTGTCAGACCAGCTTTCTTAGCACGATCTTCAATCTTCTGGCCATGTTCATCACTTCCTGTTAAAAAGAAGACATCATAACCTTTTTCCCTTTTATATCTGGCTAAGGCATCAGCTATACATGTTGTATAACAGTGTCCTACATGGAAATTAGCACTAGGATAATAAATAGGGGTTGTCACATAATATTTTTTGTCGCTCATTTTTCTCCTCCTAAAATAAAAAAGGCAGTCCCAAAGGTCGCATAAGCGAGGTACCACCTTAACTTGTTACTTATCTCTTAACGCGAGTTCACGCCATATTCTACATATCGAATACAGAGCTCCAGATCCATCTTCCTTCAATATCAGATATTCTGTTTCACCAACCCAGAACTCTCTATTATCCTTTATTAAAGTACTCTATCCTTCATTACTACACTTGGTATTATAAACGATTATAATTTAGTATTTCAATATTATTTGCACTCAAAGCCCTGTGAAGTGAAGTTTTCAGTCATCTCACTAAGTTTTATATCTATACTTTGTGTATCTTCACCAACGACACCAATCTGAATCAGATCATCTAAGGTTGTCTTAGCAATTTCAATACTGGTCTTCTCTGTTAATACACCATCAGTCAGTTCATGTTCATAAGTGACACCTTCCATACCTTCATAGATACCAGCTAACTGTGCAATCACAGATTCAATCAGACTCTCATCTTCAACACCCAAAGCTTTAAAATCCAGAACAGAAATATAACGCATTTTTTCAATCTTATCTTCCTTTGATTCCATAATTACCTGATAATCAAAGGCATCCTGTTTATATGCACATGTGGTTGTCTTAGTCTTTTCACCACATCCTCCAAGCATCATAAGCACCGCAACTATCAATAATAACTTTTTCATTTAATTCGCTTTCCCTTTCGTTTTATAGGCTGTAATCAATAAGATATATCCTAAAGCCGATATCATAAGTACCGCAATAAAGACAATATTATACTTACCAGTAAAGTCATAGGCATAAGCTACCAGTGAATTAGCCATGGCACTACCTATGCTTGATAAGAATGATATCACTGGATAAGCCCTTGTGTAATTCTCGCTGCCAAAGATATTCTTGGTAATAAGTACCAGCCCAACAGTCACAACTGAATAGTTGATACCTATCAGTAACGAACCAGCATATCCCATCATCGCATTATCAGCCACCAGCAATATACCTGCAGCCACAACCACAATACTCATCATAATCATAACTGATTTAAACCAACCAATTCTATCAGACAGGGAACCCACAATCAGTTTCCCTGATATATTACCTATCATAGCTAATGATATCATAAATGCCCCAACAGAACTAGAAAGACCAATTGATTCCGCAAATCCCGAAAGATGCATCGATATACCTGTAAAGGTACTCATAGTCAGACTAAATATCAATACAGTTATAAATGATACACTGAAGTAATTAAACTTCCCATTAACCTTTACACTTGTAACAGCTTCAACCTTTTGTGTTTCACCATAAGGCAATAAACCTTCATTTTGTGGATCAATCGAATACCTGTATAAGATAGCTGGTAGACAGAAAAGAAAGATTGCCACACCCATAATCACAAAACCTGTACGCCATCCCATCATTTCAATCACCATATTAAAGACTGGTGCACCCAAAGCGCCCAATATTCCGGCAAAGCTCATGACAATACTTGTCGCTAAACCCAGATTCTGCTTAAACCATTTATTGATGATTGTTGTATAGATAACCGCTCCAAAAGCCGATACTCCAAATCCCCTGATGATATTTAACACATAGAAGAACCCAATCGAATTAACACTTGAGAATAAGGCTGTACTGATAGATGCCAGTAATACCCCGGCTGTCAGATAAAGCTTATAGTTCTTTTCATTAATCAGTTTCAGAATAAATAAGCTGATAATCGCTGTAATAAAACTCGATATAGTCGATCCATTAGCCAGTGTTCCTCTTAAGACATTTAGTTCATTTGACATTGGTGTATAGAATACTCCAAGACAGTTGGCACATATTCCAATCGCTGCAGCTGATAAACCACACATCAGAACCATTACTATCCAGTGTTTAGACATCTTCTTCATCATAATCTCCCCATAACTTCATGTATTTTATCATTTTTTCATTCTTTAAAAAAGCACTATCTTTTCAATAGTGCTTCATATCAATCTAAATTTAACAACCTAAGTCTTCGGGAAGTTTTAATCTACCCACCAGCATATAGTTTTATAACTATATTTTTAACAGGAGGTATTCTCATTTTTATATCTACGAGAATACCTATATATTTAATATCTCAATCATCATCTATCATTGAGATATAATCAATTCTTATTTCTCAATGATAGGCTTCAATATACTGTCCATTGGTCTACACCTAATCGATATATCTATCGCCTTTCCTCACCTATATAGTACCATTTATATGTACTAATACAATTCTATTTTTATAATTCTATTTATGGTATAATTAACTTGTTGAGAGTGCCTCTAGTTATTCAGTTACGATATCTTTTCTGACATCTTCCCAATAGCTATTCATTTGAGCTATAGTCTCATAGAACTTATCAATATTATCGTTAAACTTCTTATCACTGCTTATATACTGCAGTGTTTTTTCGTTTGTAATAACCTTGACATAACCATCTTGATAGATATTGATCTGATTATCATCATTCTTAAGAATAATCCTGATATCTCTTTCATCAATCGTTCCATCCTTAACTTCCTGATAATCATCATCAAAGATGAAGAGAATATCTTTCATAATCATCTGTCGATACTCTTCGTTTTTCTTGTTGATCTCTTCAATTGTATAGTTTTTAAGAGTGAAATCCTTATCTTCCAGAGTTTCTTCTCCATAAATCATATTATATTCAATCAGGGAACCTGGTGTATATTCATCAAAGATACCATCATAATCATACATGACAGTTATATTATCCCGATTATCAATAAGATAACCACTCTCATAATCCTTAAGACACTTATCAGATTCATTGGTCATACATCCAAAGAGGACCATCAACAAAATCAAACAGCTCATTTTCTTCATGTCAACACATTCCTTTCTGTATTCACATATTAGCATATTCTACATATTATGATTAGTCTGTTATTTTTTTTGATCCATGATACAATTATATTTGGGTAAAGAAAACTGGACGCATGTCCAGTTTTATTAATTTATCTGTGATTTCAGGTAATTAAAGAGGAAGGCATTAATGTCACCATCCATAACCTTTTCAACATTACCTTCTTCATAATTTGTACGATGATCCTTAACCAGTGTATAAGGACAGAATATATATGAACGAATCTGAGAACCCCATTCAATAGCTTTCTGTTCACCCTTGAGTTCCTTCATACGGGCTTCCTTTTCCATAATAGCCTTCTGATAGAGTTTTGACTTCAACATAATCAGACATCTTTCACGATTCATAATCTGTGATCTTTCAGTCTGTGAGAAGACAACGATACCTGTTGGAAGATGTTTCATACGGACAGCACTGTCAGTCTTATTGATGTGCTGACCACCAGCACCACTTGAACGCATGGTATCAATCTCGAGATCTTTTTCATCGATTGTAATTTCAATCTCGTTATTGAATTCTGGTGTTATTTCAACTGATGCGAATGATGTATGTCTTCGACCCGAGGCATCAAAAGGGGAGATACGCACTAAACGATGAACGCCACTTTCGCCTTTAAGATAACCATAGGCCAGATCACCCTTAATCAGAACACTGCATGATTTCATACCAGCTTCATCACCATCCTGGTAATCCAGCACTTCAAAGCTGTAACCATTCTTTTGTGCATAACGCTGATACATACGATAAAGCATCATTGCCCAGTCCTGTGATTCTGTACCACCGGCACCTGGATGGATTTCTAATATCGCATTTGAGTGATCATAGTCATTTGACAGTAATACACGAATTTCATAATCTTCAAAGTCTTTAGTGACATTCAGATATTCTTCTTCCAGTAAGGCTGCCATTTCCGCATCATAAACCTTATTCAGTTCATCGGCAGTAATCAGAAGATCATCAATCGCTCTTTCGTTTTTGAGATAGCTCTCATATAAATCTTTGAGTGTATTGTATTCCTTGATGATTTTTTGCGCTTCCTTTGGATCATTCCAGAATGATTCTGATGACTGCATATCATTCAGCTCACTGATTCTTGACTGCATCTTTTCAAGATCAAGTGATTCACCAAGACTCTTCAACTTTTCCTTAGAACTGTTAAGATTCTGTCTTATTTCATAGAGTTCCAAACTATTTGCTCTCCTTAATAACTACACGTACATTCATACAGAAGTATACAACTTCATTTGATATTGTATTCATCATCTCTTCAAACAGTTCATATCCTTCTTCAACATAAGCCTGTAAAGGATTATTCTGAGCATAGCTTCTTAAATGAATACCTTCACGGAGCTTTGACATAATATCAATATGATTTACCCAGGCACGATCAATTACACGTAATACCATTGTCTTTTCAGCTGGTAAAACCTGTTCCTTGACTGGTTTAATCTTATCTTCATATGACTGCCATAACATATCAATACACTTATCAGACGTAGCCTTGACATCAAGCCCTTCAATATCTGAAACCTTCATAGTCTTCATACCAAGCTTACTCATGGCTGATACTACACCTTCATAATCAACGATATCCTTCTTGTTTTCATGAGTGACATGTGAATTAACAGTATTGGTAATAACACGATCAAACATTGTCTTTACAATTGAATGGACATCATCATTCTCTAAGATATAGTTTCTCTGATCATACATTGTTTCACGCTGCTGTCTTAAGACATCATCATAATCAAGCAATGTCTTACGGACATCAAAGTTAATACCTTCAACACGTTTTTGAGCTGTTGTGATTGACTTGGTAACCATTGAATTCTCAATAGCGGCATCACCCATCATTTCAAACATTGACTGAATCTTTTCAGAACCGAATCTGACCATCAGTTCATCTTCAAGTGATACATAGAATCTTGAGAAACCAGGATCACCCTGACGTCCTGAACGCCCTCTTAACTGATTATCGATACGTCTTGATTCATGTCTTTCAGAACCCAAAACAGCCAGACCTCCAAGAGCGCGACTTTCATCAGTCAGTTTAATATCAGTACCACGTCCTGCCATATTAGTGGCAATTGTAACTGAACGTTCCTTACCGGCATTAGCGATAATATCAGCTTCACGGGCATGGTTTTTGGCATTTAATACTTCATGACGGATACGTTTAGCCTTGAGCATCTTTGAGATTAATTCTGATGTCTCAACTGAAATAGTACCCACAAGAACTGGCTGTCCTTTGGCATATAGTTCTGCTACTTCATTAACCAGAGCTTCATATTTAGCCTTCTTGGTACCATATACCATATCTGGATAATCAATTCTGGCAATTGGACAATGTGTTGGTATTTCAACGACACGCATATTGTAGATTGAAAGGAATTCTTCTTCTTCAGTTTTAGCAGTACCTGTCATACCAGCCAGCTTCTTATAAAGACGGAAGAAATTCTGATATGTGATAGTAGCCAGGGTAGTAGTTTCCTGCTTGATCTGTAAACCTTCCTTAGCCTGAATAGCCTGATGCAGACCATCTGACCATTCACGACCCGGCATCTTACGTCCAGTATTCTGGTCAACGATGATAATTTCACCTTCTTCAACCACATAATCGACATCATTACGCATGATATAGTTAGCCTTTAAAGCCTGGTTGATATGGTGTACCAGGTTAGTATTTTCAATCGCATAGAGGTTTTCAAGACCGAATGATTTTTCTGCCTTGGCAACACCTTCTTCAGTTAACTGAATACTCTTACCTTTAATATCAATTGTGTAATCTTCTTCATTCTTTAAACGCTTAACAAAACGGTCAGCGTTAAGATACAGATTGGCAGTCTTCTTTTCACCACCAGAAATAATTAATGGCGTTCTTGATTCATCGATCAGAATAGAGTCAACTTCATCGACAAAGGCGACATTTAAAGGCCTTAAAACACGATCTTCAACTCTTGTGACCATATTATCTCTTAAGTAGTCAAAACCTACTTCTGAGTTAGTTGTATATGTAATATCACATTCATAGGCTGCACGTTTTTGAGCAGCTGTTAACTGACGCATATTTAAACCAACTGTCAATCCCAGGAATCGATGAATCTGTCCCATCCATTCACAGTCTCTTTGTGCCAGATATTCATTAACTGTAATCACATGAACACCTTTACCTGTTAGAGCGTTTAAATATACTGCCATAACTGATGTCAAAGTCTTACCTTCACCAGTCTTCATTTCAGCGATATCACCACGGTGTAATACACATGCACCCTCTAACTGACAGAAGTATGGATATTCACCAATTACACGTCTGGCAGCTTCTCTGGCTACCGCAAAGGCTTCACACATGATATCATCCAGTGTTTCACCCTTAGACAGTCTTTCCTTAAATTCAACAGTTTTATGTTTTAAATCCTCATCACTTAAGGATTCCATCGTCTTAGAATAATTTTCAGTTGGCTTGACAGCTTTTTCTATCTCAGCCAGTATCTTTTTATCTGTATTGAATAATTTATTTAATAAGCCCATAAATTACCTCCTTTAAAATCAATTAATTATAACATATCCCCAAGCAATAATAAAAGCTAACAAACCGTTAGCCTTCAAGTACTGCTTTAATATTGTGAGCCTGTGCACCACGTTCTGTCTGAGTAGGTGTAAACTCAACTTTTTCGCCTTCGTTTACTGTCTTGAAACCATCCATAATGATTTCAGAGAAATGAAAGAAATAATCTTTTCCATCTTCTCCAGTAATAAAGCCGAAACCTTTATACTGGTTAAATCTTTTTACATTTCCTAGCATTTTCTGTTATACCTCGCCTGTATATGATATCACTTTAATTTCACAACTTTAAGTAATTTCACTTTTTTACATACGCAAGTGACAATACTTCAATCTTTGTAACAATATCTTTAAAAAGTTTATATACCCCATACAATGAACTACCGGTCGTCATAATATCATCAATCAATAATACCTTATCTGGTATTTTATAACCCTCTTTTAATCTGAAATTATGACTCATTTTAAGTCTTTCAGTTCTGTTTAAAGCATTCTGTGATATATCTTCAATCTTTTCGACAATATCTACTTTCTTTAGTTTTAATCCTTCAAGCATAAGCTCCATATGATCAAAACCTCTTCTTTTTAGATTACTTCTAGAACTAGGGTACATAGACGACAGTATACCCGTGATAGCGAGTATTCAAATAATCTTTAATATCATACAGAAAGACATCCTTTAAAGCTTCATCATGACATTCCTTATATTGAATTATCAAAGAACGAAAACTGTTATCATAGACATAAAATCCAAGAACCCGCATATCATTAACGATTATTCTTTCTGGTTTAAATAACAGTTTCTTACGACACTTCTCACATAACATATCACCACTGAAAAGATAATGATATATCGATGAATTATGCATATAATCCTCATCACAATAAAGACATCGCATTAGCCTCCTCCATCTCACTTATAGCTTCTTTTAAGACCTTTGAATAATGATTGATTACCACAAGACTATCACCTGTAGGATATTTGAAAGATCTGCCAACTCGGCCACACATCTGAACATAACTGGCTTTATCAAATACACCTGAATGATTATCGACAATAATAATATTGACTCCGGCAATCGTTATTCCTCTTTCAAGTACCGATGTCGCAATCATATACTGATATTTATTATCTTTAAAGTCATGAATATTATTTTCTCTTAAAGGATGATCACTGTAGACTAAAGTAATACTTAATAATCTTTTATATAATTCATAAAGTAATCGACATAACTTCTTGGTTTCAACAAAGATAATATACTGTCCATCATGTTTTTTAAGATAGAAATAAATATAGATGATAATCATGAAAAAGGGCATATATCTGACTTTAGGGATAACCAGGTCATGATTATGTGGACGTCTATAAAGACTCAATACTTCAAGATGTCGCTTATTCATAAGTCTTCTGGTATTATCATCCAAAGTCGCAGTTGAATAGATGATATGCCCCTTAACGCTGTTTAAGGCAATGTTTTCAAGGATCTCATTACCTTTAAAAGGGAAGGCATCAACCTCATCAAGGATCAGAAGATCAAAGGTTTTGGGATAACGATATAACTGATGAGTAGTACAGACAATTAGATCGCCATATACCTCATCAGTATATCCTTCACATACCCTGATAACCTTAGATGTCTTAAAGATCTTCTTAAATCTTTCATAAAGTTCTAAAACTACTTCCCGGCGTGAGATGGCATAAGCGACCCTTTTTTGATTCTTCAGATACCACGATATACTTTCAATCACAAGTTCAGTCTTACCAGCACCAGTAACACAATAAAGCAAAACATCACTATCCATACTGAGTTTTAAACATTCATGTGATATCTCTTTCTGCTTAACTGTCAATTCATAATCCAAACTGTATTCACCGCTGTTACTTTGAATGGGGTATTCCTTAGGAGCTAAAATTTCCTCAATCAAAACACGCTTGAATCCAATACAGCGTCGACAGTAATAACCTTTAGAACCCTTATAAAAATAAGTGGGATCTGTGTTTAGACATCTTGGACATCTCACACTTATTTATATCCCACTTATCATCATTCTCTCAAAATTATTTTAAATCTTCTATAAAAGTTATCTTATTATTAGAATTAACTGAATCTACCATCCTGATAGGTTTATGATAATAGACCTCATATACTGATGCATCATCAGTAAATGTACCCTTAGATCGATAACCCATCTCATAAGCCTTAATAATCTCATCAGTCTTAAAACACTGCGGTGTCTGAGCCATATATATCGTATTACGATCTAATGTCTTCACTATATATCCATCATTCACAACCTTAATAGTATCTTTAGCCTTCTTCCCTAACATACAGGCATCTTCAGTCTCTAATGTACTCTTCAGATTCTTGATATCATCACCTGTGATATATGGTCTTGCCCCATCATGAATCATTACATATGGTGCCCTAACCTTTAATAATGCATTATATACACTAAAGAAACGCTCTTCCCCATTCTCGACAAATACCATCTTTGGATGAACCTTAATCATCTTTTTATCTTCTGATGATACTGCAATTATGACATTCTGACATTCCTTATCTCTTAAAAACGGTTTTAAGGCATTCTCCAATACCGTTTTCCCATTATCCATCTTATAAAAAACCTTATTATAGCCAAGATCCAGTCTTGTACCCTTACCCCCAGCCAGTACTATCGCATCGTATTTCATAAAACCTCTTTTATTGCCTATATAGTACATTATACCAACAAAAAAGATGATTGTTTCAATCATCTTTACTCATTACTTACGTATTTAATAACCAGATGGCGATGTACACCTTCGCCTTCAGATTCAGTCTTGATATTTGGCATACCACTTAAGAACTGATGAATAACTTTTCTTTCATCATTAGGCATTGGATCAAGAGCTGCATCCACATGAGACTTTCTAACTTCTCTTGCCACTCTTTGAGCGATACGCTTAACCTTGCGATATCTGTCTTCCTTATAGTTACCTACATCAACCAGGACATTGAAACGTTTATGGAAGGTATTATTAACAGCAGCTCTTAAGACATAAGAAATCGCTCTTAATGTCTGTCCACCCTTACCGATAATAATAGCGTTATTTTCAGCATCCAGTATTACCTTATATGTATCTTCTTCAATGATAATCTCAATTGATACTTCCTGATTCAATTCAGTAAAATATGTACCAAGGTAATCAAAGATAAATTCCTTAACATCCTTCTGTGTATAAGCTTCAATAGTTACTGAACTTAATAAACCTAACAGATGTTTCTTTTCTTCAATCACTTCATAAGTGATATCTTCTACCTTACAATCCTGTTCTTTAGCTATATTCTTAAGAACTTCATCAACTGTCTTTCCTGTATATCTTCTCATTTTTATTCCTTACCTCTATTTGAAATATAGTCAACCAGTAAAGTCTTGACGATATTTACTAAACTTGAAATCATCCAATAGAATGACATGGCAGTTGGCCATCCAACAGCGATAACAGTAATGAAGATCATCATCATATACATAGTACTGTTAGCTGGATTGCTTGCAGGGCGATATGGCTTATGAGCCTTTTCAGCTGCCTTCTTAGCACGATATTTACTTAACATCTGTGGCAGCATCATTGAACCAAACTGAGCTACAATCATTAATGCAAAGAATACAGCATAAATCCATTCACCATTTCTAACACCCTGTAATGGAGTATTTTCAAGTGAAATACCCATAAATGTACCATAAGCTACTGAATAAGCTCTCTGTACTGCATGATACATCGCAATCAGAATAGGGAACTGAATGAATGTCGTTAACAGTGAACTGAATGGATTAATATTATTCTTGGCATACAGATTCTGCATTTCCTGTGCCATACGCATCTTAGATGCTTCATCAGTCTTACCTTCATATTTACGGTTAATCTTATCAATTTCAGGCTGTAGAGTCTGCATCTTCTGCATAGCTACATTTTGTTTGAAAGTAAATAACAGTAATACTACATTAATAATGACAGTTACAACCAGAATCGCTACACCTACATTAGTATATGGTGTAAAGAAGTTGATAAACTGTGATAATGGATAAACGAAGATAGCAGAGAAGAAACCTTCAGTAGACATCATTTCAGAGAATGATGTAATAACTACACGGTCAGTATTCTGTATTTCATTTAATGCGATTAAGACATATTTGCCATTTTCATCTGTTGGGATAGTACATCCACTCATTAGAAACAGTAACCCTATAACAGTTACTATTAACAGTAATTTCTTTTTATTCATTTTATATTCACCTCAATAGACATGTATTACTATATAATATTACAGTTTTTTATAGCCTTTTCCAAGTCTTTTTTATTTTCGTCATAAGTCCCATTTAAATAGGCTTCACGCACAATCACAATAAAGTCTCTTTGAGCCATATCAAGATTAACTGTTTCATGGATCATCATTCTGAGCTGACGTTTAATCCTGTTTCTGATAACAGCGTTACCCAGCTTCTTTGAAACGCTGATACCAACTCTTGCATGTCCCTCAATCTTTTCATCACTGTATACTATAAATGATCTGCTGGCTTTCGAATTTTTCTTTCTGATAATTCTGGTAAACTCTTCGTTTTTTCGAATACGGTATTCTTTTTTCATAATAAATAAAAAGTCACCTTAGTGACTAATTAAGCAGATAATACCTTTCTTCCTTTAGCACGACGTCTAGATAATACCTTGCGTCCGCCAACAGTCTTCATACGAGCACGGAAGCCGTGTACTTTTTGGTGTTTTCTCTTGCTTGGTTGATATGTTCTTTTCATTTTTATACACCTACTTTCCTAATTTTTCCAAGTTTGCCCTTTAATAATAAGGAATCAAAGCGTATTTGTCAATATTTTTACGTCTTTAGCATGTATGCGTATATGAATTTATAAATTATATCGTTGCATTCATGGGATACACATATTCTTTTCCTGTCAGTAAAGTTTTATCGGTTATGCACATTACTTATTTAAGTTTTTTAATCGGATGTCTGATAACTGTCTTCCATTTCTCAGGTGCGACTTTTCTTGCGTCCGAAAGATAGATTTCATGATGAAGTCTTGTATCATTCGTATCATTGACATATCCATTATCTTCCAGATATTTATCCATTAGCGCCACTGTAGATGGTTCATCATCAAAGGAACCTGTATGCATAATCTGAACACACAATCCTTCTTCAATACTTATGAATTCAGCAGCTGAACAGTCCATCTTCTTTTTTTCACCAGCTCTTTTAATAGCCCAGTCAAAATCCTGCCTTGTGATAAAATCAGGTAAACGAATCACTGAAATCCAGTTAAAGGATGCTTTATCCTGATAGTTAATTCCCTTGACACCATCCTGCCACCAGAAACCTTCAAGTGGTGGTACCACATATTCAAAGAAACCTTCAATCCTGTAGTCTGTTTTATAACTCATCTTTAATGTATATGCAACTGCATATAATATCCCAATGGCTCTTTGATATTCTCCACCATCTTCATTAGGATTACCTTTACCCCTTATAGCGATGTAGTTAGCCTTAGGTATATTTACTATCTCAGGCCTGTTTTTAGGCATATAATACTCTTTATATTCCTTCCTAAAATCAAATGTCATAATTCCTCCTGATATTATTTAAGTGGAAAACAGATATCTATTTCCATATAACCATCTTCTTCGACCTTGCGATATATATCATACACTGGTCGATAACTATCAAGATGATTGCCTGTCTTAGACAACCAGCGACAGAACACTCCCTGATAAACCAAAAAGATCATATCCGGATAACCCTTAAAGTGATAGATGGCATATTTACCACCAGATAGTGAATGAGTCATGATATCTCCATCCTTAAGTGCTGGATGATCTCTATCGATAGTCTGACACATCTCATACATACAGCTGTTCTCATCAGTTATTGAAGGATCATCAACTGTACATTCAATATATAGTGTATCTGATGATGAAAGATACGCATATTTTTCTATAAATTTACACCATTCTTTGTGAAGATTATTATAGTTGCCTTTCTTGCGTTCGTATAATACAAAAAGACTCTCAAGATTCTCAACCGTTATCAGTTTATCTCTGTTTTCAAGTTCATCTATCGATATGCCATGTGAGAATGAACACTCTTCTACAAGTTTCTCAGAAACATTCCTGAAATCTGCAGGTGAAAGATTCAGGTGTTTCTTGAAAGCTGTGGCGAAATTAGATGATGAATAACCGGCATAGCTGCCAATCTCAGTAATACTGCGGTCTTTCTCAACCTTTAGGCGCCATGCACTTCTTTCAATCCGAATACGTTTAATAAACTGATATAATGCTTCATCAGTCTGTTCCTTAAACATTCGCATCAGATAATATTTTGAATATCCACAATGTCTCGCAACATAATCAACTGTAATATCACTTTCAATATTATCCAGAACATAATCAATCGCTTTATTAATGATTGAACTTTCAATATTGACCATATCTTTCATGGTTTCACCTGCCTTTATCCAGTCTCTTCTGTCTTTTTATCAGAAATAATGATACAACGGCTGTTAATACTTCAGTTACTGGTGCAATAAGCCATATACCCATCATACCCCACAAAGCAGGCAAGATAAATACGAATAACAGCAGTAATACAAGTCCTCTTAAGGCTGAGATGATCGCTGAACTTAAGGCATCCCCACAGCCACTGAAATACATCGAAGTGATCACATTAAAGCCCATTGTCATAAATGTCAAAACGTAAATCCTGAAACCACTTAATACCATCGCAGAAACTGTTTCACCTGAACCAAAGATACTGGCATAGCTGTTTCCAAAGATCCCGAAGATAAGCGCAAAGAATACCCCTGATGCAAACACAATCTTATTCGTTATTACTCTAATTTCCATGGCTGCACGCTTTTCATCAGCACCCCATAAAATACTGACAAGTGGTATGATACCCTGACCAAACCCCAGGGTGATCATACTGAAACCATATACAGCAAATCCCAGTATGGTGAAGGCTGCCACACCCTGACTGCCTGCATATTTCATCAAGACATAATTGAAGGCAAACATCGATATCGCACCTGACATCTCGCCAATGAATTCTGATGAACCATTGATAAAGATCTCTCTGCTTGTATCTTTATCAAAACTGAATCTTACAAAATGCATACTTCTTTGAGGATTAATGAAATATATGAGTTCTATAGCGACTGTGATTATCTGTACCATTAAGGAAGCTATCGCACTACCCCTTACACCCATATATAATACACTGACAAAAAGATAGTCCATTACTGCATTAATAATACATCCCACAAAACTTACAGACATGTATATCTCTGGTTTACCGTCAGTTCTAATAAACATTCCAAGAACTGTTCCTAATACCATCAGGGGATATGTCATAAGCATTGTCTGATAGTAATCTCTGAAATATAAAGATAATTCACCATCAGCTCTAAGGACATTTAACAGTGGTTTAAAGAGGAACAATACTAATATCGATAATATGATACATAAGACAAATGATATGACAAGAGTATAAGAAAACACCAAAGATGCCTTCTTATTATCTCTTTGACCCAGCATTCTCCCGGATATAACTGATCCCCCAACACCCACACATAAACCTATACCCAGAAATAAATAAAGCACAGGTAAACCCAGATTTATAGCTGCGAGGGCATTTTCACCAACATTATTTCCAACAAAATAGGCATCAGTTACCGTAATTACTGTCTGAAACAGCATCGCTATAATGCTTGGAACTGAAAACTGCAGTATATACTTAAGTTTATTCTCTTTAATCTTATTAATATCCATAACTATCTCCTAACAGTTAAATGATATGGATATCATACATATAATGCTTCTTAATTCGTGCTGTCTTTAATTCTGTTGTTCTTTGACTTAATGACTAAAATACAAACCGTATCGCTACGGTGTTTATTTAATAGAATCAATCAATAATTTAAAATGTTTGTTTTTATAGAAGAAAGAAAAATGAAAAGTTTTTGTGTATTGATTGATTGATTATATAATACATGATATTCGTGAAAATTTTGTGAAAATGAAGAAATTTTTTCTGAAAGATTTTTCTTTAGTCATTATCAGGCTTTTGTCCATCATGTGGCAGCCATTGGCATTCCAATATTTCCATATGTGTGAATATCGCCTGAAATGAGGAATTCTCTGGACTGCAGGCATAGATTCCAATCTGAATCTCATCCTTAGCTTCATGAAGATGACAGATACGCATCTGCTGATATACCACTCCATCCGTCGAGGATTCAATACAGAAGTCATCATCTCTGCGGCTGAGACGATACCACATCGACTTGATATCTGCAGATATCTGAGTTGTTGACCAATCAGAGTAACCATGATTTGTCACAACACTGCCCAAATGTGAATAATACTCATTCTCATACTCAACCGAACCTTTTATCCAGTTTTCGCTGTCAAGATATACGACAACACCACACTGATCAAAGCGATGATTGCTTCTGGTAAAATCCGTTTTCACAACAAATGAAAAGAATCTTCTATCTGTTGTCATATGAAATAGTGGTGCATTATCATTGCGGAAATGATAATAGGTCCTTTGCCATAAGTCTGTGTATGGTTTTGTGGTAATCTCAATCTTATTTTCATCTACAAAATAAGCTGCAGGTTCTCTTGTCCATCTAAAACTTCTTAAGTCAATCTTCATGTTTACGTATCATAAATTTAGGTCAAGAATTTATGTTTTCCTTTCTTGGCCGATAATATATTAAGCATTCAGTCGGCCAAACTGATATGCTTATTTTGTACTGTGGATTTGTATTTCATGTATACAGCTGTTTCATTAAGAAAC
>JAQXNC010000069.1 GCA_029097145.1 Bacillota bacterium
ACCTGGTCCCATCTCGAACCCAGAAGTTAAGCACTTCATCGGTGAATATAGCTCTTTAGAGTGAAACAAGCACGTCGCCAGTTCATACATATTAAGGATATCCAAAAAGGATATCCTTTTTTTGTGAGATGGGGTATAATAATCAACAGATTGGAGAAATATATGAAAGCTATTGGAACTTGGAAAATGAGCTATGAAGCTTTTAAAATAAACAGTTATCAGAAACGAATTGATGATTTTCTGATTAACTCAATAAAATATGTTGAAGATATGAAAGATGTTCATACTGTCGGCAGTTATTCTGTACCCAATGACAGTGGATTTCTTGAACTGGACGCAGCATTCATGAATGGCGACTCATTAATGTTTGGTTCAGTAATCGGCATTAGAAATGAAAGACATCCAATTGAAGTTGCCTATAAACTATCAAAACTGGTTCACAACAATATTTTATGCAGCAATGGTGCTAATCGCTATGCGCTCGAAAATGATCTCGGTAATAATTATCCTGATGTTTATAAGGAAGAAACCGATAATTCTCATGATACTTGTGGAATGTGTGCTTTAAATGGAGGATCTATCAAGGCTGCAATCTCATCAAGTGGACGTGCTAATAAACATGAAGGTCGTGTTGGAGATTCTCCACTGATTGGTTCGGGTTTTTACGCAGACAGCGAATTCTGTGCTGTTACATCAACTGGCGATGGTGAAGCTATAGCCCGTGCCGTACTTGCCAAGAGTATTACTGATGAATATAAAATCTGTCATGATTTACAGATGGCAATGAATCATGTGGTAGACGAATATCTAAGACGTATTGAAGATTATTATGTATCTGTTCCATCATTCTGCTGTGTTGGGATTGATGCAGACGGGAATTTTGCAGCATGCACATCTTTGGATGATTTTCCTTTTGCGACTTATGATGATGGTGATGTTAAACTGATGGTTTGTCGTAGAGTTGATGGTAAGGTCACAATCAGCGAAGCTGATGAAGAATTTTTAAAGAATTATAAAGGTGATTAATAAATGAAATATATAACTCGTTCAATGAATGAAACAATTGATTTTGGATATAAAATAGGTAAGATACTCCCAGCTAGTTCAGTTCTGGCTTTAAGAGGTGATCTGGCAGCCGGTAAGACTACCTTTACCAAAGGTATTGGTAAGGCACTGAATGTTAAGGGGGTTGTCAATTCACCAACATTTAATATTCTTAAAATCTATGAAGGTGATAAGACACTTTATCATATTGATGCCTATCGCCTTATGGATAATCCATATGATTTAGGTTTTGAAGAATATATAGATGATGGTGGTGTAATGGTGGTGGAATGGTTTGATTACATCATTGAAATGATTGGTAATGAATACCTTGAAATAGTATTTACTTATATTGATGAGAATACACGTGAAATTGAACTTATCGCTCATGGTGATAAGTATGAAGATGTGATAAAGGAGCTTGAAATATGTTGACACTCTGTATGGATACAGCCTATAAATATCTGTCTTTGTCACTGATTGAAGATGGTAAAATAATAGCTGCAATTGATGAAGAATGTTTTAAGAAACAGTCAGAAATGGTATTTGTGAAACTTGATGAACTCTTTTGCATGGCAAAAAGAGATCGTCTTGCGATTGACAGTGTTTGTATTACTTCTGGACCTGGAAGTTATACAGGTGTCAGAATTGCAATGACAATTGCCAAGACAATAGCAGAGGTAGCAAAACTAAAACTATTCACTATCTCGACATTACGACTTTACAGTAATGGTGAGAAGAATACAATGGTTATTATGGATGCCAGAGCTTCAAGGGCTTATGTTGGTATCTATGATAATGGTAATACAGTTATGAAAGATCAGGTAATGAATCTGAATGATATTAATCCAGAGAATTATAACGTTGTAGGTGATGGTTCACTTATTGGTAAAGATGATAAAATGTATACTATATCTGGTGCATTTCTTAAAACAATGAATTTTTGGGAAGAAGTGAAGGAAATAGACTTCCTGGTACCTGAATATTTAAAAGAAAGTGATTCATACTATCGATGATTGAACTTATGACACTTGGTGATCTTGATGAGATTGTCAAAATAGAAAATGATCTGTTTTCTGATGCCTGGAGTAAAGACAGTTATATTTACGAACTGACAGGTAATGAATTCTCGAAATGTTATGTAATAAGAGAAAACGGTATAATCATTGGATATGGATGCCTGTATATATTATTTGAAAGAGCAGAAGTAGCGACTATCGCAATATCTAAAGAATATCAATCTAAAGGATTTGGAAAGAAACTTCTGGGATATATGATTGATGAGGCGATAAAAAATGATTGTGAAATCATGTCACTTGAAGTTCGTGTAAGCAATGCAAAAGCTATTGGTTTATATGAAAAAATGGGTTTTTTCAATAATCGAATCAGAAAGTCGTATTACAGTGATAATTATGAAGATGCATATGAAATGATTAAAGTTTTAGGAGGATTAAATGGCTAAGATATTTGCGATAGAGTCAAGTTGCGATGAGACAGCTTGCGCCATTATTAATGATAAACTTGAAATCGAAAGTTCAGTTGTGACATCACAAATTGATGTCCATTCTAGATTTGGCGGAGTAATTCCTGAAGTTGCCAGCAGAATGCACATTGAACAGATTTCGGTAATGGTCAAGGAAGGGTTAAATAATCAGAAAGTTGAAGATATGGATGCGATTGCATACACAATCGGTCCTGGTTTAATAGGATCATTACATATCGGAGCAGCAGCTGCAAAGACACTGGCCTTTTTCTATAATAAGCCTCTGATTGGGGTGCATCATCTGCGTGGGCACATCTTTGTCAACGAATTGATTGAACCACTGACGTATCCACTTTTGGCATTAGTTGTATCAGGCGGTCATACCGAACTTGTATATATGCGTGATGAAGACAGTTTTGAAATATTGGGTACAACCCAGGATGATGCGATTGGCGAAGCCTATGATAAAGTTGCACGAATTTTGAATCTTGAATATCCAGGAGGACCAAAGATTGATAAACTTTCAAAACTGGGTAAACCACATTATCAGTTACCAACTCCAAAAGTAGATGGATATAATTTTTCATTTTCAGGATTAAAAAATGCCTGTCTACAACTTGAACAGCGTTTAAAACGTAATGGTGAAGAACTAATAGGTGAAGATTTGGCTTATGCTTTCCAAGAGGTTGCGTTGCATCACCTTTTAGATAAGACTTTAAAAGTCATGAATGATTATGAAGTTAAGCATGTATTGATAGCTGGTGGTGTCGCATGTAATTCAAGGCTAAGAGAACTGATGAGCGAAAATATCAAGGATGCAAAACTCACTTTGCCACCACTTAAGTATTGTACTGATAATGCGACAATGATTGGTGTTGCGGCATTTAAGGAATTTAACCGTCAACGTTTTGTGTCACTTGATGCCAGCAGCATGCCATCGATGCCGATTGATAAATAGTTAGTTAGTTAAATTTTGCGATATTATTAACAAATATGTTAAATCGTGATAGAATGCTAATTGAGGTGATATAATGAGTCCGAAAATTTCAAAAGCTACAATGCAAAGATATCCAGTCTATCTGAAGGCGTTAAGAAAACTTAAGAGCCTTGGTGTAGACAGAATTATGTCAAAAGAATTGGCGAACTATATTGATATTCAGCCAACTACAATCAGAAGAGATTTTTCCTTGATTGGTCATTTAGGTAAACAGGGATATGGGTATAGTGTTGATGAACTGATTGAGATTTTTTCTAATAAGCTTGGAATTAATTTTGATGAAAAGATTATTCTGGTGGGTGCTGGAAATCTTGGTAAAGCTCTATTGAAATATAATAACTGGGATAACGTTATTGGTGAAATAGTATGTGCTTTTGATAAGAAACCTGAATGTGTTGGTGAAATTTCGGTTCCATTATACGATATTAAGGATTTGAAAGAAAAAATGCCAGAAGGCTGCCGTATTGCCATAGTCTGTATTTCAAGTGATGTACAGAATACTATTGATTCACTGGCGGAAAGCGGTATTATCAGTATTGTTGATTTGACACATGAACATTTTGTTGTGCCAAAAGGGGTGCATGTCAGATGTGTTGATATTGTATCAACAATTATAGAGCTGGTATTTGAAACTAATAAGTTTTAGAAATAGGGGAAGATATGTTAGACTTTAAGACTGCAAGAGAATTATATGATTTATGTTATTCAGGTAATAAACTTGAAATAGATCAGCTTGAATATGTTCAAATGGAGGGATGGATCAGAACTAATCGTGACAGTGGTGCGATTGGATTTATCGAACTGAATGATGGGACATATTTTAAGAATGTTCAGGTTGTCTATGGCAATAAGCTGGAAAATTATAAAGAAGTATCAAAAATGCTTACAGGTACAAGTGTCTTAGTAACTGGTAAGTTTATTTATACACCAGATAATAAACAACCTTTTGAACTTGAAGCTAAAGAAATAGTATTAATTGGGGCATGTGATGAGACATATCCAATGCAGAAAAAACGTCACAGTTTTGAATATCTGCGTGAAATACCACATCTGCGTGTAAGAACTAATACATTTATGGCTGTATATCGTTTAAGAAGTGCACTTAGCATGGCGATTCATGAATTCTTCCAGAATCAGGGATTTGTTTATGTTCATACACCAATCATCACTTCAATGGATGGTGAAGGTGCTGGTAATATGTTTAGAGTTACAACTATTGATAACCAGGAATTTGAAAAAGATTTCTTTGGCAAGGAAGCGCATTTGGCTGTAACTGGACAGTTACAGGTCGAAGCTTTCTGTATGGCGTTTAGAGATGTTTATACATTTGGACCTACTTTCAGAGCAGAAAACTCAAACACTACAACGCATGCGGCAGAATTTTGGATGATTGAACCTGAAATTGCCTTTGCAGATCTGGAAGATAATATGGATCTGATTGAGGATCTGATAAAATATTGTATTTCTTATGTACTTGAAAACTGTGAAGAAGAAATGAAATTCTTTAACCAGTTTATTGATAAGACTCTGCTGGATCGTATTACTAAACTAAAAGATTCTCATTTCAGACGTATGAGTTATACAGAAGCTATTGACTACCTTTTAAAAGCTCCTGTCAAATTTGAAAATAAAGTTTACTGGGGTATGGATTTGAATTCTGAACATGAGAAATACATCTGCGAAAAAATCGTTGATGGACCAGTATTCCTGACTGATTATCCAAAGGATATCAAGGCGTTCTATATGCGTCTTAATGATGATGGAAAGACAGTTGCGGCATGTGACTTACTGGTACCGCATGTCGGCGAACTGGTTGGTGGTTCTCAAAGAGAAGAGAGACTTGATGTCTTAAAAGCTCGTATGGAAGAACTTGGTATGGATGTCGCATCATATGACTGGTATCTTGATTTAAGAAGATATGGTGGATGCAAGCACGCTGGATTTGGGGTTGGATTTGAAAGATTAATCATGTATCTGAGTGGCATGCAGAACATTCGTGATGTATTACCTTTCCCAAGAACTCCAAAGAACCTGGTATTATAATAAAGTAAAGGGAGTGTAACTCCCTTTTTAAAGGAGTATATATGTTATATCAGATAAGTAATGGCACAATGTATTTTGGTGCTAATGACGTTTTTGAAAATATCGATTTCCAGATTAATGAAAATGAGAAAGTGGCGATTGTTGGTAAAAATGGTTGTGGAAAATCTACGCTTTTAAAGATTATACTCGGTGAACTGGAATTGTCTTCTGGCGAGATCCATAAGAGTAAGGATGCAGTTATAGGCTATCTAAAACAAAATGCCTTTGTCGATGAAACACATACAGCATATGATGAACTGATGGAAGTATTTAAGGATCTTATCGCCATGGAAAAAGAATTGAACGAATTATCGCTTCAACTTGAAAACAGTCATGATGAGAAACTGATAGAAAAATATGCCAGTATGCAGACTCAGTTTGATTATCTTGGTGGTTATACATACCATAGTGAAGTAAAGACGATTTTTAATGGTTTTGGTTTTGAAAACGATGATATCTATCGTCCTTTAAATTCATTTTCTGGTGGTGAAAAGACTAAAATCGGTTTTGCGAAACTATTACTTTCAAAACCGGATTTACTGTTATTGGATGAACCAACCAATCATCTGGATTTAAGAACGATTGAATGGCTTGAGACTTACTTAAGTAAATATAATAAAGCTATGATTCTGGTGTCGCATGATAGAGCATTTCTTGATAAGACTGTCAATACAGTTTACGAAATAGAATATGGCTCAATGAAAAAATATGCTGGCAACTATACAAGTTATGCAAAACAGAAAAAAGAGAATCTTTTAAGACAGGAGACATTATATAAATATCAGCAGAAGGATATTAAACGTCTTGAAGAGATGATTGAAAAGTTCAGATACAAGAAGAATAAGGCTAAAATGGCTCAAAGTAAAATCAAATATCTTGAGCGTATGGAGAGAATTGAAGATCCAAAAGCAGCTGATAACAAGACGTTTAAAGCAAAGTTTAACTGTCGAGTTAGAGGAGGAAAGAACGTTCTTTCGCTTGATCATTTTCAGTTTGGATATGATCATGTGCTTGGTGAAGTTACAATCGATATTCAAAGGCAGAATCGAATATGTATCATGGGTGATAATGGTACAGGTAAATCAACCCTTCTAAAGACTATTATCGGTGAGATAAAAGAACTTGGTGGATATAAAATGTTTGGCCATCAGATAGAAATTGGATATTTCGATCAGACTCTAGCAGCACTTAATTCATCTAAAACTGTCCTTGAAGAATTGTGGGATGAATACCCTGAACTCGATAATTATCAGATCAGGAGTGTTTTAGGCGCTTTTCTTTTTTCCAGTGATGAAGTATTTAAGGAACTCAATGTCTTATCTGGTGGTGAAAAAGTCAGACTGGCACTTGCGAAACTGATGTTAAAGGGAGCAAATTTTCTGATTCTTGATGAACCGACCAATCACCTTGATATTATTTCAAAAGAAGCGCTTGAAAATGCCTTAAAAGATTATGATGGAACAATCCTTTTTGTATCACATGACAGATATTTTATTAAGAATATCGCTACTTCATGTCTTGTTTTAGAAAATGGGAAGTCGATATATTACCCAGACGGTTATAAAGATTATATTGATGATAAAAAGAAAACTGTCAGCGATGATAGGGAAGACGAAAAGAAAGAAACTGTTCCTGCTAAAAATACCAAACCAAAGGCTAAATACAATATAAAAAAGATTGAAGCCAGAATCAGTGAACTGGAAGAACTGCTTGAAACTAAAAGAGATTTACGCTTTGAGCCTGAATATTATCATGATCATCAGAAAATGCAGGCACTGGATGAAGAAATAGATGATATTCACAATGAGATTCATCACGAGATGGAAAAATGGGAACTGGCTATGATTGAGAAGGAAGAAATGGGTCTATAGAATATGGAGATAATTCATTAAATGAATTATCTCTTTTCTATTGATGGCAGATTTAGGGCAGATTATATGGACTTTTGCTTTTAAATACGCTTTCTAAATATTGTTAAAAATGTAAATATTTTCAGCAATCTGACTTTATGGTGCGAAGTATGTGAAAAACATGTGAAAATTGAATTGACTAATCGAGGGGGGTATCCTATAATTCAAATATGCATATTTTTATGCTCGAGGGGAGAACACAATGAAGAAAATTTTATTAACATTGATGGCATTGTTAATGAGCATTTCTTTAGTTGCCTGCTCAAATAACAATACTCCAGTTGTTGATGACGGTGGAGAAGATGTTGTTGGCGGATTAACTAAAGAAGAAGTTGATGCAATGGTTCAGTTAGATGCTGATATTAAAGAAAAAGTTGGTTTCAACGAATACGAAGCTTTATATCGTGCAGCTGATGCAATCACTGATGATTTGGACGCTCGTTACGAAGCTTACGCAAAAGCAGATGCTTACTTAGTAGAAAAGGTATTATATATTCCTGGATCTCAGCAGTCTAGATCATTAGTTGTTTCTAGATATGTTCCTTATTCAGCTCAGTATTCTGGTACTGGTCTTGCTGAATACAAATATAAGGGTATCAGATTACAGGATGACATCGTAACTGTTGAACAGCATGACGCTGCAGAAAAATTATGGATGTCAGGTTCAGGTCTTGAAACTCCTACAGTAGCTGAATATACAGGACCAAGAGAATTAACTGTTGCTACTTCTAGAGAAGTTCAGACTATGGACTATGTAATTACTGCTTTAGCAGAAGACCACGAATTAAATGCAAACTTCGTCGATGGTTTAACTGAAAACGATTCATATGGTAACTTCGTTCCATCAATCGCTGAAAGTTGGGAATCTAATGAAGATGCAACTGTTTGGACATTCCATATTCGTCCAGGAGTTAAGTGGGTTACAAATACTGGCGAAGAATACGCCGAAGTTACAGCTCATGACTTCGTTACTGGTTTAAGACATGGTGCTGAATTCCAGTCTGCTACTGGATGGGTACTCGAAGGTTTCATTAAGGGTTATGCTGATTACTACTACGGTGGCGACTACTCTGATGAAGCTTGGGCAAACGTTGGTATCAAGGCTCTTGATGATTACACTCTTGAATTCACTACTGACGGTTCACCAGTTCCATTCTTTGTATCTTTAACAGGTTACGCTGTATTATATCCTATTAACCAGGAATTCCTTGAATCAAAGGGTGAAGGTTGTAAGTTAGGTGCTCCTGATAAAGAAACTTGTGCATTCGGTACTGCAAGTGCTGACTCAATTCTTTATAATGGTGCTTACTTAATGGAATCATTTGATGTTAAGGCTTCAACTGTATTAGTAGCTAACCCATTATACTGGGATGCTGATCATCAGTTCTTAACTAAGATTACTCGTATTTATGATGATGGTAGCGATCCATACTCAATCATTAAAGGTTTCGAAACTGGTGCATATGCAAGTGCTGGTTTAAATACTTCTTGGTCTGATTATGATGCTTACCTTGAAAAATACAAAGATAACGCATATCCAAGCTTAGCTAACTCTTCTGCATTCGGTTGTGTATTCAATTTCAACCGTCAGACTTTCGTTGAAACTGAAAAGACTGAAGCTGAACAGGCTGCAACTAAGGAAGCAATCTTAAATGAAAACTTCCGTAAGGCATTAAGAGCTGCTTGGGATAAGTTAGCATATCTTGAAACTACAACACCTCATGATGTAGCAGTTTCTACATTACGTAATATCAATAACTTCCCATCAGTAGTAAGTACTAGTGATGGTACAATCTATGGTGATTTAGTAACTAAGGCTTACCAGGAAGCAACTGGTGAAAATCGTTCACTTGCTGATGGTCAGGATGCATTCTACTCACCTGAAGAAGCTATGAAGTATATCGAAGCAGCTAAGGCTGATGGAATTGAATTCCCAATTAAACTTGATATGTTAGTAGTTGAAACTTCTGACAGATTATTAAAGCAGGGTCAGTCATTCAAGGCTTCAATTGAAGAAGCTACTCAGGGTAATATCATCATTAACTTAGTATTAAGAGATGCTGATACAGTTCAGGCTATTGCTTACTATAACTCAGATCCAGCTTTATCTGATTACGATATTTCTACATTCACTGGTTGGTCTCCAGACTATGGTGATCCTAAGTCATTCGTAGATATCTATTCTCCTACAACTGGTTACTACATGGTATCATGTGGATTACTAGATAACAACTCTACTGCTGCATTATATGCACAGGTTGCTGAATAGTAAAAAGATTAAATTTAATTGAAAAAGTTGAGGGATGTTTTTTTCCCTCTTCTTTTTAGGAAGGTGATGTTTTATGAAAAAATATATAATTGGCCGTATCATAAAATCTATCATTTCTGTATTTATAGTGGTATCAGTAGTTATCGTAATGTTATTTACATTAATTCCTAAGGAGAATATCTTTAAGAATGATACTGCGATATCAAAATTAAAAGGTGATAAGAAGACATCCTACATGTTTAGTAAATGGGACGAACTTGGATACCTTGACTATCTGAATCAGAATGATTTATGTGCGGCATTTGCCAGCGATATTTCGAAATGTCAGTCTGGTAATAAAGATGCGCTAAAAGTTGCCAGATCAAATGCTTCAAATAAAGGTTATACTATTGGAAAATATTCTAGTGGCAAGTACTATGCTTATAAAGATTATAATGTTTTAGAATTGCTTGGCCATTTCTATGGTCGTTTCATTCAGATTGACCATCCAAATAAAGTTCAGGATGAAAACAATCCTACCCTTGAAAGAAAGTATTATTTCGGAAAAGACTATAATGGCGTTCCAGCATTAATGTGCAGCGGATGTGAATATAAGTATCAGGTTTATTTTGATACAAGTTTCCCATTCATTCATCAGAATGTTCTTTCTTTGGACCTGGGTACTTCATACCCAACCAAGACCGGTATTGAAACTTTTGATGTAATAGGCGGCGG
>JAQXNC010000070.1 GCA_029097145.1 Bacillota bacterium
GCTGAAACCGATATATCAAATGAAGATAACTTCCATCTTTTTAATGAAACTATCAGCGATATCACTGATGTCTGTGACAGTAGCCGAGGTAATCTCAAGGCTGAAGAAGTATGTCGCAAGAATCATTCTAAGGGACATGCGATTAAGGCTTTAGCTGATATGGGAGTCATTGACATTGAAAATACTATCGCTATTGGTGATAGCAGTAATGATATAACTATGCTTAAGACAGCTAAGATTGGTATAGTTATGGGTCAGGCTGAAGACTATGTCAAGGAAGCTGGAGATATAATAACTGATACAATCAGTAATGATGGTTTCTATAAAGCCTTTAAAAAGCTTGGTTTGATTGATTAGTTACTATTCAAATAACGTTAATTTGTTTATAATATAAAGGATTTGTGAAAGGAATGATATAAATGGAAGAAAAGTTAAATGATCAGCAGCTTGTCAGAAGACAAAAGATGCAGGATTTAAGAGATAAAGGTATTGATCCATTTGGTCATGCGTTTAATCGTGATGCCAGATCTCTTGAATTAAAGGAGAAATATGGCGAAAAGACCAAAGAAGAACTGGAAGCATTGAATGTAACTGTCAGTGTTGCCGGTAGAATTATGTCAAAGAGAAGAATGGGTAAACTTGGTTTTATTCATATTCTTGATAGAGATGGACAGATTCAGATTGTCGTTAATAAGAATGTAGTTGGTGAAGAGGTTTATGAATTATTTAAATCTCATGACTTAGGTGATATTGTCGGTGTTAAAGGTCAGGTCATCAAGACTGATTCAGGTGAGTTATCGATTAAGGCTCAGGAATATACACACTTATGTAAGGCTTTAAGACCTTTACCTGAAAAGTATCATGGTTTACAGGATGTTGAAGAGAGATATCGTCGTCGTTATGTAGATTTAATCGTTAATGATGATGCCAGAAGAATTGCTTTCTTAAGACCTCGTATTATCAGAGCTATTCAGAGTTATCTTGATGGTGAAGGACTGGTTGAAGTTGAAACACCAGTATTACAGCCAATTCTTGGTGGTGCAGCAGCTAGACCATTCGTTACTCATCACAATACACTTGATAAGGACTTCTATTTACGTATTGCGACAGAATTACCTCTAAAGAGACTGATTGTTGGTGGTATGGAAGGTGTGTATGAAATTGGTCGTCTGTTCCGTAATGAAGGTATGGATACTAAACATAACCCTGAATTCACTACAGTTGAAGCATATGTTGCCTACAGTGATATGGAAGGTATGATGAGACTTTGTGAAGGTGTCTTCTCAGCTGTTGCCAAGGCTACTGGTAAGCATACAGTTATGAATGATGGTGTTGAGATTGATTTATCTACTCCATTTAGAAGATTAAATATGACTGATGCGGTAAATGAAAAGACTCATAAGGATTTCCGTACAATTACTTTAGAAGAAGCAGAAGCTACAGCTAAGGAATATAATGTTGAACTTGAAAATCACGAACATTCTATTGGACATATTATCAATAAACTCTTTGAAGCTTTATGTGAAGAAGATCTGGTACAGCCTACATTTGTATATGGTCATCCAGTAGAAATTTCACCTCTGGCAAAAAGAAATTCTGAAGATCCAAGATTTACTGACAGATTTGAATTCTATATCAATGGTACAGAATACGCTAATGCCTTTACTGAATTAAATGACCCTATCGATCAGCGTGAAAGATTTGAAAATCAGCTGAAACTTAAGGATATGGGTGATGAAGAAGCTAGTGAAATGGATGTTGACTATGTTGAAGCTCTTGAATATGGATTAGCTCCTACTGGTGGTATTGGTATCGGTATTGATAGACTGGTTATGTTGTTTGCTGAAGTTGATTCAATCAGAGAAGTATTACTCTTCCCTCATATGAAAGATAGAGCCACAAATAAACCTGCTAAAGCTAAGGAAGCTACTGAAGCTAAACCTACAAAGAGAACTGATTTCTCTAATGTGGTAATTGAACCATTATTCGCTGAAGAAGTTGATTTTGATACATTCTCTAAATCAGATTTCAGAGCTGTTAAGGTTCTTGAATGTGAAGCAGTGCCAAAGAGTAAGAAACTCTTAAAGTTTGTCTTAAATGATGGTACAGATACTCCAAGAGTTATCTTAAGCGGTATTCATGAATATTATGAACCAGAAGAACTTGTAGGTAAGACCCTAATCGCTATTACTAACCTACCTCCAAGAAAGATGATGGGTATAGATTCATGTGGTATGCTGATCTCAGCTGTTCATGAAGAAGATGGTCATGAAGGTTTAAATCTTCTGATGGTTGATGACAACATTCCAGCTGGTGCTAAATTATACTAATTAATACTTAAATATATCTATATAAATTTAAAGAATAGAAAAGAATTGAAAGTTCTTACAAGGAACAGCCAATCTCCCCTATTCTTTTTTATTACAATAATTTATATTTTTAACATTGTTACTTCATATCCTGCGAATAAAAAATCAGAAAGTAGAAGTCATATTTAAAAATATCTGATTTGGTAAAATAACAGATGTTAAACTTGTTAAAAAAATCACAAAACTGTTCGGATATATGCTAAACTCTAAATGAAAGTAGAGTTTATATATGAAAGATAAAAAACTTATTTCAATTGGTGAAATGGCCAGAATCAATCGTGTAACCATTCCAACGTTACGGCTTTATGATGAAAAGGATTTACTTAAACCAAGATATACCGATGAAGAAACCGGTTATCGTTATTATGATCTCGACCAGAATGCCCGTCTTGATATGATTGCCTATATGAAGGAACTTGGAATGAGTCTTAGTGAGATTGCGGATGTTTTAAAGAAAGAAGATATTCGTATGATTGAAGATATTCTTAATCAGAAAAAGGATCAGATCTATGAAAATATCAATAAACTTAAAAGACAGCGTGATTCTGTTACCCGGGCAATTAATGCGATAGAAAGATACTGTAAGTCCCCTGCTACTGGCACTATTACCCTTGAATATATTGAAAGAAGATATATGTGGGGTATTAAGTGTCATGCAAACTTCTATGAAGGTAATATACAAGACTTTGAAGAAAGCCTGGTTGATTTAAGAAATGCCCTTTATGAGCATAATTATGAACAGGTACATTCATATAATGTTGGGACATCAATTAAAAAAGAAAACTATCTTGAAGGTAAATATATTCCAGAAGAGATTTTT
>JAQXNC010000071.1 GCA_029097145.1 Bacillota bacterium
ATTGTTTTATTTTCTTTTTTAAGTCTTGTTGATAAATTCTGATAAGAGGCATCAAGACCGATAAGATCAGATTCCAGTTTACTATAATTATCTTTGAATGCAGTAGCTCCTTCAACATAATTTGTTGATAGAAGCTGATAAATGTCGTTTGCCATTGACAGCATACCAATTGGGTCCATCCAAAGCATTAAATCATTGTCGTTAGTATCTATCTTATCAAACAGTTCCGAGTTATAATACGGACCTTCAACATAAGATTCTTTTCCATCGACATATACCAGTGTATATCTTTGAAACTTATATATCGAATTTAAGACCGACAGGTCGACTATTTCTACACCAGTTTCAGTGATTTCATTACTATATAAATCAAGATATGGTTCAAGTTTACCAATATGAAAGAAATATGTAGAATCTTTTAAGATTTCTTCATAATTATCCACAATATTCGATACCTGTACCATCTCATCAGTCTGAATAGATATGGTATTGACTTTATCTCCTGCAATACGATTAATCAGATAACCAACTGGGTAAACAGAATACGCAATATACCTTTTGGTCTCTATACATCCTGTCAGCATCATCATACAGATAATAGTCATTAATAACTTTATAAATTTCTTCATATAAACATTATATCATTAACACTTAATAAATTTCGCAAAATAAATCGGCTGTCCCATTTCTTTAAACTTGGTTTCATAACCAGTTAAAATATCATCATTTTCACGTCGATGATAATCTACAGAAAGGTCTGTCATCTTAAAACCATTATTAATAAATTCAGGTATTGAAAACTCGAATAAATCTTTATTATCGGTCTTAAAGATAATTTCACCATCTGCTTTTAATACTTTACGATAAATATTCAGATATTTTGAGTGTGTAAGTCTTCTTTTGGCATGGGCCTTCTTAGGCCATGGATCACTGAAATGAAGATAGATTCTATCTACTTCATCATTGAAATATTCTTCAAGATTATCAGCATTATCAAGAATTACGCGGAAATTATCTATTTCAAGCTCTTCTGCCTTAATAACACTCTTCGCAACACATGTAGTAACCTTCTCAAATCCAACATAAAGTATATCTGGATTTTTAAAAGCACTCTGAGTAATAAAATCACCCATACCCATACCTATTTCAAGATACAGTTTATCTTTAGAATACTCTTCATGCCAATGTCCTATTGGTTTGACATCCTTAACAATATATCTGTTTTCTTCTTCAATAAATGGATCGACCCATTTCTTCTTACGCATTCTCATAATTCTAACAATAAAGGATGATTACTCATCCTTTTTCTCTTTCTTTCCAAAGAAACGTTTTTCACCAGCTTCACGTTTCTCAACTGTTTCATGTTTTTCTTCAGCACGAGTATCTTCTTTCTTAGGTTTTGGAAGAAGCTCTTTGGCACTGACATTAACACGTCCTTTTTCATCGATTTCCATAACTTTAACTTTGATGATATCACCAATTTTGAGTACATCTTCAACTTTTTCAACTCTTTCATGAGAAATCTTAGAAACATGTAGTAAAGCATCCTGATTAGGGAACAGTTCAACAAATGCACCAAACTTTTCTAATCTGACAACCTTGGCATCATATATTTCACCAACCTTGGCTTCTCTAATAATTCCCTCAATCATTGCCTTTGCCTTATTAATAGCCTCACGGTCCATATGATAGATAACACACTTGCCATCATCATCGATATCAATCTTAACATTATCGCATTCTTCGATAATCTGATTAATCATCTTACCACCTGTACCAATTACTTCTCTAATCTTATCTACAGGGATTGTAACAGTATCCATCTTAGGAGCATACTTGCTGACATCACTTCTAGGTTCAGAAATAGCAGCCATCATATTTTCCATAATAGTCATACGGCCTTCATGAGCCTGTGCTAAAGCTTCCTTAAGGATTTCTTTAGAAATACCCTTAATCTTAATATCCATCTGTAATGCTGTAATACCATTCTTAGTACCAGCTACCTTGAAGTCCATATCTCCATAGTGGTCTTCCATACCCTGAATATCACTTAAAATAGTATAGTGATCACCATATGTAATAAGACCCATGGCAATACCAGCTACAGGAGCTTTAATAGGAACACCAGCAGCCATTAAAGACATAGTACCAGCACAGATTGAAGCCTGTGAAGATGAACCGTTAGATTCAAGTACTTCAGCCACAGTTCTAATGGCATATGGGAATTCTTCAACACTTGGAAGCACCTGAGAAAGTGCTCTTTCACCTAATGCCCCATGTCCAATTTCACGACGTCCAGGATTGCCCATACGTCCAACTTCACCAACTGAATATGGTGGGAAATTGTAATGGTGCATGAATCGTTTTTCTTCAACTTCAGTTAAATCATCAATAACCTGATTATCTCCCAGAGGACCTAAAGTTGTTACTGATAATACCTGAGTTTCACCACGGGTAAATAAAGCAGATCCATGTACTCTTGGCAATAAATCAACCTGTGAATTTAATGGTCTGATTTCGTTAACTGCACGTCCATCTGGACGAATCTTTTCAACACTAATCAGTCTTCTGACTTCTTCAGCAACTATTTCTGTACAGTATTCCTGGGACTGTTTAACAGCTTTATCTTTTTCTTTTTCAGAAGTATATTCAAGACCTTCAAAATGTTCGGCTACACTTAATTCGATTTCATCAATTTTGCCATATCTTTCAAGTTTCTGTTTAATAGATACAGCAGTCTTTAAATCTTCTTTCGCATTAGCATCGACATAAGCCTTGATTTCAGGATTGATTTCATAAAGTTTAACTTCCATCTTTTCCTTAGCACATTTAGCAATAACTTCTTCTTCAAATGCACATAACTTCTTGATGTGTTCATGGCCAAACATCAATGCATCTAGCATGATATCTTCACTAACTTCCTTAGCTCCAGCTTCAACCATGTTAATTGCATCCTTAGTACCAGCAACAGTTAGATTGATAAGCGATCTTTCCATGTCCTTGACTGATGGATTAATCACATATTGGCCATCGATATAACCAACGATACATCCTGCTACTGGGCCATCAAATGGAATATCTGAAATGCAAAGAGCCAGTGATGCACCAAATAATGCAGCCATTTCAGCTGAACAGTCTGTATCTACTGATAAAACAGTATTTACAACCTGAACCTCATTTCTGAATCCTTCAGCAAACAAAGGACGAATTGGTCTATCGATTAAACGAGCAGTCAATGTTGCGTGCTCACTAGGACGACCTTCTCTTCTTAAGAAACCTCCAGGAATTTTACCAACTGAATATAGTTTTTCTTCGAACGAAACTGTAAGTGGGAAGAAATCTGTATCTTTAGCCACACTTGAAGCAGTTGCAGTAGATAATACGACTGTGTCCTCATAACGAACCAGAACAGAACCACCAGCCTGTTTTGCGATTTCACCGGTCTCGACAGTTAAATTACGACCGCAGAAATCAAATGTAAATGTTTCTTTTGCCATTCTTTTTTCCTTCTTTTTCTCTCTTATTTTTATACTAACTAAAATATTTTAACATATTATTGATAGATATGTTACTAAATAAATTTCTTTTTATCTAAAAGTCATCTTTATTTAACAGTAATTCATATTGCATTTAAAATAACAAGTAATATAATCAGTATATATCGTTTTTTTGAGAGGTTATATGTCAAGCAAATCAAGCATTACAGAAGGTTCGATTATTAAGCCATTATTATTCTTCTTTTTTCCAATATTGTTTGGAACTTTTTTTCAACAATTATATAACACGGTAGATGCTCTGGTTATTGGCAATTTTTTGGGTAAAGAAGCATTGGCAGCTGTTGGAGGAACAACTGGTGTATATCTGAATCTCTTTGTTGGTTTTTTCACTGGACTGGGTTCTGGTGCTACAGTTCTGGTATCTCAATTCTTTGGCATGAATAATTACAATCGTATTTCTAGAACTGTGCATACTTCAATCACAATATCAATTGTCTTTGGGATTCTTTTGACTTTCTTGATTTTCACTACATCAAAAACTGCATTGACTATACTAGGAGTTCCACTTGAAATATTAGATATGTCAATGGAATATATTGAAATATGTTCGATCGGACTTGTCTCAATGATGCTTTATAATATGGGATGCTCAATACTAAGAGCAGTCGGTGATTCAAAACATCCATTATATTTCCTGATAGTATCATGTATTGTCAATATCGTACTCGACATTCTGTTTGTCTATAAATTCTCTATGGGTGTTAAAGGCGTTGCATTAGCTACCATAATTGCTCAATCTGTTTCAGCCTTTCTCGTTATTCTATCACTTATCAAAAGTGATGATGCCTTACATCTTAATTTAAAAGAACTTTCAATTGATAAATCAATACTAAAAGACAGTTTCAGAATCGGTTTGCCCGCAGGTATTCAAAGCGTATTATATACAATCTCCAATCTTCTTATTACTTCTGCAATTAATTCATTTGGTGTTAATGCAATAGCAGCTAATACAGCCTTTGGAAAGATTGATGCCATATTCTGGATGATTGATGGAGCATTTGGAGTCGCCATAACAACCTTCGTTGGTCAAAATTATGGAGCCGGTAAAATGGAACGTGTTAGTAAAGGCAATAATCAATGGATGATTATCGCTACTGTTATATCAATATGTATTTCACTTGTGTGTATATTCTTTGCACCTAATCTTTTGGGATTATTCAATTCCGATCCTGAAGTTATTGCGATTGGAAAAACAATCATTCAATATGTTGCTCCTTTCTGGATAACATTTATACCAATTGAAATATTGTCTGGTACCCTTCGAGGTATGGGTGATAGTTTTATACCAACTGTAATTACAGCTATAGGAATTGTTGGCATACGTGTTATATGGATACTTTCTATGCCTGATGCATCATTCATTACAGTATTTATGGTATATCCAATTTCATGGATAATCACATCACTGGTATTTATCATATACTACTATAGCGGTATCTATAAGAAACATCTTAAAAGAGCATAAATAAAGAATCCTGGACGGGATTCTTTATTGTATATAAGTTTTATTTAAATCTTAATTCAATCTTACCTTCTTTAACCAGTTTAATGAATAAAGCTGCAAGTTCAGGATCAAACTGTCGATTAGCCTGTTTATCAATCTCGTCAAGAGCCTTATCAACACTATAAGCTTCCTTGTAGGCTCTTTTTGAAGTCATTGCATCAAAACAGTCTGCTATACAGAGTATACGTCCTGATAACGGAATATCATTACCACTGATTTTTCGTGGATAGCCTTTACCATCCCATCTTTCATGATGTGATACCACAGCAGGAATAACATAATCCAGGCTTGGAAGATGACGAATAATACCGATTGAGTTATCAACATGAGTCTTAATTATCTCATACTCATCCGATGTCAATCGTCCTGCTTTGTTAAGGATGTGCTCAGGAATACCAATTTTACCGATATCATGTAATAAAGCAGCTTCTCTAATTATTTCTATAATATTCTCACTTAATCCATAATACTTAGCTAATTCAGTAGCGTAATAACCAACATTATTGCTGTGTGAGAAAGTATAGTGATCTTTTGTATCAATCGCAGCCTGCAGAGCATAAATAGTATTACTGTATTCTGAATAGATTTTAGATGCCTTAAGAGCTTGTTTTCTATCGTTACTCTGAATTGTGTCAATATTATAGACGTTAATACAGTTCTTCCCTGATTTTTTTGCTACAAACGTTGCGTGGTCGGTACATTCAATAAGCTGTTTGATATTACTGGCATTTAATGGAATATTGGCTATACCTATAGAAGCAGTTAATACCTTGGCATTGATCGTACCAGATGAATTTATCTGCTGTATCTGTTTACGTATCTCTTCCCCGAGATTAATCGCCTGAGAAACAGTATATTCCGGCAACAAAACAAGGTATTCCTTACCTTGACTTCTGGCAGCGAAACCTTTTTTGCCAACTGTTGCCTTAATAATTTCAGCAATTTTCTTCAATGCATCATCGCCTACAGAGTTACCATATAGCTGATTATACAATCTGAAATCATCAATCGAAATATTCATCATTGTCAAAGAGGATTTCATCTTTTCAAACGATTCTTCAAGAACTTCATAGAAAAAGCGACGATTATATAAACCAGTCAAATCATCATGAGTTGCTTCAATAAAGACTTTATTATAAAGACGTCCATTCTTAATTGCGATAGTCGCTACTGATGCCAGTGATGTCAAATAAACAATCTCGTCATATTTATAACTTCCTTTAGTCTTTTTAGATAACAGAATGGCACCAATCAGTTTTTCTTCTTTTAGCGGAACCATCAGATCAATATTTAAATTAATCAAGTATTCCTTATCTTTCTGCCACAAAGAACGATAATAAATAGAACGGGTAAATTCGGCATAACTGACACATTCATTAACATTGTCAAGATATTTAAATACCTGAGAATTGTCATTAATATTTGGATAAGCAAAATACTTCTTATCTCCATATAAAACATATTCACCCTTCTTTTCATCTAAAAGAGCGATAATAATATCATTTGTATCGAGTACAGATTTAAGGTTGTTTATAGTTAATTCTATTACATCTTCAATCTTTAGACTCTTATTTACTTCTAATGAGTATTCTCTAAGTGCTTCATTCTGTCTGATTTCATTTTTAATGAATACCTTATCAATAAAGCTTGAGAAGAATTTAAAAATTGCATATGTTACAACAGTAAAGAGTAGTGCAAACATGAATGCACTGTATTTACTGTATTTACCAAGTACCAAACTGATAAAAGCATCTAAAGGTTCAACTGAATATACAAATATTAATATCGTGCAAAGGAATGAGAATATCTGAATATTCATCTTTGATACCAGAAGTGTCAACTTAAACAGTTTACGTTGATATACCATATAGTACATACAGATTGCCATTACAATACCAGAAATAATATCGATTGGAAATCCTTTGAATACTGGTAAAAAGTATAAAAGATGCCCTAATAGCATTGATAGAATTCCTATGAAAAGTGGTCTAAGCTCATTAATGAGTTCCTTATTATCATTGATTGACTTAATAACGCGATAACAAAGATTTAAAGCACCGACTATCGAAAAGGCATATAAAATATATGCGTGGTATGTAGTAGTATATATAAACTTTACACCTGATGCAGTCTCAACGAGTTCTGGAGCAGGTATAAACCATCCATTATATGCATTTATTATCGCCAGAATCATCATTATGACGAACCAAACTATACAGTTCAAATCGATTTTCTTATTTATATACACTATCACAAAACTGAACAGCGTAAAAACACAGGACAATAATCCCAGTATCGATATATCATACCAGAATTTGATTGAAGGTATCATTCCTATACGCATTAAGAATGATCCACCAGTCCATAAAATCATTGCTATTAAAACACAGATATATGATTTAATCAACCTGTCTTTTTTACTCAGTGACATCGATACCAGCAGGAATGCATATACCGAAAGACATATAACCGGAACTAATACATATCTTGTCATGATTCCGCCTCACTCATGTATTTTAACATTCTACTGATATCATGCAAAGACGGATTGATGCGTGCTATCTCTTCAGGATATCTGCTTAATGTTCCATTTTTCAGTATTGTCACAATCAAAGGATCTACACCAAGAATCTTCTTTAGATCATGATAATCATCATCGACAAACTTGAAATATGCAGTTAAATGATCTTTTATAACCGTAATACATACTGCATCAGAAATAACGCTCTTTGGATCCATTTCAATATAGAGATGCAAATAAGGACGATTGTCAATTATCTCCTTAGCTGCAATATAATCAACAATATCAAGGTGTGATAATTTAATCACTTCATCAATAGAGTTTTTGGTTATTCTTGTGAATCCTGCAATATCTATGACATCCTTGACTCTATCAATATATTTAAACATTGGTAGTTTCACATTATCCAAGCGATCATATGTCGATACACAGCGATAGATATCACCAACACGATAGCGCATAAAAGCACCACCCTTTAAAACACTGATTACTATTTCGTAATTACAGTTAGGTACTACTTCATCCATTAAGTATGTTGGTACTTTATAATCTGGATTCTTTCTTTCTTTTTCAAGATCTTCTTCAAGAATAAACTCATAAAAACAGGCATCAGGGAAAAATATCATGCCATTACGAGAATACAGTTCTGTTCCAATTAAAGTTGGCTCAGTTCCAGCAAATATCTCAAGAGGTCTCTTTCCCCACATCTTTTCAAGATCATCTTTATATAATTCATTATCGGTACCAGCTACCACAAAACCCTTTAAATCAAAAAGATCTCTTGGTAACAAAGGACGATTCTCTGATTTAGCCTTAAGTTTGCCTCTTAAAAGACGAAACAGACGTTTTGGATGGCGTAAAAGTTTCCCGATTTCAACTCCACCACTTGAACCATTCATTTTATCAAGACTCTTAGATATATAATATGTAACACTTCCAAGACCAAAGAAGTACTCAATACCTTCTGTCAGTCCCTGCTTAAAACCTAGTTTGTTACGTTCTGAAAAAGACATCGAGTTTGCAGTTTTAACATCAGGTAGCAGCTGTACACCAATCTGATTATCTAGACCCAATGGTAAAAGACCAGTAGCGTAAGGAAGTGGTGCCAGTCCATATAACATATGGTACTCTTTCTTGACGTCAAAGTCATAACGCTTTTCCCCAGTAGCTATCAGCATACATGCACACATATTTGTAAAAAACGTCTCAATCATGCCCTTAGAGTAAGGTGCCACCTTAACAGGATGTTTGCCACCCTCCCAGGTTGTTTCTATCCATAAAGATGCTTCTTTTGGGAGATAGCTATCATCTTTTAAAAGCAGAATATCAGCATAATCTTCATATGTAGTCAAAGGAACATATTTCCTGAAATCATCGATTGTTTCAATCTTACGATTTCCAATAATCGATTCTCCCAGTTTTGAATTAGTAAACAAAAGTATCTGCTCTTTAAGCAGACTTTTCTGTATTTGCATGTACTCTTCAATGTTCAGATCCATAAAAGAACAGTATTCATCAAATACTTCCTTACGTCCCTCACATTTAAGCTTTTCTTCAAATTTCATTTTATCCCCTGTCAAACAAACATTTTCTGATGCTCTTTTTATTTGGAATCAGAAAAGGAACTTCCTTTTTATACCTATCGTAGTCATCGAATATCTGTGGAAATACAACCAAATCTTCAAAAAGAATGTAAATAAAATTTAAGAGGTTATATACAACAAACATCATAAGTAAAAGATTTGTCCTATAAGCTATAAATAAACCCAGATAAATACCGAGCAAACCATAGAATCCAGGATGCCTACATAATGCATACAATCCTTTATCATTTACTTGATACTTATCACCTATATAGGTATCATTAAAATCTAAAGCAAAGAATAAAGCATAAATTGTATAGCAGAGCGCTATCACTGCGATAAAAATTCCAAAAACACTCTTTATCGGATTAAAAACAGCAATTACGGTTGACAATATAATCATAAATATCCCAATCGCAAAACAAACCTTTAATATCTTCTGTCTAAATAAGATTTGATTTAAATCATAAATAAATAAAAAAACAAATCCCAATATCCCTAAATAAAGCATATCTTCGTAACTACATATTACAATTAATGAAAGAAATTTACAAGAATATCTTTTGAGAGCACCAATAATAAAAATCACCCAGCAATAAAGCTGGATGATAAATGAATTAATCCTCAACGTTATGGAACACTTCCTGTACATCGTCTACTTCATCAAGCAAACGAAGAAGTCTATCCCATAATTCTCTTTCTTCAGGTTTTTCTAATTTTACATATTCCTGAGGCAGCATTTTAATTGCACATACAGAGAATTCGCAATCAGGAATCATATTTTCAATTACTTCCTGAGCTTTATGTAAATCAGATGGTTCTGTATATACTGTCATTATGCCATCTTCAGTCTCGATATCCTTAACATCTACTTCACCCATAATGAGTTCATCAAGCATTTTTTCTTCATCATCATAATTAAAAGACAAAACGCCTAAATTGTCATAATTAAATGAAACAGATCCTTTAACACCAAGTTTACAGTGTGCCTTGTTGAAACATGTATTCATTGAAGCTACGGTACGATTTGAATTATCTGTCAGACAATCAATAATGATGGTAGCTCCACCAGGACCAATACCTTCATATCTTAGTGAATCATAGTTTTCATTTGAGCCACCTTTAGCCTTTTCAATAGCTCTCTTAATTACATCAGCTGGAACCTGATTAGCTTTAGCTTCAGCAATCTTTCTCTTTAATGACTGATTCATATCTGGATCAGGAACTCCTGATTTTGCAGCGATATATAATTCCTTTCCGTATCTTGAATATAATTTTGATTTCATTGCAGCAGTCTTCGCCATTGATGCAGCTCTGACTTCATGTGCTCTTCCCATTAATAGTTCACCTCTTTACGTCAAAATATTATACTATATATTTTCTAAATATTCATCTAGTTTTTTTATAAAGTTAGATGTATTGCTTGTGTATTTCTTCGGACTAAAATTTCTGGCTTTTTTAATAATCTCATTAATATCATCACCTTCACGAAGTGCGATTAAATATCCATCCTTCTCAAATTCATCAATTATCTCACACTGATGATCGTTATGATGCTCATGAAATTTAGAAAGTCTTGGACAAGCTATAATCTTCTTGCCTTTATTCAGACAATTTATAATAGTTCCAACGCCACCATGAGTGATTACAACGCTGGCATCATCTATTGCCTTATCAAGTTCTTCAGGAGAAAGAAATCGTTTAAGAATCAGCTTATCAGATTTATAATCAGTTAAACCATTCTGAACAACTATCTTCTCATCAGTATCAAGTTTCTCACAATAATCAATTAGCCTTTTAAATGGTTTGTCCTGTGTACCCAGACTGACAAATATCATTAGAAAATCCACCCCCAGTATTCTGCCTTATCGTAAAACTTTACCATGTCTGGCCACTGAACAATAAACTTATCTGCTACTTTATGAATTATTGGTCCAGCCTTGGTTGGTGTCTTGGCATTGGCAAATGTTTCAATATATATTACTTTTTTACCCATTAAATGTGCGATATAACACATTGGTACAGCTGTATGAGTCCCTGTTGTAACAACAGCATCTGGCTGATACTTAATAAAAAGCCAGAGAGACTTTATAATGTTGAAACTGAATATAAAAAGATATTTAAACAAATGTTCCTTGGTACCATATAACAGATACGAAACACTTTGATACTTATCTTTTAAATATACAGTTGTTTCAGTTTTTTCTGTTATAAGGGAATACTGATATTTTTTAAAAAGAGGACTTAGCTGAAGCAGTTCATTTAAATGACCACCACCACTAGAAATAAACATAACTTTCTTCATATTTACAATTATACTTGATAATTAAATCAAAAGCACCTATTAGGTGCTTTTGATGATTATTTATTTAAAGTGTTCTTTACAAGTTCTACAACTTCTTCCATTGTTTCCTTATTTAAAGCTTCTTCAGCAAGTTTTTCCATTTCAGCTTTAGATAAAGATCTGATCATCTTTCTTGCAGGAAGAATTGATGAAGCACTCATTGAGAATTCATCAAGTCCAAGACCTAGTAATACAGGAGCAGCTAATGTGTCACCAGCCATTTCACCACACATTCCACACCATTTACCGTGAGCATGTGCACCATCGATAGCGCTCTTAATCAATCTTAATACAGAAGGATTTAAAGGCTGATAGAGGTATGATACTTTCTGAGACATTCTATCTGCAGCCATTGAATACTGAACAAGGTCGTTTGTACCAATTGAGAAGAAATCAGCATATTCAGCAAATTTATCAGCTAATACTGCAGATGCAGGAATTTCTACCATCATACCAACTTCGATAGTATCAGATACTGCAACACCTTCAGATACAAGTTTTGCTTTTTCTTCTTCAAAAATAGCTTTAGCATCTTTAAATTCTTTGATTGTCGCAATCATTGGGAACATGATAGCCAGTTTACCATATACTGAAGCTCTTAATAATGCACGTAACTGAGTTCTGAAAATATCAGTTCTATCTAAGCACAAACGAATTGCACGATATCCAAGGAATGGATTCATTTCTTCAGGGAATGTAAAGTAGTTCAGTTTCTTATCGCCACCGATATCTAATGTACGAACAACTACCTTCTTGCCATTCATACCTTCCAGTACAGCTTTATATGCTTCAAACTGTTCATCTTCAGTTGGGAAATCATCTGTTGAATCCATATAGAGGAATTCTGTACGATATAAACCAACAGCTTCACCACCGTTAGCTACAACACCAGCAACATCTTTTGGAGTACCGATATTACCTGCGATATCAACTTCGTGACCATCTGTAGTCACACTCTTTTCATTCACAAGAACTTTAAGAGCTTCTTTTTCAGCTTTATATGTATCGCGTTTTGCGCTGTATTCCTTAACTTCTTCTTCGCTTGGATTTACAATCAAATGACCTTCGATAGCATCTAAAACAAGCATATCACCATTTTTAACTGTTTCCATAACACCTGTAGTTCCTACAACTGCTGGAATTTCAAGAGATCTTGCCATAATAGCAGAATGAGATGTACGACCACCGATTTCTGTACAGAAACCTAAAGTATACTGTTTATTTAACTGAGCTGTATCAGATGGAGTTAAATCTTCAGCAATGATAATTACTTCTTCATCGATGGCAGTTAAATCAGGAATTGTTAAACCTAAGATATTGCAGATTAAACGATAGCTAACATCTTTAATATCTGCAGCTCTTTCTTTAAAATAAGCATCACCCATTGATTCAAACATTGCAATCATCATATCAGATACAGATTTTGCAGCTTCGTCTGCATTAGATCCATTCTTAATCATTTCTTCAATCTGTGAATGATATTCTGGGTCATTAGCCATCATTAAATGAGCATCAAAAATAGCGAGTTCTTCACTAGAAAGATTCTTTGCAGCTCTTTCCTTAACCTTTTCAATATCGCTAATAGTTTTACTGATTGCATCCTTAAAAATTTTTAATTCAGCTTCAGTTTCGCCTTTAACGTCTTTCATTACAATTAGTGGCTGTTCGAGTTTATAAGCCTTTCCAATTGCAACACCGCTTGATGCGGCAATTCCTTTTAACATATTAAAATCTCCTTCAAATTATATTAGTGACAAACAATTTGCCTATTTAAATTTTACAATAATTAAGTTCTATCTTCAACTTTATACTATTAAAAAATGCCCGTAGTCTATACGGGCATAGCCTTAAATTATAATTCTAACAACCTTAAATAATTCGAATAAGCGGTTTTGCATTTTCTTCGATATGAACTTTCACTATAGTACTCCAGATACCATTTACCAGTCTTATGGAGTATGAGTTCATTATAGATAATAAACTGCTCGCTCTCATCAAGATAATTGATGGTATTTTCCATGTGTTGAACCATCTTTCTGATTGATTCAATCTCTTCTGGATCATGCCTTATAAAACCATGATCATGGTCATAAAGCATTTTAGAGAAATCTCGATATCCTTTAATGTAAATTGCCATATATTCTTTATTTAATTTGTTGTTATCGAAGGCCAAAATTGCTTTTTTTTGTACTCGTTCTATCCATCGTCTATCTAATAATTCATCATTCATCTACTTCGATTAAACCATAATTGCCATCTAATCGCTTGTATACTACGGCCATCTTATCTGATTCTGTATCATGATAAATAAAGAATGAATGTGATAACATTTCCATTCTCATGATAGCTTCATCAAGACTAAGTTCTTCAGCATCAATTGTTTTAGTTTTAACTACAACTTCATCATTGGCACTTAAATTATTATTCTGTTCAATAAATGTCTCTGCAAGAGAATCTTTGTGGCGTCTTGATAGACGCGTTTTTTGACGTCTAATCTGATCTTCCAATTTATCTATAGCTAAATCAATAGCTGCATAGAAATCCTCGTGCATAACCTCAGCTCTTAAGATTCCTACTTTACTAGGAATAGTTATTTCTACCTTCTGTGCATTAGGATAGACTTTTGCCACTACTCTTGCAGTGGTATTTTCATCAATTAAGAGATATTTCTTCAAAAAAGAAAGTTTGGTTTCGATTTTGTGTTTCATCCCTTCTGTAATTGTGATGTTGTCTCCATAAATTTCGAATTTCATAACATTTCCTCCTGTTTAATATTATGTTATGACATTATTATTGTTGATAATGTCTAATAACCAGCAATAAATTAGATAAAGAGCGTAAGAATCCATCGAGCAATACTCTATTAGTGAATTTTCAATATATAACTGATCTACATCTTCTCCGCGGTCTATTTTCCTCCATTCATAAACTGCATCCATTCCGTCGTGTATTGCCAAATCATGATAACTATAATCAGATACTACATTAAGAAGCGATTTAACTGAATAGTTTCCTCGCATTCGAGTATCATAGACCAGGCCACCAATAAACGGAAATGACATATCAATAAAATTTTCGAGTATTTGATTCAATAAAGAAGCATATTCAGGAAACTGTTCTGCTAATTCTCTAATTCGAATCATCTCTGCTCCGATGGCGTTATATGCAATGATAGAGGCATTGCTTGGAATATCATTGATTAACGACTCAATGAATTCTCTTCGGCAATCTCTAGTGCCAATGTAAGTATTGTGTTTTAAATTACCTTCTTCATCAAGAATATGTAATGAATATTCAAAGCATACGACATCATAAGGTTTTAAACCTTTAAATGGTGGTACAATATATCTTTCCCATTCAAAATCGATGAAAGCTATTGGTTTGTGCAATGATTCCATCCATGTCTTCAAAGGATAATAATCATAGTACAATCCACCATTTCTGCTAGCCATAATTTGAGCATACTGACAACGTGTGCCTTCTAATCGAGCAGTATTCGCATCTTTAAGATGCCTAATACCTTCCTGGTACATTTGTTGTTTAAACTGGCTTGATACCAGATACTGGATACTGTCATCAGGTAATTCTTCGTCTTTTCCAAAGCAGTTTTCATAATAACTGCAAAGATTTTTCGCTTTACAGGCTCTCTTTCTAATCGGCTGATAATCATCAAGAGAATTTATCTTCATTTCAGTGATTATTTCATCCAAATCAACTTTCTTTTCATAAATTTTTTCTCGTATATCAGATGATGGATGGTTCTTAGTGTTATAAAAATTTTTTGAAGTAATGAATAATTCATTCACATCCAAACTATCACCTAACACATAATTGGCATTTAGATGAATAATACTGATATTATTAATCCTGATACCAAGTTTCTCCAAAACCCAGATATTATATCTATAGTAATCGGCATCATCGTCATGCGGATATAAGGCATATAAAGTAAAATATAAATCAAATCCATTCTCTGTCTTGTGTAGAAAAGGTATTTTAACTCTTAAATCATTATATTCGAAGCGAGCTTTTACAAACCATTCAAAATTATCAATCTCGCTTAATACTCTTTGGTTATCGTCGCCTCTAACACCTAAATAATAATTATCAATACCAAGGTATTTAATTATTAATGTTGTCAATTCTTCATCATTGCGAAGGTAAGGCTGAAATTCAGAAACCGAATCAATACTCAGATAATATAATCTAGGACATTTTTTAAACTTCTTAATGTCACTAATATGAAACATAGATTCCCCTTGTCTAAATTATATCATAAAAAACCAGTGTTACAATGAAGCACTGGTATTTTTACAATTTCTTATTAAGTGTATCTTTTAGAAAACAAAGTTTCCATCTGCAAATACAACAACTTCTTTATCATCATAAGTTGTCCCTGTTACAGACATATCTCTTGAGCCAAACATGAAATCAACATGAATCATTGAATCATTTCCGCCAAGTTTATGAAGTTCTTCTGATGTCATGTCGCTACCACCCTTAACATTAGTTGGATAGCACTTACCTAAAGCCAGATGACATGATGCATTTTCATCAAACAGAGTATTGTAGAATAGAATATTTGAATTAGATATCGGTGAATCATAAGAGATGAGCGCTACTTCACCCAAAGATCTAGATCCATCATCAGTATCAAGCATATTCTTTAATACATCTTCATTTGTTTTAGCACTGTATTCGATTACCTTGCCATCTTTAAATGTCAGTTTAAATTCATCAATTAACTTGCCATTATATGATAATGGTTTTGTTGAAACAACAGTTCCATCGATGTGATAACAATCAGGCATTGTAAATACTTCTTCAGTTGGAATATTAGGATTAAAAGTAACTCCACCTTGAGTCTTATCAGCTCCACCTTCCCAGATATGGTTTCTGATAAGTCCAACCTTAAGATCTGTTCCCAGACTGTTTTCGAAATGTAAAGATTTAAAGTTAAACTCGTTTAGCTTTTCAGAATGTACTTTGACTTCTCTATTATGTTCATCCCATGCCTTGGTTACATCACCATCTTCACTAACTCTTGAAGTTGACATTATAGCATCCCATAAACGATCATACGCTTCATCTTCACTAAGTTCAGGGAAGACCTTCTTTGCCCATTTACGATTAGGATATGCAACAATACTCCATTGACCAATATTATTCATCGTATAATACTGAAACTGATTAGAAGCCTTCATATTAGCCATCTGAACCTCGAATACCTTTTGAGAATCAATTCCTTCAAGTAAATCCGGATCATCAGATATAACATGTAGAACACAATATTTTTTATCGATACGATATTTAATTCTGTCGATTGCCCATGATGGGATTTCTTTTAAAGTCTCTGTTTCAACATGTTCAAAAGACATACGTTGCAGATTATTATCACGATAATCAACCCATACTTCGCTGGCTCCGGCTTCGTAAGCAACCTTTACGCACTCACGAATGAATTCGAAAGCTTCAACCGGACCATTAATCAGTAATGGTTGTCCTTTTTGAACATTTACGCCAATTTTAACTGCCAGTCTGGCATATTCACTTAACATTTTTTTACTAACCATTTTCTCCTCCAATAAAGTTAATTATATTAGACAATATCCACCTACACTTCTGATTGAAAGCAGATATGTTGAATCTTCACCAAAGAGTTTATGCATCATTTCAAGATATTGAGACAGTTTATCCTCTTTAACAAACGCCTGAATAGTACCCTCGAAGCCTCCACCATGGACTCTGAAAGCTCCTGAATCTTTAAGGTATTGATCAGAAAGAGCCAGTGCAATCGCTAAAGATTGTGACTTAGGTCTTGATGAAGGATAGACATTCTGCAGATACATATAAGAAGAGCGTCCTGACTCTCTGATAGTCTTTAATAAAAGATTAATATCCCCATTTCTGATTGCATTACCTTCAATATCCACACGTTTATTTTCTTCAAATAGATGTATCGCCCTCAGTATCGCACGATCATTGTTAACTGCTTTACGAATTTCATTTAGATTTCTATAAAATGATTCCTCATCACATTCGCTTAAGAATTCATGCCCCATAGCTTCAGCCACAGCCTTCATTTCATTTGGAATAGCTGCATATTCAAAAGATAACTCTGCGTGATCACCTTTGGTATTTGTTAATACCAGATAATAATTATAATCCCTGAAATCAAAATCAATCTTTTCAACATATGGTTTTTTGACATCTTTAAAATCCATGAAAGTAAATCCGCCAACACTGATTGCCATCTGATCCAAAAGACCACAAGGTTTCATGAAATAGTTATTCTCAGCATATTGAGCAATCTTTGCCAATGTTACTGGATCAATCATCCCTTCATTAAAAAGATGATTAAATATCTCACAGACCAGTATTTCAAATGAAGCACTCGATGAAATTCCACTTCCAATCAATACTTTAGAATTACTCAGTGCATCAAAACCACCAATCTTATATCCAAGTTCTAAAAAACGATAGGCAATACCTCTGATTAATGATTCTGTATGATTTATTTCATCTTCCTTAATACCCAGGTCGCTTAAATCAATAGGTTTGATATTAAAACCGGAAGATATAAAATTAACAATACCGCTTTCGTTAGGTTTAGTCACAGCTACTGAATCCAGATTGACACTCGCCGCAATAACCTTGCCGTGTTGGTGGTCAGTATGATTGCCACCAATTTCAGTTCTTCCAGGAGCTGAAATAATATGATAATCACCATCACCAAACATCTTATATGCATCATCAAGCATATCAAGATATCTTTTTCTTTCAGATGAAACATCATCATCGCAAATCATAAGGCGAATCTTGTCATCTATTTTTCCATCGTTGATTAAATCGATTATCTTACTATAATTCATATCTAGTCCTCCAGTTCATAACGAATATAATGCTTAACAGCTTCCCCTTTCGTAATCAAAGGTTTAATAAACTCATCATAATTTATACTGTTTGGATAAAACTGGCACTCAAAACATATGCCGTTATTTTTACCATAGAAATTTCCTTCTTTACCCTCGCACATACCATCTAAAAAATTAGCAGTATATATGTGCATTCCAGGAAGATCAGAATAAATATTCATCATAAGATCAGATGTCCTGATGCTGGCCATAATCTTATCGTTCATGTTTTCATATACGAAATTATGATCGTAACCATTGGCACTTTCTATATTCTTATGACCAATCTGCATATTAGTGCCTATATTATTATAATCACTAAAATCAAATCCAGTTCCTGTAACATTTATTACTTCTCGAGTTGCCAGGCCATTTTCATCAACCAAAGCTACCTTATCAGTAAATACCTTCAATTCCTGATTAAGTATCGTCTTTGATGCCGATCCATCAATATTAAAATATGAATGATTGGTAATGTTGACAATGCTGTTTTTATCGCATTCAGCCTCATAAATATAATATAGATTTTTACCATCAAGTCGATAAG
>JAQXNC010000072.1 GCA_029097145.1 Bacillota bacterium
TCTTGTGCATCATTACATTCATAATTAATCACATTACCTAAAAGAGATAATTCTTTCGCTTTATACTCACATAAAGCCATCTTTAAATCATTAACTTCTTTTTTTAATGATTTAACGCTATTATTCAGTTCTATCGCTTTATCATTTATTTCGTTTATCTTAACACCCATGGTCTTTGATACTTCATTAATCAGGGCATTATCTCTTTTGGCTACAATCCCAACCGCATCACCACAGGCAAAATGAACCTTTGTCCCTCTTGAAGTCTTTTCTTTTGAAAGAATGACAAATGATCCGATATCTTTTGTCGAATTGACATGTAAGGTACCACATGGCTGTGAATCAAGATCGCCGAAAGACACAATACGTAATTCATCAAACTTCTGATATTTAGGATCATCATAGTCCTGACCTTTAACATATTTAATATCGACATGAATATCTTTCGTGATGACATCATTCATAAATCTTTCAACATTTAAAAGATGTTCATCATCAAGGTTTTTAATATTGACTTCATACCATTCATTATCTGGATTAACACCAACCGCAGGGATATAGGCATCCATCTTCGCATAATATCCATCTAGAATATGCAGGGCACTTTGAACTGTTGTATTGATTCTACGTGTATAGGCATCGACCTTCATCGTAACAGGATCACTTAATTCACCATCAACCTTATGCCATAACACATCATCTTCGTATCTTAAATCGATAACTTTAAAGCCATTGATATACCCCTCATCTTTAAGCATTCCACCCTTTTCACCATAGAATACAGTATCTTCAAAGGTATAATAACCATCACGGTATTCTTTGATTCTAGTTTCAAGTTCCAATATTTCATAATTATCCAAGTATTGATTCATTTTCACACCTCTTTGTATCAATTATATTACATAATACAGTATATTTCAGTATATGTAATCGTAATATCGATATCGAATTTATGGTAATAAATGTTACAATTGAGATAAAGAAAGAGGTCAACAACATGTCAATATTAGGAAACGAAAAAAATTATTTAAAATACTTTGAAGAAATCACTAAGATTCCACATGGTTCTTATAATGAAAAAGCCCTGAGTGAATATCTGATTGATTTTGCCAAAGCACATAATCTTCAATACAAGACTGATGATGTTTATAATGTCATCATCTATAAACCTGCAAGCAAGGGATATGAAGACCATGAAACCATTGCCTTACAGTCACATATCGATATGGTCGATGAAAAGAATTCCGATTCTATGCATGATTTCAGTAAAGATCCGCTAGATATCTATGTAGAAGATGGATTTATTAAGGCCAAAGGCACAACCTTAGGTGCTGATGATGGTGCTGGAGTAGCTATGATACTGTCTGTCCTTGATGATGATACTCTTAATCATCCAGCAATCGAAGCTATCTTTACAACCCAGGAAGAAACAACCATGGAAGGTGCCTTCAAACTTAAATATGAAGATATTCACGCCCGTCGCATGATCAATCTCGATGGCGAAGAAGAAGGTATTTCAAGTACTACCAGTGCTGGTGGTATTGATGTCATCATGACAAAAAAGCTACAGTATGAAACAAATAGTGATAAAGCCTATAAACTGCATATCTTTGGTTTAAATGGTGGCCATTCTGGTGTTGAAATCAATAAGGAGAGAGGTAATGCCCTTAAACTGATCTCAAGAATTGCCAAGAAACTTGATGAAATTACTTTAGTCGATATTAATGGTGGTCTTAAGATTAATGCCATTCCAAGAGAAGCATATATTATCTTTACTACTACTTTAAGTGATGATGAATTAAGAGCACGTCTTGAAGAAGTTGTTAAGAATATCAGAATTGAGCTTGAACATACCGATGGACGTCTTGAATATCAACTTGATGAAGTTGAAGTAAAAGAAAAGATTGTAAAAAATGAAAGTGATGCGATAATTGATCTCATCTATCTTATGCCTACTGGTTTAAGACATAAAAGCGATCTTCTAAACGGACTGACAACCGCATCTGAAAATATCGGAATAGTCAGTGTTGATAATCATATCTTTAAACTTGAAATCTCAATGAGAGGCGCTCTTGAATCATATATTCGTGATATGGCAAACGAACTATTCACTCTGGGTAAGGTAATGGGTTTTGAAACCAGAGATGATAACTGGTACCCTGCATGGGATTATATGGAACACAGTCATGTCAGAGATATGATGTGTGAAGCCTATAAGGAAGCTACTGGTAAAGATATGGTTCTTGAAGGAATTCATGCTGGGCTTGAATGCGGCATCTTTAAAAACAAATTCCCAGAAATGGATATTGTCGCCATTGGACCAAACATCCTTGACTGCCACAGTCCTTCAGAAAGAATTGAAATCGCATCATTTGACCGCAGCTATGAATTTTTAAAAGTTCTTCTATCTAAACTCTAATTAACAAGCCCTCAAAAGGGCTTTTAATTTGACATTTCATTCATTAATTAATACAATCTAATAATAGTTAATTAGTTAACTATTATGGAGGTCCCATGACAGAAACCAAAAATTTTGAAGAAATTATTAAAACACTACGACATATAAAATGTCAGATAGAAAAATATTCATCACGTACCTTAAACAAATATGGTATATCATATGCTTCAGCCAGTATTCTGATTATCATTGCCAAAAGTGAATCCATTACTCTTGGCCAGTTATCAAAAGCTGCCAACATTTCATTACCTAACTGTTCATCAATCTGTTCAAGACTTGAGAAACTTGGACTTATCAAAAGAGACAAAGGAGAAGATGATCAGCGCTTTCTTTCTATATCCTTAACTGATAGAGCGATGGAAGTCATTGGAAGTGTTGAAAAGGAAATGCTTGAATTCCATATGAGAGCGATGAAAAGATTAACTGAAGAAGAAAGAAACATCATCTGTCAGGGATTGGAGCTTATGGATAAAGCTCTAAAAGATGAGGAAGATTAATGAGATTAGGAATTGATATTGGTTCAACAACCATAAAATGTGCTCTTCTTAATGATGATAATGAAGTTATTTATCATACATATGAAAGACATTACTGTCTGGTATCAGAAAAACTGAAAGCTTTATTAAGGGATATACAGGAAAGGTTCGCGGTTAATGAAATTAAAATAGCTGTTTCAGGTTCAGCAGCCATGGGTTATAGCGAAAAGCTGGGACTTGATTTTTATCAGGAAGTCTATGCAACAAGAGTTGCTGCCAATACTTACCTTGATAACCCCGACTGTATAATTGAACTTGGTGGCGAAGATGCCAAGATTCTTTTTCTGACAGATGGAATGGAAATCAGAATGAATGGAACCTGTGCTGGTGGTACAGGAGCTTTTATTGACCAGATGGCGCAACTTTTAAATGTTGATGTCAAAGATATGAATACATTAGCTAAAAAAGCTACCAAGCGTTATACTATCGCATCAAGATGTGGGGTCTTTGCGAAATCTGATATTCAGCCTCTGATTAATGAAGGTGCGAAAAAAGAAGATCTGGCATTAAGTATCTATTATGCTGTATGTAATCAGACAATTGGTGGTTTGGCTCAAGGAAGAGAGATTAAGGGTAAGGTTGTATATCTTGGTGGTCCTTTAACCTTTAATTCTGAGCTGCGTAAAGCTTTTGATAATACACTTAAGCTTAAAGGTATCTTCCCTGAATATTCCCTGAATTATGTCGCTATGGGAGCTGCCCTATTAAGCAGCAAGGAATGTAATATCGATGAACTTATCACCAAGATTCAAAACAGTAATAATATCAGTACATATAATTCACTAAAACCATTATTCAATAACGAAGACGAATATATCGAGTTTAAAAAGCGTCATAATCGAGAAACGGTCAAAATCAGTAATGAAAACAATCTAAAAGACGTCTATCTTGGAGTGGATGCTGGCAGTACAACCTTAAAATTCGTTCTTATTAATCAGAATGAAGACATTGTCTATTCATCATATCAGTCTAACAAAGGCAATACACTTGAACTGTTAAGAAATGAACTGATAAACCTGTATAAGAATAATCCAGATATTCATATTATCTCATCGTGTGTTACAGGTTATGGTGAAAATATGATTCGTCAGGCATTCAGACTGGATTATGGAATTGTTGAAACGATGGCACATCTAAAGGCGGCCTTAAGGTTCAAAGAAGATGTTGATTTTATTATTGATATTGGTGGTCAGGATATTAAATGTTTCAAAATCCAAAATGGTTCACTTGATAATCTCTTTTTAAATGAAGCATGTTCATCAGGTTGTGGTTCTTTCCTTGAAACCTTCGCTAAAGCTCTTGGATATGATGTCGAAGAATTCGCAAAACTGGCCCTTTTCGCAAAACACCCAGTCGATCTGGGTTCAAGATGTACAGTCTTTATGAATTCTTCAATTAAAGAAGCTCAGAAGAATGGTGCCAGTGTTGAGGATATCAGTGCTGGATTATCAATAAGTGTAATTAAAAATGCTTTATACAAGGTTATCCGTACTACTGATAAATCATCACTTGGTAAACACATAATTGCTCAGGGCGGAACTTTCTATAACGATGCGGTCTTAAGAGCTTTCGAAATGGAACTTGGTACAGAGGTTACCAGACCTAACATTGCAGGACTGATGGGTTCTTATGGCGCTGCATTATACGCTAAAGAAAACGCCAAAGATACACAGATTATCACACTTGATGAACTTATTAACTTCAAAAATAATATCCGTTATGTCAATTGCGGATTATGTGAGAATCATTGTAAACTTTCAATAAATACTTTTAACTCAAATGACAGATATATTTCTGGTAATCGTTGTGAAAGACCTGTCAATAACCATAAGGAATTTACCAATCTGAATATCTATGAATTCAAACGTGAATATCTCGATTCTTTTAAACCATCATTAAATCATAAGCGTCAGATTGGTCTACCAATGGCTTTGAATATGTATGAAATGTATCCTTTCTGGTTTACTTTCTTTGATTCACTGGGTTTTGAGGTCATCAAATCCGACGCCCCTTCTACCAAATCTTTCAGTGAATCACTAAATACCATTCCAAGTGATACTGTATGTTTCCCTGCCAAACTGGTTCATAGTGCCATTAACTCACTTCTGAATAAGGACGTCGATTATATCTTCTATCCTTGTATGACCTACAATATCAGGGAAAAGGATACCAAAAATTCCTATAACTGCCCTGTTGTAGCCTATTATCCTGAGGTTATCGCTGCCAATATGCCACTTGGCAATACCGTAATGATCTATCCTCATATCAGTATTCTGAATAAAGGACAATTCAGAAAACATATCTATCAGGCTTTAAAACCATATTTTAAAGATATACATCATCATGATATTAAAAAGGCGACTGATAAAGCCTATCTAGCTTACGAAGAATACCGTAAGGTCATAAGAGAAAAAGGCAGAGAACTCATAGCTAAAGCTGAGATTGAAGATAAGGAAATCATCGTCTTGTCTGGACGTCCTTATCATATCGATCCCCTTATCAATCATGGAATTGATAAACTGATTAACAGTTATGGAGCGTGCGTTATATCTGAAGATGCCTTAAGTTCTGACTATGATCGATCAAAACTGAAAGTACTTAACCAGTGGTCATACCATTCACGTCTATACGCTGCTGCCCATGCTATTACCAGTGAAGAACATATGAATATGGTACAACTGGTATCATTTGGCTGTGGGGTTGATGCGATTACTACTGATGAAGTCCGTGAAATACTCGAAGGTCATGACAAGATATATACCCAGCTCAAGATTGATGAAATATCTAATCTTGGTGCTCATAAAATCCGTTTAAGAAGTCTTTTAAGTGCCATTGAAGAAGGAAGAAATAAACATGAGTGATATTGTATTTACAGATGAAATGGCTAAGGAATATACCATACTGATTCCTGCCATGTGCCCAATTCACTTTGAACTGATCAAAAGTGCCTTAAGTGAATTCTATCATGTTGAACTTTTAAAAAACGAAGGACGCAGTGTTATTGATGAAGGTTTAAGAAATGTTCATAATGACACCTGTTATCCGGCCTTGCTGGTTATTGGACAGATGATTGATGCGCTGAAATCAGGTCAATACGATACGCATAAAGTTGCTTTAATCATCACGCAGACCGGTGGTGGATGCCGAGCTTCTAATTATGTCTATCTTTTAAGAAAAGCTCTGGATAAAGCTGGTTTTGAATATGTACCTATTATTCCATTAAATATTGCTGATCTGAAATCACAATCAGGTTTCAGACTCTCTATCCCAATGGTCAACAAGATTCTTTCAGCTGTTTTATATGGTGATCTTCTTATGGATCTCAATAATCAGACTAAAGCTCATGAACTGAATAAAGGTGACGCCCAAAGAAATACTCAATACTGGATTTCAAGAATATCTAATGATTTTAATAACTCTAAGTCTTATGATTTAAAAAATCTTGAAGGTACCATGACTGAAATTGTCAAATCATATGACAGTATTAAGCGTGACCACAAAGAAAAGATAAAAGTTGGTATTGTAGGAGAGATATATATTAAATATTCACCTTTAGGTAATAATCACCTTGAAGATTTTCTATATGATGAAGGGTGTGAAGTAAAACTTGGCGGTCTTTTAGGATTCATACTATACTGTATATATAACACTTTAGAAGATAAACATCTATATGGTATCCCTAAGATGAAATATATGCTTTATAAATCAGCCTATAAGTATCTTACAAAGAAGGAAGAACTAATGCGTAAATGTGTTAGAGAAAACAGTAATTTTGAAGTCTTTGAACCATTTGATGAAGTCATTAAAAAAGCTGAAAAAGTCATTGGCCTTGGGGTTAAAATGGGTGAAGGATGGCTTTTGTGTGGTGAGATTATGGATCTGATTGACAGTGGTTATAAGAATGTCATATGTGCTCAGCCATTTGGATGTCTGCCAAATCATATTGTGGCCAAAGGTATGACTCACAAGATTCGTGAACTTGAAAAGGATGCCAATCTTGTCGCTATTGACTATGACCCAGGTGCCAGTAGAGTAAATCAGGAAAACCGTATTAAACTGATGTTGGCAATAGCTAAGGAAAACATCAATAAAGATGTACAAGGAGAAATATGAGCAAGAAACTGTTATTAATTAATGATTTGGCAGGATATGGGAAGGTTGCCCTTTCGGCAATGATTCCCGTCTTATCACACATGAAATATGAGATTTATTCGCTGCCAACAGCGATTGTATCCAACACACTTGATTATGGTAAATTCGAAATACTCGATACTACTGAATACATTAAGAATACTCTGAAAGTCTGGGATGAGCTGAATTTCGATTTTGATGCGATATCAACAGGCTTTATTGTTTCAAAGGAAGAAACCAGAATCATTACTGAACTCTGTAAGAATAAATCAGATAAGGGTATTACCATCTTCACCGATCCAATCATGGGTGATGATGGAAGATTATATAATGGAATTACAGAAGAAACAGTATCTCTTATGAGGGAACTTGTGTCAGTAGCTGATTATATAGTTCCTAATTATACTGAGGCTGCCTATCTTGCAGATGTTAAGTATCATGAGGTTGGTACAACTCTTGAAGAATACCATCAAATTATTGCTGTCTTAAGAAGTATGGGTGCTAAATCAGTTGTCATAACCAGCGCCAGAATAAAAGATTCTAATCAAAAATGTGTTATTGGTTATGACCATAAAAAAGATGCTTTCTTTAAGATAGATTATGATGAAATACCAGTTCGCTTCCCTGGTACTGGTGATATCTTTTCAGCAGTATTAATCGGTATGATTATGAGTGGAAATGATTTATATAAAGCCACTGAAAAAGCCATGCAGGTAGTATATGACATGATAAAAATGAATCTTAATAATGTCGATAAATACAAAGGTATTCCGATTGAAACCTGTCTTGAGGTGATTGACTAATGAAAAGACCAAAAATCAGAATAACTCTAATTGATCGTAAAGGTCCATGTCCATGTCATAGAGGACATAAGATTGGTGACAGTTATGACTTTGATACTCAAAGAGGTCAAATCTGTCCAATGGCAATGCATGTCGCTTTTCCATATATCGATATCCTGAGATATGGTGGCGAAATTCCAAATCAGGAAAAAGGCACAGCTGTATTTGCCTGCCCAGATGTCGATACGTTAAATGTCTTTAAAATTGAAAGAATCGACGAAGAATAATTAGTCTCTAAAAACCAGATGTCATATTGCATCTGGTTTTAATTAACTTATTTTAGAAATATTCTTAGGATTCGATTGTATAAATGTCGATTATATGGCTGATAGCGCATAGGTAAATCTATCCAGTTATATTTTTTGACAATTGTCTTTGTATGACTGAAGGCATCAAATCCAGCTTTTCCATGATATGAACCCATACCACTGTTACCCACTCCACCAAATGGAGTTTCACTATTTGCTAGATGAATAACAGTATCATTGATTGAACAACCACCAAAGCTTAATCTATGTGTCAGATTATCAATATGTTTTTGATCGGCAGAAAAGATGTATAAAGCCAGCGGACTTGGCTTAGATAAGAGAATATCATAAAGATTATCATAATTATCATATTCAATAACCGGTAATATTGGTCCAAAGATTTCTTCTTTCATAACCAGATCATCAAACGTCACATTATCCATTAATGTTGGTTCAATCCTTAAAGTCTCACAATCATAATTTCCACCATAGACCGTCTTCGATTTATCAATAAGCCTTAATAGACGATTAAAGTGTTTTTCATTGATAATCCTTACATAATCAGGATTGAAATAATCGCTGTACTGCAGTTTTATTTCTTTTATCAGCTCCTCGATTAATTCTTTATGTACCTTCTTATGACAAAGGATATAATCAGGAGCTACACATGTCTGACCGGCATTTAAGAATTTTCCAAAGACTATTCTTCTGGCAGCCATCTTTATATCTGCACCATCTTCAACAATACATGGACTCTTACCACCAAGTTCAAGAATTACTGGTATCAGATTTTCGCTGGCACTTTGGTATATTTCTTTCCCAACACTAGTACTTCCGGTAAAAAAGATCAGATCAAACTTCTGTTTCAGTAATTCCTTTGATACTTCAATACCACCATTTATTACCATTACATATTCTTCATCAAAACATTCACTGATGATTCTATCAATCAGTGATGATGTATGATATGAGTACTCACTTGGTTTGATAATAGCTGTATTACCAGAAGCCAGGGCATCAACTAATGGTTCTAATGATAAAAGAAAGGGATAATTCCAAGGCGAAATTATAAGTGTATTACCATAAGGGCTGCTGATAGTGTAAGTTCTGGCATGAAACTGAGAAAGTGGTGTTTTTTTAATATGCGTTTTTGTGAAACTGTGTATATGTTTGAGCATATAACTGATTTCATTTAATGTCAGTCCAACTTCACACATATAACTTTCATAATCACTTTTATTTAAGTCAAGTTTTAAGGCTTCATAAATCTCATCTTCATATTTTCTGATAGTCGAATAAAGTCTTTTAAGACCATTTATACGATACTCAACATCAAGAGTAGTACCTGTATTAAAAAACATTCTCTGTTTATGGACAGCTTCTTCAATATTCATTATCTTCACCCCTAATCACTACTACCATTATACCAATAAAAAAGCATATCACTCAATGTGATATGCCCCGTCAGTCATTTTAATATTATTATTCAAAGATTCTGGTCTTGCCAAGAGCTCTTACAAGGAATATACCCAGAACTACTGATATCATTTCACCAACAGCCACTTCAAGGCCTGATATCAGACTTCCAAGCAGGATATTTCCTTCAAAGAGAACATATCCAAGTTCTGCACCAACAATAATTCCATTTAATATTACTGGCATCAACATTGATAACAGCGGAAGATTAAAGATTTTGACATTTCTAAAATGATAAGTCAAAAGAGCAGCTACAACTGTAGCGAAAGTTCCAAGAAATACATCCAGAACCCCTAAGATATTGGCACCTGTGAAGATACCAACAAGATTGGTCAGAAAACATCCAAGAGTTACACCATAGACCGATGGAAAGTAAATAAGTGGCAGCATCGTTAAGGCTTCAGCGATTCTGACCTGAATGTTTCCAAACGAGAATGGAGCCAGCAGTAAAGAAACTACTGTGTAAATGGCTGCAATCATTGAAATGATGCACAGCTTTTTAATACTTTTGTTCATTTAAAAAATCTCCTTGTTTTATTTAAAGTCAGGTAATTGCGACTGACTAGAATATATTATCACGGACTAATCGCTTTTTCAACGTTCAATACTTCTTGACGCAATGAGATTACTGCCTGTATTAAGGACGTTTTCAACTATGACATCCCCCATTTTAACAGGTGGTTTAACCTTTAGATCCTTAATACTTCTTACAATATCCATCATCATATTCTTTGGAACAGGTTTATCAGTAATAATCGATAATCTTTCATGTGTAACTGATTCAATTGCGACAGTTGTTGTCAGAGTTCTTAAGGGATGCGTCATTTCATCGATGGCGTACTGTTTGCCTCTTGGACAGTTATTCCCTGTTACATTCATATTCTCATCAATCTTTAGATGACACCCAAGTGGACAGTTAATACATATCATTTCCATTCTGATACCTCAATTCTAAGATCACCCTTCAAATCTTTCAGAATTTCTTTTTTCAGGGTTATTCTTTCCATTTCTGATGGGATTAATGAAAGTTTACGAATCTCCTTATTTAATCCATCACCAGTAATTCTGATAACACATTGTTTAAAGACTCTGTTAACTCTAAATGAGAAAGTTACATCTTCATCACCAAAAGTTTCAGGAATGACATATCCAAGACCATTTCCTGCTGATGCATGATGCTTATTTAAAGCTATGGCATGATCTTTAATATACATTGCAGCGTATTTACCCGCATCATAAGCCTCTTGAGAAACATAATCAACCAGATCATGAATATGTAAAGCATTACCAGCTACAAAGATGCCTTCTTTAGATGTCATATAGTGATTATCAACGATAGCTCCTCTTTTCTTTTTAATATCAATATCATCAAGCAGGGAAATATCACTTCTAAGTCCAATTGACAACAGTAATACATCACATTCAATCTCTTGTTCAGTACCTTTAATCACCTTAAGATTTTCATCAACCTTTGACATCGTAACTGATTTTAAATGTGGTCGACCGTTAACTCTGGTGATTGTATGTGAGAGATATAGTGGGATATCAAAATCTTCAAGACACTGTTTGATATTACGGGCAAGTCCATTGGAATAAGGCATGATTTCTGCAACGCCCAGTACTTTTGCCCCTTCAAGCGTCATACGGCGTGCCATGATTAATCCAATATCACCACTACCAAGAATAAATACTCTTTTACCAACCAATATCCCATGCATATTCAGATACTTCTGAGCTGCACCTGCAGTATATACCCCAACTGCTCGATCTCCAAGAAGATTAATGCTGGCGCCAGTTCGCTCTTTTGAACCAGTCGATAGAACTATTGCCTTAGCTCTGATTCTGTCATAACCATTTTCATTCACATATTCAACAGTCTTATCTTCTCCGATTCTGATAACCTGAGTATTAAAAAGAAAATCAATGCCCTTATCTTCGATTTTTGTATAATACCTTTCAGCATAGCCTGGACCAGATAATTCTTCCTTAAAAGTATGCAGTCCAAAACCGTTATGAATACACTGATTAAGAATACCACCAGCTTCAGCCTCTTTCTCTATCAGTAAAATATCTCTGATACCATTATCATACGCTCCTAAAGCAGCCGCCATCCCAGCAGCTCCAGCTCCTATAATTACTAATTCACGCTCTCTCATAACAGTTCCTTCGCCTTTGATGATACGATATTCGAACCTTCACCATCATAGGTTATTGCCTTTTCATCAAGATTTAGTTCTTTTTTGAGAATATTGAAGACCAGTGGTTCACAAAAACCTCCCTGACACGCTCCCATTCCCGGTCTCACACGGCGTTTGATAGCCTTGATTGTTTTAGCTCCTAAAGGACGATGAATCACATCCTTAATTTCTCCTAAAGATATCTTTTCACATCGACAGATAATCTTGCCATAATCGCCATCTTCATGAATTATCTGATTCTTTTCATCAAGTGTCAGCTCATTCATATTAATATGTTTCTTTCGATGTTTATATTCGCTTTTAACTTCAGTATTAAATTTTGGTAAGACAAGTTCATTCACGACATATCTAGCAATTGCTGGTGCACTTGCAAGACCTGGTGATTCAATGCACGCTACATGAATAAAACCTTTGTATTTCTCATCTTCTTCAATCACAAAATCATGAAGATCGCCTGAAGGTCTAAGACCGGCATATGTATGAATAACTTTAGAAAAGTCGATATTCTTTACAGTCTTTCTGACATTGTTTCTGACATATTCCAAAGCTTCAGAAGTACCTAAGTCATCTTTCTTTTCGGTAAAGTCGCTATTTGGTCCAAGAAGGATATTTTCATGCACTGTCGGTACAACCAGAACACCCTTACCCTTTTCACTAGGTAAAGGATAAATAATTTTAGTGACAAGTTTATCACTGCTGTGATCAAGGATAAAATATTCACCTTTTCTTGGATTTATATGATAACGACATTCACCCAAGAGATTATAAATATCATCAGCATACACACCTGCTGCATCAATAATAACTTTAGCTTCATATATATCATTGAGATGATATATACCATCATATGTAAGATTATTAATCGCAGTTTCAAGATATAAATCTACGCCATTTAATATAGCTTCTTCCATAGCATTAATACATACTTCCCATGGTGTTACAATTCCAGTAGTTGGCAGTGATAATGCCTTAATCACATCATCTGAAAGGTTAGGCTCAATCTCATGAGCTTTTTTACCATCAAGCATTTCGCATTCTATATCACGTGACCTGGCACGATTATATAAAATATCAAGAGCTTCGGCTTCCTTTTCGCTTACAGCGACAACTAGCGCACCTATCCTCTTGAAAGCTGCACCTATCTCATCACATAAGGATTCATACATGCGATTGCCTTCAACATTAAATCTTGCCTTTAATGTATTATCCAAAGGATCATGACCCGAATGAATAATAGCGCTGTTGGCACCACTGGCTCCTTCAGCGACATCATTATCTTTTTCAAATACCGCAACCTTCAGATTATATTTTGAAAGTCTGTGAGCTATAAGACACCCTGAAATCCCTGCTCCAATTATCGCTACATCATACATTTTTAAATCCTCTTGTCATTTCTATTGCCAGTTTCCAGCGTCGATATAGTTTTTCAACTTCTTCTTTATCACGCATTGGTTTAAAGACTCTTTCAACTTCATTTTTAAAATCATCCATCTTATACATTTCAGAAGCCAGCCCTGCCATTCTAGCTGCACCAAGAGCTGTCGTCTCTGTCGAATTTCCTCTTAAGACATCCAACATCAAAATATCACTTTGGAACTGTAACAGGAAATTATTCCTGCTGGCACCACCATCAACCTTCAGCTCTCTGATAGTTGTCTGACTTTCATTTTCCATAAGATCCAGCAGATCCTTGGTCTGATAAGCCATCGATTCCAAAGCCGCCCTCACAAGGTTCTTCTTATCAACACCACGGGTTAAACCAAAGATAGCACCTTTAGCTTCATCATCCCAATAAGGGGCACCAAACCCAACAAATGATGGAACAATCATAACTCCTTTGGCACTGACAGCTTCAATTGCCATCTGTTCTGTTTCAGCAGCGTTCTCAAAAAGCCCCAGACCATCTCTTAACCATTGAATCAAAGACCCAGAAACAAAAATTGATCCTTCAAGGGCATATTTAACTTCATCGCCAATCTTATAGGCAACTGTTGTGAGTAAACCATTTTTCGACATTATCAGATCTTCACCGGTATTCATCAGAATGAATCCACCAGTACCATAAGTATTCTTGATATCACCCTTATCAAAACAAGACTGTCCAAAAAGCGCAGCCTGCTGATCGCCAACAATTGAACCAATCAATGGCCTTTCATTAAAGAAATGATAAGGTTCAACATAACCTATTTCACCACTGGTATCAGATATTTCTGGAAGCATCGACCTTGGAATATCAAATAGTTTCAGTAATTCATCATCCCAATCAAGGGTATTTATATTAAATAGCAGCGTTCTTGATGCGTTTGTCACATCAGTCTTATGAACTTTACGTCCTGTCATATTCCATACAAGCCAGGTATCAACAGTTCCAAATAACAGATCATCCCGATTAAGTTCTGGATGTTTTCTTAAAAGACAAACAATCTTTGAAGCACTGAAATATGGGTCAAGCAATAAACCAGTTTTTTCCTTAACCATTTCTTCAACACCCATCGCCTTGTATTCTTCAACGATATCGCTGGTTTCTCTTGATTGCCAGACTATGGCATAATCAATTGGAATACCTGTATGTCTATCCCAGATTATAGTTGTTTCACGCTGATTACTGATACCTATCGCTTCTATTTCCTGTGGTTTGATAGATGATGACCTGAAAATATCAGCTATGCATGATAAAACACTTAACCATATCTCATTAGCGTCCATATTGACATATCCAGGTTCAGGGAAGTAATTCTTTACTTCTCTTTGTGCTGTTGCGACACAATTCTGCATCTTATCAAAGACGATCGCTCTTGTCGAAGTCGTTCCCTGATCAATTGCCATGATATATTTTTTCATTATAAAATCCATCCTGTTAACTACTTTTATTATAAGCCATATTAGAGGTAAATAATTTCTAATTTTAAAAAAGAGTTTCCATTATTATTGAAAACTCTTAATCGTTAATTATTTTTTAGATAATGTCTTTAGTACTTTTTCAGCAGCCTTACTTAAATCATCAAAAAGACCCTGACATTTATTCATATCGATTGATGACTTGTATTTATCAACATAATCAAAGAGATTACCAGATGCCTTACTTAAATCATCAAAATCAAGCTTCTTGGCAACGTCCTTCAAAGAACCAAGATTCTTTAATACATCATCAAAATCCTGTTTTTCAATTGCCTTTTTAATTTCCTTAAGTGTCTTGTCATTTAAGAACTTCTTAGCCATTTCCTGAACCATTTCATTACCGCCAAGACCTTCTAATACATCATCAAGCTTGCCTAAGTCAAGATCCTTTAATCCTTTTAACAAATCCATATTATATACCCCCGTTTTTCTTAAATATATGATAAAACATTTGGGGTAGATTTGCTATAATATTGCAAAAGAGGAAGGTGTTTTTATGAATCTTGATTATATGAAAAGAAAATATGCCTATACATTAGCTCGTGTAGGTTTAAATGTTCAAAAAGGACAGACCGTCTTAGTTGAAGCAGCTATTGAAGGCTATGAATTCACCTCTATATTTGCTGAAGAATGTTATAAGCTGGGAGCAGCAAATGTCATTATTAATTATCTGGATGATTTAAATCTCAAAGTTAAGGCTAAATATGTACCTGATATGGATAAGGTTGACGATGTAGAAAGAGCCTATTATGAATACTACTTAAGTAATGGTGCCTGCTATATCCGTCTTGAAGGTGTAAATCCAAGGCTGATGGAAGATGTCAGTGAAAAGGAAAGCAATCTGATATTCAATCGTATCGATGCCATCCGAAATATCATGCGTAAAGCTTCAAGAGATTATAAATGTCAATGGCTAATTGCCATGATTCCTACTAAGGAATGGGCAGATTACATCATGCCAGAAAGCGATAATAAACTGGAAGATCTCTGGAAACTGTTATTCAAATTATGTTATATCGATGAAGAGAATGATATCGTCAAAGTATGGAAAGAAAAACGTCAAGCTAAACAGGAATACGGTTTGAAACTTGACAGTCTGAATCTTAGAAAATTACACTATGAGGCTTCTAAT
>JAQXNC010000073.1 GCA_029097145.1 Bacillota bacterium
TATTATTCTTTCATACTTTATTCTATTAAGATTCAAGGATAATACTTCCAGCTATAAACTGATCTTCATTATATCGATTATTCCAGCTGTTATCGCCTTATTGATGTTTATATTTATTAAAGAAAAGAATACAGTATATCCCCAAAAAGAGCGTCAGGGATTCTTTAATCAGTTTAAAAATCTAGATTACAAGCTTAAGATGTATCTTTTAATCAGTATGATCTTCACTCTTGGCAATTCCTCAAATTCTTTTTTACTGTTAAGAGCGAACACAGCTGGCTTTGATGCGACCAGTGTTATTCTACTCTATTTTATCTATAATGTGACAGCTTCACTGTTAGCTATACCTTTTGGCAGAATGTCTGATCGCTTTGGTCGTAAGAACATTCTAATTACTGGCTATATTATCTTCGCTGTTGTTTATTTTGGTTTTGGGATTGCGGACACAAAGATGGGATTTATGTTATTATTTATGTTGTATGGTATTTATACCGCTACAACTGCCGGTGTTGAAAGAGCGCTGATTACTGATATTGCCCCAGCTAACCTCAAAGGTACTATGCTTGGCTTGCAACAGACAATCGTTGGTATTTCATTATTCTTCGCCAGTATCATTTTTGGTTTTCTCTGGAATAACTTTGGCAGTTTTATTCCCTTTGCCTTTGGCGCAACCTTATCATTAATCTCAGCGATACTGTTAATGATAACCTTTAGAAAGAGAGATTGATTTATGCTTAAAGCTGTATGCCCTAAATGTCATAAGATGATTGAATTCAAGACTACTATTACCGGTAATCTAAAAAAAGACAATCACTGTCCTAAATGTCATGAAGAACTGGTTCTCTTTGATGCCCGCTTCATCATGCTGATAGTTATCTTTGTAGTTATATATGTTGCCAACATTAATGCCTTTCTGGCTTTAGGTATTCTTATAGTAGCAGTTATTGCCGATATCATCATCTTTAAGGTTCCATCAGTTACCCAGAAACTCATCGATAATGGCACATTTAAACTGCATCGCATTGAGCATGGCTTTATCAAAAACAGAAAATAAGCTCAGACATGAAAGATGACTCATCAGCATTGAAATGAGTCATCTTTTTTAATTTTAGTACAGCATCTCTGGATATGTTGGTAAGGTGTAGATTTCCTTTGAGGCAATCTTTTCATAGTCGTTGATAACAGACTTAATATCCGACAGTAATGGAACAATATCACTTCTGAATTTTAAACCTTCATCAAGTGATGAATACTCACCAGTTATGAGGGCATATTTCTCTCTTAAATCATCAAGTTTAAGTGACAGACTGTCAAGATACTCTGTAAGTTTAACCTTACGTTTTAAGGCAAAGGCTGAATCAGTTTCAATCGCTTTATAGGCACTGATTTCCTTAACCATAAATGGAATAATATAACTTTCACACATATAAAGCATTGTCTTCACCTCAAGTGAGATTGATGAAATATATTGTGAAATCAGTACTTCCTTACGGGCCTTAATCTCTTCATCAGTAAAGATGCCATAATCCTTTAAAAGACTGACATTCTTTGACATATCAAAGGTCGCAATTGTTTCAATAGATGACGAAAGATTTGGTAAGCCACGTCTTTTTGCTTCAATAACCCATTCCTTAGAATATCCATCCTTAGAAAAGAGAATTCTTTCATGTTTCTTAAAGACATCCTTGATATAATCCATAGCTGTCTTTTTAATATCATCACAGCCTTTTAATAATGTGATAACTTCATCCAGTTCTTTAGACAACAATGTATTTAAGACAGTATTGGTAAATGAAGCTGAGGCACTTGAACCCAGCATTCTGAATTCAAATTTATTACCTGTAAAGGCTACAGGTGATGTACGGTTACGGTCGGTCGCATCTTTTGGTACATAGATCAGTGGTGTAATACTTTCGGGTTTCTTTGCATCTTTGATTTCACTATCAAGACTATCAATCATCTCATCGACAAAATCACCTAAGAAGACTGAAATAATAGCTGGTGGAGCTTCATTTAAACCAAGACGGAAATCATTACCTGGATTTGCAGCACTCAGTCTTAAAAGTTCAGGATAAGTATCAACACCTTTAATAAAGGCTGCAGTGAAAAGTAAGAATCTCAGATGTTCATCATCACTCTTCCCAACATCAAAGACATTAATACCAGTATCAGATACTAAAGAATAGTTATTGTGTTTACCAGAACCATTGATTGAATCAAATGGTTTTTCATGTAGAAGACAGGCATAACCATGTTTATAGGCAATACGTTTTAAGATATCCATTATCAATTGATTCTGATCAACTGCGATATTGACATCAGAGAAGAGTGGTGCCAGTTCAAACTGCATCGGTGCCACTTCATTATGTTCAGTCTTGGCATAAATACCCAGTTTCCATAATTCTTCATTAACGTCTTTCATAAATGACTGTACCCGGCTTGAGATGGCTCCAAAGTAATGATCATCAAATTCCTGACCCTTAGGAGCTGCATGACCAAACAGTGTTCTTCCTGTCAACATTAAATCCATTCTGCGTTTATATAGTGGACGATCAACCAGGAAATATTCCTGTTCAAGTCCAACCATTGGTGTAACTTTTGATACATCTTCATAACCTAAGATATGTAACAGTTCAGTTGCTTTCTTATCAATAACCTTACATGATTTTAAAAGTGGTCCCTTCTTATCCAATGATTCACCATGATATGAGACAAAAACTGATGGAATACATAAAACAGAATCTCTGATAAAGACAAAAGAAGTATAATCCCAATAGGTATAACCTCTGGCTTCAAAGGTTGATCTTAAACCACCACTTGGGAATGATGAGGCATCTGGTTCACCTTTAATCAGTGATTTACCAGTAAAACGCATAATTGCCTTATCATCTTTTTTATCTAAAAAGGCATCATGTTTTTCAGCTGTGGAACCGGTTAATGGTTGAAACCAGTGAGTATAGTGGGTAGCCCCTTTGGATATAGCCCATTCTTTCATGGCTTTAGCGATAGTATCAGCTGTTTCCTTATCAAGCAGTTCTTCATCATTCTTAATTTTCAGAAACTTCTGATAGACATTCTCAGGCAGATAAGCTTCCATTTCAGCATATCCGAATACTAGTGTTCCAAAATCCTTCATGACTTTTCCTCCCCTTTAGATTTATTTACCACTATCTCCATAGTTTTTTAATACTCTGGCAGATGGATCATTCACATCACAGCCTTCCCATGATTTATTTGGCATCCAGAAGTCCTTAATCATCGCTCCCTGATGAGGATAATACTTTTCAAATATCTCACGGTATAAAAGACTTTCTTTGGTGAATGGAGGGTTGATTGTATATTTAGTTCTCAATATTTCATATTCTTCATCAGTATATAAACTTTCAGCATATTCCTTTAAGTCATCGACCATTGAATGACCAACAGCGTCAGAGAAAGCAGCTTTCTCACGCCATAAGATTTCATCAGGTAAAAGATGATCATCTTCAAAAGCTTTCCTAAGAAGATATTTACCCTTACCATATCGATTCATCTTTAATTCAGGATCAATACTCATAACATATCTCACAAAATCCACATCACCAAATGGTACTCTGGCTTCAATAGAATTAGACGAGATAGCCCGATCAGCTCTTAAGACATCATACATATATAATTCTTCAATTCGTTTGACTGATTCTTCCTCAAAACTCTTGGCATCAGGCGCATAATCTGTATATTTATAACCGAATAATTCATCAGATATCTCACCAGTTAAAAGCACTCTTGTATCAGATGTTTCATGAATCTTTTTAACACATAGATACATCCCAATCGAAGCTCTGATGGTTGTGATATCATATGTCCCAAGCATCTTTATAACTTCATCAAGACTCTTAACAACATCATCTCTTGTCATATAAAACTCATGATGTTCACTACCGATATAATCTGCAACCATTCGGGCATACTTTAAATCAATCGCATCATCAACCATGCCTATCGCATATGTCTTAATCGGATGATTAACACATTTCTGACCTATGGCTGATACCAGTGATGAATCAAGTCCTCCCGATAAGAGAAACCCCACTGGTGCATCAGCATCCATTCTTCTTTTAATACCTTTGATTAGAAGATCATGAATACTGTGATATATAGTATCTCTATCATCTTTGACATACTCATCTGGATGACATAAATCAATATATTTATGAAATTCCCCATGATAGTAATATGAACCAATTGGGAAAGGTATAATCTCTTCTACAAGACCTACAAGACTTAAGGCAATTGAACTGAAGATTATACTGCCATCCCTTAAATATCCATAAAAGAGTGGTCTGATACCTATTGGATCTCTTGCAGCCAGAAGTTCATGACCATCATATAGAATCATGGCATATTCACCATTAATCATCTCAAACATCCTGGTACCATACTCTTTAAACATTGGAATCAGTATTTCACAATCAGAACCTGATTTAAAAGTATAACCCTTATTAATCAGTTCTTCCTTTAATGGTCTAAAGTCATAGATTTCACCATTACATACTAAAGCCATATCACCATCAGTAAATGGCTGCATACCATTTTCATCAAGCCCCATAATTGATAAACGATGAAACATTAAACGATATTCATTAAAATCCATAACTCTTGTCGCATCTGGACCACGGTACTTTGATTTCTCAAAACCTTTTTGAACATCTTCATCTTTGATACTTCCTCTTTTATATCCAAGTATCGAACACATATAAAAAGACACCTCCTTCTATATTCAGGACGAATATATCCGCGGTGCCACCTGATTTGCCTATAAGCCACTTAATTCGAAATTCCAACAAATTTCTCTCTACTAACGGAAGATATACCGGCTTTCCTACTCATTTCTTTTCAGATTGCAGCTAAGAAGTGTTCTTTCACTGACCTCTGATACCATCTTCTCACCAGCTAATGGCTCTCTTAATCATAACCTTCAGTTACTTTTCTTCCTCAACGCTTTTTAAAATATGTTTCTATTTTAGCGCTATATATCAAAAAGTAAAGCAGTTTTTTATTATTTTTTCATATTTATGAAAATATATTTTCATTAAATGTAATTATTTTCATAGATGTCCTAAGAGAGCAATAAAAACAATACCTGCCACAAAGCATATCATGACCTTAAGATATTCACGATCCTCTAAAGCTTCCTTCAACAGGTCAAAGAGTGATACATAAACCATCGCACCAGACGTCAGGGCGAAGATAATACTGAAATCGGCATTCATAAAGGCATAACTGAACAATACTCCCGAAAACTCAAGTAAAGACGATATCAAACACAAGACTAAAGATCTTTGCATATCTTTAGTCTCATCATGATACATTGTTGCCATCACCATTCCCATTGGAATGTTGTGGATTATGATTGCAAGTCCCATCAAAAGCCCAGTATTAAATGAACTTCTCGATACAAGATATAGTCCCATACCCTCAGGAATATTATGAATACTTAAAAGAATCATCGATACTATTGATACATTAGCCATCTTATGATGATTATGTGGCAACATATGCATAATAAAATAAATCCCACCAAAACCTATCAGGGCATATATAAGCGCATAACTGTTAACTTCATAAGCCTCTTTAAGCATATCAAAAGCCGATACATGAAACATTACGCCAGCTGCAAAACCAAGAATGGTAGTCATGAACTTTTCATATCGACCATTTAATCTGATTCCAAGATATCCACCCAACGTTATAGAGAGGCTGACAATAAATACTAATATTAAACTTTTCATAACCAATATTATAGTTTAAAATCTCAAAAAACGCATGAATTATATTATAAATCTAATACAGTCAATCTGTGGTTCAAAGTTACTGTTTTGTATTGTAAAGACCGATTCATATGGGATTTATACCTTACTATTCAGGGTTTTTGATAAATGTTATAATCTAGGTGATTTTAGATAAATCGATTTATACAATAGGAATTTATGGAGGTAATTGATTATGAAAAAAACTTTATCATTATTTTTTATATTTTTTCTTTCCGTCATGTTGTTATGTGCTTGCATAGAGCAAAAACATACACAAACTGAGCCATCAACCGATTTTCAGACTCAATCAGAACTACAACCAGAGGATAATAGTTGTACAATCAGCGGTTCGTTCACTGCAAGTGTAAGAGAAGTAATCCCTGATTATTGTTTGGATGATTCCACGCCTAATGTTGCTGTTGTTACAGAGTTTCAGAGTTATCCTTTTACATTGTTTGTAGGCGAAGAAGTTGGGAGAGAACTTATCAACAAACAAAGTAGTGGACCATACGTGTTTACGATTGAGCCAATTAAAGTAAATCGTAGCAAAGATGAAGTAAAGAATATGAATCTATCTTCTATTGTATGGGAATTTCCAATCAAAATCACAAAATGTAGATTAGCTGAAGAAAATGAACTTGGATTGGAAAGCTTGCAGTTAACTATCGAATAGAAAGACAACTTCCAATTTGACAGGCAGTTGAGCAAAAAGGCAAATCGAGATTTGTGGAGGTAAAATATAGATGAATCAAGGTAGAATTATTGTAATCACAGGTGCTCCGGGGACAGGAAAAACTACAACGGCATCTGCTGTTGCAAAAGAATCAGATTTGGAAAAGTCTGTGCATATGCACACAGATGACTTTTATCATTATTTGAGTAAAGGGGCAATACCACCGCATTTGCCAGAATCAAATGAGCAAAATTTGATTGTCATTGAAGCGTTTTTAGAAGCTGCGAAGCGATATGCTCGTGGTGGATATGATGTAATTGT
>JAQXNC010000074.1 GCA_029097145.1 Bacillota bacterium
GAATTAGCTTCAACTTTTGATGATATCAAAAGGCTGCGATTCAGGCATATGCTGAGAATCCTTAGCTCTATTGATGAGAGGGATGTTACGGATATCAAAGCAACATTCCTTATCAGGAACTACTATCATGTCTATGAAACAATGGTTGATCAGCTGTTGAACGGCTTAAGTGATAGACAGAGAAAGAAATATAACCCAAGCGGCAAGTGGTCACTTCTTGGAAGTCACGTAAGGGATGCATCTTCGCTGGAACCTGATACCATCGTTAAATACAATGGAGAAACATATATAGTTGATGCAAAGATGTATCGTTTTGGCTTTACGGGCAATCCAGACGATCTTCCTGACAGTACTTCGATTCAGAAGCAGCTTACATATGGCGATCATGCAAAAAAGAATATCGGAGGAGGTAAAGACGTCAGAAACGCATTCATTCTTCCGTTTGACAAACTGAAACTTCCGCTTGAGGACTGGCAATGTGATTATCTTGAAGATGATAATCTCCTATATGTCGGTTTTGCTGAAGGGGATTGGAGAGATTCATCAAATCCAAATGATCATGACAAAATTTATACTTATCTCGTAGATTTTAATTATTTACTGAACAATTATGGCGGAAGTGACAACTCTATCATTAACGAGCTATGCAAGGATATTGAAAAAAGAATAACAAAGTAATGCTGCGCAGCGTGCATTGAGCTAACGTTTACATTAAAGGAGGATAATCATCATGGCTAATGACAATCCAGTGAAAACAGGATTAATGGAATTTTTGCAAGGATCTATAGGAACTCAGTTTGTTATACCTGTATATCAGAGAAAATATACCTGGACTGCTGAAAAAGAAGTGAAGCAGTTCGTAACGGATTTTGATCATGTTTTAAAGGGTGATTATGACAAACATTTCATGGGGATTATTATTTACCTGCAGAAAACCATAGATTTTATGAACCGTGAGTTTTCAATTATCGATGGCCAGCAAAGATTAACTACTACTTTCTTAATGGCATATGCAGTTAGAAAGTACTTTGAAGAAAATAATATGATGAATGCCGTCAATGAGTTAGATCGTCAGTATCTTCTTGCTTCGAATATCGGAGGAGTTAAGTATAAGTTGAAACCTCTTGTTGATGATGATGATGTTTATAGATGCATCGTTGAAAATAGATTCGATGATATAAAAGATGAAAAATCAAATGTTATTTTAAATTATAACTACTTGTATAAACATGTTAATGAGTTAATTAATTGTGGATATTCGGCGAATGACATTATTATGGCAATGAACAAGCTATATATTGTCGTTGTTCCTATCTCAGAAGATGAGAATGTTCAGAAAATTTTTGAGAGTATTAATGCAACCGGAACAAAGCTGACGTCGGCTGATCTGATTAGAAATTATTTATTAATGGACCTCGTTAGCAAGACGCAAGATGAATACTACGAGAATTATTGGAGAAAGATAGAGGATAATGTTTCTACAGATTCTAAAGAATTAGAATTATTCTTTAGAATGTATCTATCACTTAAAAAATATGAACTTGTTTCTAAAAATGCAGTGTATAAGGAATTTACTTCGTGGAGTGAAGCTAATTCTGAGGGCATAAAATCTCTGTTTGAGGAATTGGTTAAATATTCAAAAATCTATAAAACAGTAAGATATAAGAAGTTAAATTCTTTTAACAGCAAGTTAAGAGAAGCATTAGAAGATTTTAGAAAAATCAATTCAGATCTTCCATTAGGACTAATTATGGAATTTTTCCGATTGAATGAAGACCATAAAATCGACGACGATGTTTTGCCGGAATTGGTCAAAGCGATTAATTCATATCTACTAAGAAGAAGCTTTTGTGATATTGATTCAAAGAACATCTCTAGACTATTCCCGACAGTAATGAAAAATGTCATGAATTCTTGTGAAAGCGAAAATGATTATACAAAAATAATTACTAAGTTGAATCAGGAAATGGTCGGAAACAATGTAGGAACATCTGGAAGTTATATGCCAACAGATAAGCAGATGTATGATTTTTTAATTAATGCAAATGTATATGGCCGACCACAATTGCGTACGGTTCTTGATAGGATGGAGTTGAGCGATAATCCTGCTCCGGTGGATTTGTCTAAACTTAGCATAGAACACTTAATGCCTCAAACACCAACGGAAGAATGGCTGGCAGAACTTGATACAGACGAAGAAACATATATGGCAAATCTTAATAGGCTAGGAAATCTAACCCTTGCTGCAGTTAAAGATAATTCAAGGATGAGAAACCTTGGATGGAAATTTAAAAATGAAATTCTTAAAGATACTGGACATTTGAAACTTAACGAAAGCATAATTCCCATTGAAAGATGGAATTTAAATCAGATAGAGGAAAGAACAAAGTCTTTGATTAAGAGAATATGTGAACTTTATCCTTATCCACATATCAATGTTGACGGTGGATCAGACGATATGGAAGATGAAAGTGCTGCAATTGATAGATGTGTGAAATTTATTAACAGCGAATGCGGGGAAGGAATTAAGAAGAAGAACAATGCATATTCTTCGGCAGATCTGAGTAAAGGCTATGTTGTTGTGACATCTAAAATATATCCTCAAGGCAAAAGAAAAAAATATTGGTTCGGCTATAGGGGCAAACCATTCGAAAATATCGCCACTTGTTCCGAACAATACATGATATTTGGATGCAGAGATATGCATACGTCGATACTTTGTATTCCTAACTCTTTTCTTAAAGAGAGATTGGGTAATTTTAATGTTTCTCTAGACGAACAAGGGAATGTTAAACATCATCATATAGTGATATTTAAGAATCCTGAAGGAAAATGGACGATGTTACTATCCAATCCAGAACTCAAAGAAATTGATATCACAGAGTTTGTTGTGAATGGGTATTGATTGATTTATGTAAAGAAACAGCCGTAATGTAGTGAACCCCAAAAATTGGACAACCAATTAATGGAGGTCCACTTCACTTTTCTGTTCTGTTTTATTTATTATGACACCAATAGATTTCTAAGTATACATTTTATTGCATAATGTTTTGTAACTAAAAAGCCACTTTATGCGTGTGACTTAATAATGTTGATATGTTTTACAAATACAGAACTATTCTTTAATGAATATGCTGTCTATTTCTGCTTTAACTCTCTTGTATATCTTATTATGTCCTGCATCATTAGGATGTATACCATCCGCAAGATCATCTTTACTTAATAATTCAGATAGATTTATGAATGGTATGTTATTAGAGGTACAGGCATTCATAATAGAATCGTTGAAAAGAGCTATTCTATGATTGTCATAGGATTTATGTCTGTTGAATGATACTGGTTTAACTCTTGTATCATCGACATCAGTTAATCCTATATATGCAACATCACTGCTATACTTCCTGGCTATACTTATTAATGTATCGACATTTTCAGTAAATGATTGAATATCTGTTCTGTTATGATTATCGACAAGTTGAGAATCATTTATACCTATGGCTAATAATATAATCGTGTTAGATGCTAAGCGACGTTTTATTTCGCTTTCTATTCTTATGAGTAAATCCTTTGTGGTTTCGGCAGGGATACCAAGATTATAGACACATACATGCTGATGATTATTATCATAGTAATTCTTTAGACGATTAACCCAGCCCTGCATACTTTTATCATATAGACCATAGACTATTGAATCTCCAAAGACAAGAATATTTGTATCTTTCATCATATTTTTCTCCATATATTAAAAATTATATTCGATTATTAAAAAAATACTAAATATAATTCATTATTTCGTTAATTAGTTGTAGAATATAAGTACCATTTCTATTATTAACTATTCATCAAGTAAACAGAGAGCTAAATGCTCTCTGTTTGCTAATATTCATCCTCGAAGGTAAAATTCAGCCTGCCGATAAAGATAATGACAATCAGGATTGTGATGTTAATTATTAATGATATGATGACTGATATATCGTTACCTAAGAATATCATTAATAAAGTTGATAATGTTATAGAACTGGATGCCAGCAACATCCTTACGGCATTTACTACGCCTTTTCTGTCTTTAGTCTTTGCTTTCCTATATCTTCTGATTTCCTGATGATAGAGATAGAATGAGAAATATTCCATTAGATTACATATAATAAGTAATAAGAAACCAAACTGTTTCACTCTATCCATTAAATTTATAAAATACATATAAAGTTCATAATTCATAACTGATAATCTTCTTATTACTGGCAATCTATACTCATGGCATAGATAATATTTATCCTGCAGCAAAGACAATCGGGTGTTCAAAAAGGATGCCTGATGTTGTGTATTAAGAAATACAATAGAAAAAACTGTTTGACGCTTTGTCAAACAGTCTCTTCCGCTGTATTTCTAATCAAACAATGAGAAAAATCAGGAACATTTAACCATAATTTTAATAAGGGATTTATCTGTCAACAGTTTTTCCATACCTTCTTCGATTAGGTCCTTGAGTTCAATCTCTTTTGATAAGAGTTTTTGTGGGGTCAGAATACCCTTTCCCATTAAATCAAGAATATGGTCAAATTTACCATTATAGGCAGCTGTTGACATAGTTAGATGAATATCTTTTGGCATAAATGCCACCTGGTTTGTAATAGTGATTGGATTATGATACATGGCAACAATCTGTAGGTGAGCATGTTTACGGGCACACATAACGGCGTTGTCGAAAGCGATCTGACTACCTGATGCCTCGATAATAATATCAGCTCCAACTTTTGTAATTTCCATAACTTTTGCGATACAGTCTTCATTCTTACTGTTGATTGTATAATCGGCACCCATTTCTTTAGCCAGAGCTAGACGAGCGTCATCAATATCGACAATAATTGTTTTGCTTGCACCTAAAGCTTTAGCACTTTGCATAGCCATGATTCCGATTGTTCCTGCACCAAACACAAGACAGACATCGCCTTCCTTTATGCCACTGTCATAGACAGCTCCGAATGCTACACCTGTTGGTTCCACTAGAGCTCCGACCTTGAAATCAACATCTTCTGGTAAAAGGTGAACATTTCTTTCATCGACAACAATATGTTCACAAAATGCTCCATCAGCTCCATAGCCAATACATGTGATATCATTGCAAAGGTTATAGTTACCCTTTTGGCATTCTTCGCATTCTCCACAATAGATTAATGGTTCTGCTGTAACTCTGTCGCCAACCTTGAATTTCGTTACAGCTTTGCCAACTGCTTCAACAACACCAGTAAATTCGTGACCCTGTACATAAGGTGATTTACCACGTGCCAGTTTTGATGGAACTTCCATTAATGGGAAAGCGTATGCTCCAACATCACTTCCACAGATACCGCAGTAGCGGACATTTATTTTGACATCGGTATCTCTTTCAACCTGTGGCTCAGGTATATCGACATGTTCAACCTGACGATTACCCAAAAATTTTATAACTTTCATTATGTTTTCACATCTCCTTATTCATATTTTATTGTGTATTTATCAACATTCAAAATATGAATAAGTAATGGTTCAACCATAACTAAAATGAATGACAAAACTCATCAATAAACTTTATATAAATGTTGTCAAGCTGCTTGAAACAATACCCTAGACTTACTTTCGAATTCTTATCGATAAGTGGTATACAGATAATCTCATCACTGCTCAATAAATTCCTGTCCCAAGGAGTCTGTATTAGATAGTCTTGGGTTGCCAAAAGTTGTCTTTTTACAAGTTCAACACTGTTGGTGATAAGATTGCATTCGTTTTTCTCGATGATGGAGTTTCGGGTGTAATTATCAAGATTATATAGAATCCGGGAATACGGCAGAAGATCATCGTATATCAGATGTTTCCTCGTTGAAAGAGGATGATTCTTTCTGATAAAGACCAGAGGTTGAGCACTTGCAATTTCTTTGTATATCAGATGATTATCCTTAAAGACATCATTAAATCTTAAGGGATCCATATTGCATGTCATAATAAAACCAATCTTGCTCTTGCTGTTGATGACATTCCTGATAACTTCATCACGATTAGTCTCACATACGTTGAAACTCACCGAATTATTTTTGGCATATTCCGATATCATACTAATAAGCGGTGATATTGGCTGGATGCTCAGTTTTAGGACCTTGGTCTTTCTTTGACGATGAGCATAATATTCACTGATATCATTAAGACTGTTAATGATATCGGTTGCCTGATCCAGTAGTTCAGCCCCATCATCAGTCAGTTTAACACCTTTATTAGTCCGTACAAAAAGCCTGACTCCTAGTTCGTTCTCCAGAGCTTCAATACTTTTAGATAGATTAGGCTGTGAAACATAGAGTTTACGGGCTGCGGCCGTAAAAGAGCCACATGATGCAGCTGCAATAAAACAGTTAAGACCTTGAATATTCATAATCAGTACCAAACATATGCCTTTCTGATACTATATATTTTACATTTGATATCAAATGATTTCTACCAGTTATATTAATCAGGAAAATATGAATAACGATAAAATAATTAGAGATTTATTCCTGATGTTGACATCGCAATCTTTGAAATACCATGCAATCTCATAAGCGGTACAATGAAGATGATATGTCTTCAATAGCTCATGCATGAAATCAATTTAAATCAATAATATTTACATTAAAGGAGCTACAGCTTTTAGCAACCTTCCCATAATCTTAATAGACAGTTTTTCTTTCTTAATATCATCATAAGTAACTCTGTGACATTTCTTAAAAGTCAGATGGAAATCACTGATGATATCTTTTATACATTCAGTATCATACATAAATGTCGCACATTCAAAATGATGGTATAAACTGCGGTAATCGAGATTGATTGTCCCAACTACAGCTTTAATATTATCGCTTAAGAATATCTTGGCATGGACAAATCCTGGTGTATATTCATAGATCTGAACACCTGCATCCATTAAAGCCTTATAATGTGTCTTCGCAAGTGAATAAGGGGCAACCTTATCAGGGATTCCCGGTAAGATAATCCGGACATCGATTCCTCTTCTGCTGGCAAACTTTAGGGCATTTTCCATTTCATCATCCAGTATTAGATATGGAGACATAATATAAACATAATCATTGGCACTGTTTAAGATATCAATATAGACATTCTGACCAACTTTCTCACTATCTAATGGATAATCACCATATGGCATGATGAAACCATGGGTATCATAACGATATGTCTTTGCCAGATATTTATCATATATCATATCCTTCTCATCGATGTTCCACATCTGTAAAAACATTAATGTAAAGCTGCTAACAGCTTCACCTTCCAGCATGATGGCAGTATCCTTCCAGTGACCATGTTTCTCTTTGACATTGATATATTCATCAGCCAGATTAACACCACCATTAAAGGCGTATTTATTATCGATAACGAGAATCTTGCGATGATCACGATAATTATAATAGGTTGAGACAAATGGTGTTAAAGGGGCAAAGACCTTACATTTAATACCTAATTTCTCTAATTTTTCTGGATAGTTATGAGGCAGTGTTGAAAGTTCACAGGTACCATCATACATCACTCTGACTTCTACTCCTTCTTTGGCTTTGGATGAGAGAATATTTAAAATCTTACCCCACATCTGTCCTTCTTCGACAATGAAATATTCTAAGAAAATAAATTCCTTCGCTTCTTTCAGTTTTTCCAACAATACTTCCAGTTTCTTCTCCCCTAAAGGAAAATAGGTGACATTTGTATGACTATAGAGCGGAAAACACCCGGTAGTATTAACATAATGAGCCAAAGAAGCGGCATTAGGGTCCATCTTCTTTAAGCTGTTTAATGTTTCTGTATCTTTTTCCAGCTTCTCGTCTGTTGCCTTTAATATATAGGATAAACGCTTTTTAATTGTCCGATGTCCTACTTCTGATAAAGAATAAAAATAAAATAGGCTGCCAAATACCGGCATTACCAGAATCAGAATTAACCAGGTTATTTTGGCGCTTGAATTCATATTACTGTTAATCAGATAGATAATCATGATTACTGTAAATACGACTGTTGTCCCAAAAATATGTGGTATAAAATTAGAGAACCAGCCAAATATTGATAAGAGAATCAGTAAATTGATTATAAATAGAATAATGATGATTATCATTCGGCTGAAAATAATACTTTTTAATCCTTTTTCACCCTTCTTAAGCAAGGTCATTACATTGTCTTCCATAATGTCATCTCCTGATATATCTAATTATATAGCGACGCAAGTCTTCATAAAATACAAAGATAACTATCTTTTGTTTATGGGGCTATAGATAATTTATATCTGTAATATAATAATTATGGAGATTTATATGCATTATGTGAAGGCTAAAGGGATTATTACTATTAATCATGGATATCATGGGATGAACATCTATCGCGGGTGTACTCATGGGTGTATTTACTGTGATTCCAGGAGTAAATGTTATCAGATGAATCATGAATTTGAAGATGTTGAAGTTAAGATTAATGCCCCTGAACTGTTAAGGGAAGCTTTAAGAAAGAAAAGAAAGAAATGTATGATAGGAACAGGTGCCATGTCTGATCCATATATGCATATTGAAAAAGAATTAAGACTGACAAGAAAATGTCTTGAGATTATTTATGAATATGGATTTGGGGTAACAGTATTAACCAAATCAGATATGATTCTGGATGATATTGAATTATTAGGGAAGATTAATGAGAGAGCCAGGTGTGTAGTTCAGATGACACTGACGACCTATGATGATAATCTGTGTCATATCATTGAACCAAACGTAGCTGATACAAAAAGAAGAATTGAAGTCTTAGAGAAGATGCATGAATATGGTATTCCAACAGTAGTTTGGCTGACACCGATATTGCCTTTTATTAATGATAGTGAAGATAATATCAGGAATATCTTAAATGCCTGTGTTAAAGCTGGTGTTAAGGGTATTGTAACCTTTGGTATGGGCCTGACTTTAAGAGAGGGCGACAGGGAATATTATTACGCTGCTTTAGATAAACACTTTAAAGGCTTAAAGGAAAGATATATCAGGCGTTATGGAGAAGTCTATCTTTTGCCAAGTCCTAAAGAAAAAGAACTGATGAGAGTTCTTAAGGATATATGTGAAGCTAATCATATTATGTATAAGCCTGATGAAATCTTTGCCTATCTTAATGAATATCCGGGAAAGTATGAGGAAATCAGTCTTTTTTAGCGGTATATTTATCGACGAGATGTAAGTATTTATCATCGATATCCATAATAGCGGCAAAAGAATCAAACAACTTCTTTTTGATATCCATATTACCATCATTGACACACCAGGCAATCTCATAACCAATATATGTATAGATTATGGTTTCATTGATGAGCCTTGGGTCTTCCATATTATGGATTTCATGTTTATTCTGAGCTTTTCTTAAAAGCAGGATAATCAGTTCGTCCATCTCTTTATAATTGGAGAAACTGTTATAGTTATGATTGAGGTTGGCAATAAACATCTGTGAGAAAAGATCTGAACCAAACGCAACAGTAAAATCCAGCAGTTCATTAAATAATACCAGCAGTCTTTCGATATCGGTATCAGCTTTCAGTAATGACAGAGTGTCTGAACATATCTTTTTGATTGCGACATCATAAAGTCCCAGCATCAGTTCTTCCTTGGCATTAAAATACTTATAAAAAGTTGGTTTGGTAATATCCATAGCCTCACATATGTCATTAATGGTTGTATTACAGTAACCTTTCTCTAAAAAAAGATTAACAGCTACTTCTTCAATAGCTCTTTTCTTAACATCGTTCGTCATTAATGATATATTACCACAAATATAATAATGATATACTAGGGTTAAGAATAAATTATGCAGATACTTATTGCGCTTGACTCATTCAAAGGTTCAATCACATCCGTTGAGGCCAACAGATGTCTTTATGATGTCTTAAAGGATAAACATGAAGTTATATGCAAGGCTATTGGCGATGGTGGTGAAGGTACTATGGAAGCCATTAAAGACAGTCTTAATGGAGAGATAATTAATATAAGAGTATCTGGACCTTTGGGTAATAAGATTGATAGTCAGTATGCGATATGTAATGATACAGCAGTAATTGAGATGGCCAGGTGTGCAGGTATTGTTCTGCTTAAAAAAGAAGAACTGAATCCTTTATATACTACTACTTATGGTGTTGGTGAAATGATTAGGGATGCTCTCGATAAGGGATGTAGGAAGTTTATTATCTGTATTGGCGGCAGTGCAACTAATGATGGTGGTATGGGTATGCTTAAAGCTTTAGGATATAGATTCTATGATATTAATCATAGAGAAGTATCTAATAATGGTTTAGGTTTAAAAGATTTATACAGTATCGATAACAGCGAATATGATAAAAGACTTGATGATTGTCATTTCACTGTAGCTTCAGATGTCACTAATCCCTTATGTGGTATAAATGGTGCTTCATATGTCTTTGCCAGACAGAAGGGTGCAGATGAAAAGACTATAGCCTTAATGGATAAGTGGTTAGAGAATTATGCAGCTATCAGTGGTTTTAATCCAGATATCAAAGGTGCCGGAGCAGCTGGTGGGCTTGGTTTTGCCTTAAAACATTATCTGAATGCACAAATGTTAAAAGGAATAGATCTCGTTATCAAATATACAGGGATTGAAGAGATAATAAAGGATGCGGACCTTGTGATATGCGGTGAGGGTAAGATTGATTATCAGACGTTATCTGGCAAGGCTCCAGTTGGTATTGCCAAATTGGCTAAAAAATATCATAAAAGAGTTATCACTGTTGGTGGATCAATTGAATATACACCTGAACTCGATGAATACTTTGATGAATATTATAAGATTATGGATTATAGTCTGAATCTTGATGACGCACTTACTAATGTCAGAGAATATTTAAGGATTATTGGTCATAAAATCAATAACAGTTTAAAGGAGTAGAATGAACAGTATATATCG
>JAQXNC010000075.1 GCA_029097145.1 Bacillota bacterium
TAGTTATAGACATAAGAATTTTTAAACACCTTTGAGGTGTTTTTTTATTGAATATAATATAAAAATGATATATATCTCCTGTTTAGAAAATATATATCATCATAAATCTACAGGTCTTTAACTTCTCTTATATACCAAAGGCAATTACGGCAATATTGAAATAAATCAGTATTGAACATGCATCGACGATTGTTGTAATGAATGGAGATGCCATAATTGCTGGGTCAAGATTCAGTTTCTTAGCAGCCATTGGTAGAATACATCCAAGTGACTTAGAGATCATAACTGTAAACATCAAGGTAATACCAATTACCATCGCTAATATTGGATTCTGATACTGAATAAAGATTCTGATACCATTGACAACTGCAAGACATACCCCAACCATTAAGGCAATACGGATTTCCTTAAACCAGCACTTTAATATATCCTTAAGTTCAATTTCACCAGTCGCAAGACCTCTGATAATAAGTGTTGATGACTGAGCACCACAGTTACCACCTGTATCCATAAGCATTGGAATAAATGCCACGAGGATTGGCAAAGAGCTGAAGGCATTTTGATAATGGGTAATAATCGTGCCGGTAATTGTAGCACTGAGCATCAGTACCAGAAGCCAGATAATACGGTTTTTGGTATGTTCAAAGACAGATGTATTGAAATAACTGTTTTCTGATGGTGTAATCGCAGCCATGATTTCAAAGTCTTCATTGGCCTCTTCACTCATGACATCCATCGCATCATCGATAGTGATAATACCGACAAGACGGTTTTCCATATCAACAACTGGCATTGCCAAAAAGTCATATTTATCAAACATCTGGGCTACTTCTTCCTTATCGACATGAGTATTGATAGTAATAACTGAAGTCTCCATGATATCGCCAACCAGTTTCTCAGGATCGCATAATAACAAATCCTTAACAGTAGTAACACCAACCAGCTTACGCTTATCATCAATGACATAACATGTATAAATAGTCTCTTTATTCTTACCAACTTTTCTGATACGTTCAAAGGCATCTTTCACAGACATATTTTCATGCAGGTCAACAAATTCAATTGTCATAATTGAACCGGCACTGTCTTCAGGATACTTTAAAAGTTCATTGATATATTTTCTTTTTGATGCATCAGTATTCTGTAAGATACGTTTTACAAGGATAGCTGGCATCTCACTGATGAGATCAACCGCATCATCCACAAACAGTTGTGAAGTTACTTCCTTGATTTCATTATCTCTTAAGTTTTCAATTAGTTTTTCCTGAGTAGATGTTTCCATTCTTGAAAAAACATCAGCTGAAACATCCTTTTCAAGCAGTCTAAAAATAAAGGCAGCATCCTCATCAGACATTTCATCAAGTATTTCTGAAATATCTGACTCATTCATCTCATTTAAAAGTTTCTTGAGTTCTTTGTACTCCTTGTTGCTGATTAATTCTATTATTCTTTCTTTCATATCTTTCTCCTTTTTTACAAACAAAAGATACGAACAATACGGCAAGTATGTCCACTTGCGCATATATTCGTACACGAATCCGGATCAGGCTTTATAGTGTCCATACTTTTTCCTCCTAACCATTACATTATACATCAGTTTTCTGTATAATGAAGACATGAAAAATATAAAATTATTAGCTTTTGATATTGATGGTACACTGATACCGCGCACAAGAGAAACCATCTCAGAAAATACCAAAAAAGCCATCAGAGAATGTGAAAAGAAAGGTATTAAAGTTATTATTTCAACTGGCAGATGTTCATACCTGATTCAAAAAGACGCTCTTGAATCAATTGATTCTGACTATGTCATCACCATCAATGGTGCACTTATTACCGATGGTAAACTAAGTACTATTAAAAAGAGCCAGATGTCAGAAGAGACCTTTAATCACATTATTGATGAAGCTATAAAGAATGATGTCGCTGTTGGCTTTAAGTTTGAAGATGCCATTGCAGTCTATCATAAGTATCATGAATATATCAGTATCTATCTTAAAGGTAAGGAAAGAGCTGATGTGATTAACTATGAAGAAAAACGTGATTATCATATAAGTCATGGCATGCCTTTGGGGGCTTTCCTCATTGGTGAGAATGAAAGACTCTATAAGGTAAGAGAAGCCATACCTGAAATGACGTGGGTTGTTGCCTATGATA
>JAQXNC010000076.1 GCA_029097145.1 Bacillota bacterium
CGGTTAACATGCCTCCCTGTCACGGAGGAGATCGCGGGTTCGATTCCCGTCCGGACCGCCATTATATGCAGATGTAGTTCAATGGTAGAACGCGACCTTGCCAAGGTCGACACGAGGGTTCGATTCCCTTCATCTGCTCCATGTGTTTACAAAGCCTTTAAATAAAGGCTTTTTTAATACTTTATTTTAGTCTGACGATGTTTTGACGATGTTTTTAGATAATATTTAGATATTTTCAGTTATTTGTACTACATATATGATATAAATGTGTACACAAATATATATGTAATGTAGCAATTATAAGAATTTACATTATCCCTTCATCTGCTCCATTTAAAAATATTGGTTATCTTCGCCTTAAAAGAAGATTATAGTCCATTCGAAGTACTACTTTGGATGGATTTTTTGTATGTTATTCCTTAAATATGAATTAGTATTAATAAATTAGCTAAAAAGTTTCAAACAAGTTCGAGAAAGTGTTGAATCATATTATTGTATGAAGAATTCATAAATGGTGTTAGAAAGAAATAATAAGTTCTATATTCATTAGTGTATTTATAGTAGTGTTAGTGTAAGTAAATCTATAATGATAAATGAGAATGATTTTAATATGATTCAAAGTCTTAAAAGATGACAAAGAATTATTTGTTTGTGGTAATCGTAGAATACCTATTAGGGTATTTGCAACTGACGAAGGATGGAATAGGTGCATAAATATTGAATTATTGGACTTTAGTTAGTGAAAGGTAAAAACAATTGTAAAAAAATACATATAATGTAAAATGCAGTTAAGGAGATAGATACTTATGAATATCTATAATTTATCAAGATACAAGAATGAAGATGCGTTTTAGCACATATTTTAGTACATAGTCTTAATAATTTTAAAAACAAAGGAGAAAGTTGCGATGAAAAAACTGTGTAATATTTCGTTAACAGTAATTGAATTATTGCTTATCGTTTTATTGTCATTATCTTTGGTGTCGTGTAATAGTGAATCAGATTATGAAAAAGCAATCAAATCATTTAATGAATATAAATATAGTGAAACTATAGAATATTTAGCTGAATCATTAAATAAAGAAAATGATAGTGATAAAGATTCAAATATAGAAGAACAATATATATTATTAGCTAAAGCATATTTTAATAATGGCGAGTATTTAAAAGCTATAAGAACATTAGTTAAATTACAAGATGAAACTAATGGTGATAAAACAAATGAATTTATTAATGAATTAGAGCGAGGATATAATTTGTTAGATAGTCAAGGGAATAATCATAAGAGTATTATGGTTAGCCTAGAAAATGATTTATATAATCATAAAGATAAAAGATCATTATACTTAGGAAATAAATATGGACTTGAAACTATTTTTAATAATTTTAAATTTGATTTAAAAGAACAATATGGAGATTTGATGATTCTAGAGATAGATAAGATTGGTAATAATAATCGTTTCATTATATATCCAAAAATAGATTCTAGAGAAAATACTGTATTTGATGATATAACCTTAAATTATAAAGATAATGAGTTAGATACTTTTAAAGTTGAAATACCAATTAGCGCATCATTAAGACCAATCACAAAGATTTATAATAATAATTTTAAATTACTTTCTTATTATAAAGAAGAATATGAATATCCAAATTTAAATTTAACTGATAAATATGAAGTTATATGTACATATCATGATAATGGAGCTTTAGCTTCACTTAGTCGTCATGAAAAATGGTGTTTAAGTAGAAAAGAGAGTGTTGATATCCAAGATAATAAAATAAGGAGTGATGAATTTAAGGATAGAGATTACTATGCCGAAGATTATAGATATGATTATAGTTTTAGTGATGATGGTTGTTTATTATCATTTGAAGAATATTCATTTGATAAATTATTACGTTATGAAGAATTAACATATAATGATAAAGGCGCACTTACACATTTTAAAAGAATTAATTTAGTAAATAATAATCCTTATATGCCTGATTGTGAATTTAGTTATGAATATAACGAAGACGGTTATTTAATCAAAGAAAACACTATCGATCCTGATGTATTTGGATGTTATGGTGATTACACTACTTACGAATATAATGATGATTACTCCGAAGTTACATTATATATTCATACTGAAAGTGAAGACTTTGAAGATGAAATATTAGAAATAGATATAAATAGTGCAAATTAATGTATGAAACGTAATGTAGAAATAATTTTGTTGAATTAATATTTTTGTAAACATTCAAATAATTATATTATTTTGAATTTGTACTAATTTAAAATATTAACTAGCCTTAGTTAGTTATGGTGCTTTTAAAATAGTTATGATGCCTAAATAAAAATTATTTAATTACAAAGCCTTTGAATAAAGACTTTTTTAATACTTTATTTTTAGTCTGACGATGTTTTATAGATTTTTAAATGTATTGTATAATTATTCTTACATAGATAAATATTAAAGGTTAATAAATAGCGGAGATGATATGAATAATAATCTATATGACATGATTTTTAAAAGAAAGTCATTTCATTTATTCAGAAATATTGGTTCTGAGTGTATTACACAAGAAGAACTCAAAGAAATTGAAGAAACGTTTAATAACTTTGAACCATTAGTTAAAGGTATTAAGGTTGGCATTAGGATTGTTAAGGATTCTACTACATGTAAAAGAGGGCAGGAATACTGTATACTTCTATATTCTGAATTAAAAGATAATTATCTGCAGAATATAGAATATCTTGGTGAACAGCTCGATCTATATCTGGTTTCAAAAAATATCGGAACTCTCTGGTTTGGTATAGGAAAAACTGATGAAAAACAGATTGATAATCTGGATTTTGTCATAATGATAGCGATAGCGAAAATCGATTCAGAAGATAAATTCAGAAAAGATATGTATAAGAGTAAAAGAAAAGAATTATCTGAAATCTGGAGTGGTGATTATTATCTGGATATCGCCAATATCGCAAGATACGCTCCGAGTGCCTGCAATATTCAACCGTGGTTAATTGAATCCTTCGAAAATGAAATTCGAGTACATAGGTATCGAAAACCAGGTAAAAGAGGAATTATGCCTGTTGATATGGTTGAATATTATAATCAGATAGATATTGGTATATTCTTATGTTTTCTTGAACTGTGTCTTGTAAGAAATAATATCAGTTTTAAAAGAGAATTATATACTAAAGAAGATGCAGACTCAGAAAAGAATTTAACAGCAGTGTATAGAATTAGATAATCTAAGTCAACGATTATCTATGTGTATGATTATTTTATTATAATAGTATTATGTCAAGAACTTATATTGCGATTGATCTTAAATCATTTTATGCATCGGCAGAATGTGTTTTAAGGGGTCTAAATCCACTTAATACCAATCTTGTTGTCGCTGATAAGACAAGAACAGAAAAGACGATATGTCTCGCTGTTTCGCCATCATTAAAAGCTTTGGGCGTATCTTCAAGACCAAGGCTTTTTGAAGTTATCAGTGTTATTGATCAGGTTAATGCGCAAAGAAGAAAAAAGAGACATCTTTATGGCAAATCTGTCTTTTATGATGAAATACTTAAAAATGATGATATAGAAGTATCGTTTTTAATAGCTCCACCACAGATGAAGTATTATATGGATTTAAGTAATAAGATCTATGAAATATATCTCAAATATATTTCCAGCGAAGATATTCATGTCTATTCAATTGACGAAGTTTTTATGGATGTAACAGATTATCTCAATACCTATGATATGACAGCTGAGAAACTGGCTATGACTATTATTAAAGATGTCCTTGAGAATACTGGTATAACCGCAACTGCTGGGATAGGTACCAATCTATATCTGGCTAAGGTTGCAATGGATATTGTGGCCAAACATAAAAAGGCTGATGAAAATGGTGTTAGAATAGCTTCGATTGATGAGATGAGTTATCGTAGACTTTTATGGGATCATCGTCCCTTGAGGGATTTCTGGCGTGTTGGCAAAGGTTACAGTAAGAAGCTTGAAGAGCTTGGACTTTTTACGATGGGCGATATTGCCAGATTTTCAATTGAAAATGAAGAAGTGCTGTATCGTATTTTTGGTGTTAATACTGAGCTGTTGATTGATCATGCCTGGGGTTATGAACCATGTACGATGAAGGAAATTAAAAAATATCGTCCTGAAAACTCTTCTATAGTCACATCACAGGTCTTTGACGGGCCAAAAGATTATCAGGTTACTGGTTTAATTATTAAGGAAATGGCTGATAATCTGGCTTTAGAATTAACTGATAAGGGATTGTATACGGATAGTATTGTTCTGACTGTAGGTTATGACATCATTAATCTTGATAGATATAGTGGTGAAACAACCAAGGACCGTTATGGACGTACAATTCCTAAACATGCCCATGGAACAGTTCACCTAGATGGCTATACACTCTCATCGCGAATAATTGTCAAAAAGACAACTGAGTTATATGAGAGAATTGCCAAGAAAGACCTTTATGCCCGCAGAGTATCGATTGCTGCCTTAGATTTACGCTATAAATATGAACTTGATAAAATTACACATGTCGAAGAATACAGTCTGTTTGATAATGTTGATGAAAAGGTGTCAAAAAAAGACAGTGATGAAAAGGAATTGTTAAAAGATTTAAAGATTCAGGAATCAATATTGAAGATTAAGAAGAAGTATGGTAAAAACAGTATCTTAAGAGGTATGAACCTTGAAGATGGTGCGACAGCAGTTGACCGCAATAAACAGATTGGAGGTCATAAGGCATGAAATATGATGATATTATAAATCGTGAGTATCATGGCACAAGAAACAGAAAAAAGATGTCGATGGAAATGCGTTCAGCACAGTTTATGCCTTTTAAAGCCTTAACTGGTCATGAAGATCTTTTAAATGAAACTGATCGTGAAACGTCAGAAGATATCAATCTGATAGATGAAGATAAATATCTGATATCTGATAGAATAAATTACCTTCTCAACCACAAAGGTTATAAAGCTATCTTTAGGGTATTTATTAAAGATAAGTATAAAGATGGTGGTTCATATGCTGAATATGAGGGTTCTATTGTCAAATATGATGGATATGCAAGAAGAATCAGACTTGATAATCATATTACTATAATCATTGATGATATTCGTGATATCCAAATAAAAGATGCGACTGTTGTATAGCCGCATCATTCTTTATTTTTATTGAACTGTTTCAGATATTCACTGATATCTTTGTATTCTGGATTTCTGAAAAGAGCTTTAGCCGAATATTCGTGAGCGTTATAGAAATCCATTTTAAGTTTTTCATAAGTGATGATCAATTCTTTATCTTTTGCGAATGTCCTTAGTTTAGTAGCGATATCCATGGTTTCATAAAGATCGATTAGGATAAAACCATAAAACATACCGACAATGAATGAAAACTCAATATTATTGACATATAATGCCACTGCATTCACGATATAAGGATTAATCAGAAAATAGTAAACCAGTGAGGCAATCCCCCAAAGCAGAGAGAACTTTAAACAGATAATACCTTTGTAGTTATATGGTTCATTACTGTAATCCCAAATACGGATATTCATTACTTTGATAAAGAAGAAACCACCAATCAGTTCAAGAATTGTCATCAATACTGTAGATATAATAAAGATGACAATGATAGAAATAATAATATTATCGATATTAAGTGATTTCTCAAAATAACTGATACAGTAGAGGATGATTACTCCAAAACCATAGATTGGCAGATATGGTCCTCTTAGAAAACCTGGGTTAATCCATTTGTGTTCAGGGTTGATAGGGGTGTTGAATTTGTTGAAGATGACTTCAATAATCCAGCCAAGAAGACTGCCAAGGAAGAATAGAAACAGAATAATCAATATCTCAGTCTTATTCATCACTTCATTGATTTGATAATAATCTTTGAAATCAGATTACTGTATTCAACAGGATCTTCAATACTTAAACCGGCAATCAGTAAAGCCTGATCGTAGAGAACCTTGGCATAATCACTGATATCTTCTGATTTTTCAAATGCTGCCTTGAGAGATTTGAAAATCTCATGGTCAGGATTTATCTCAAGAATCTTATTAGCCTTGATGTTTTCATCGGTCTGATTCATCTCTTTTAGAGCCTTTTCCATCTCAATTGATAGATTGTCATCAGATACAAGGCAGACAGGATGTGATTTAAGTCTTGAACTCAGTTTGACTTCCTTAACATTGTCTTTAAGAATATCCTTGATTGTCTTTAGGATATCTTTATTCTCTTCATTATCCTTTTTATTCTTTTCCTTTTCTTCCTCACTGTCGAGGTCTAAATCACCTTTATTAATTGATTTGAAGTTATGTTCGTCATAATTCATCAGAATTGAAGCCATGAATTCATCGACATTTTCAAGGAAGTATAGAACTTCATATCCCTTATCGAGAACTCTTTCAATCTGTGGCATTTCTTTGATTTTGGCAATAGATTCACCTACGGCATAATATATATCTTTTTGACCTTCCTTCATACGTGATACATATTCCTTAAGAGTTACATATTTATCTTCGTATGATGATTTAAACATCAGAAGATCAATCAGGACATCCTTATTCATGCCATAGTTTTCATAGGCACCAAATTTCAGCTGTGCTCCAAATTCACTAAAGAAGGTCTCATAGTTTTCTCTTTCATTTTCAAGCATCTTTTCAAGTGTAGTTTTGATACGTTTATCAATTGATTTCTTGATAGCCTTCATCTGGTGATCCTGCTGAAGGATTTCTCTTGAAATATTAAGATTCAGGTCATCAGAATCGATTAAACCTCTGACAAACTTGAAATAATCACTGACAAGTTCATTGGCTTCATCTTTGATGAAGACGCCTTTAGAGTAAAGTTTTAAGCCCAGTTTATAATCGGTTGTGTAGTAATTGTATGGAGCTTTAGATGGAATATAAAGCAGAGCAGTATATGATGTATTACCTTCAACACTGTAATGTACAGTCTTTAGAGGCTTATTGTAGTCATAATATTCCTGCATGTAGAAATCGTTATATTCATCTTCAGTAATATCTTTTTTGTTTTTCTTCCAGATTGGAATCATTGAATTCATTGTACGGTTTTCAATGACTGTTTCAGTTTTACCTTCTTCTTCAGTAGGTCTGCTTGTTTCAAAATCCATCCTGATTGGGTAACGGATATAATCTGAGTATTTCTTGATTAGAGATTGAATATGGTAATTATCCAGATATTCACTGTATTTGGTATTGTCGTCATCAGCCTTTAAATGTAAGGTGATAATAGTACCAGGCTCATCCTTTTTGGCACTTTTGATTTCATAACCTTCTTCAGATTCACTGATCCATTCATAAGCTTTGTCTTCGCCAACTTTTCTTGATAATACATCGATGCGGTCAGCTACCATAAAGGCACTGTAGAAACCAACACCAAACTGGCCAATGATATCGATATCACTCTTATCATCCAGTTCCTTTTTGAATTCTAATGAACCACTCTTGGCAATTGTACCAAGATTGTTTTCCAGATCTTCCTTATTCATGCCGATACCGTTATCTTCAATAATCAGATTGCGGTTTTCCTTATCAACTGTAATTGAAATATGCGCATCTGCATCAGAAACATTGGTATCTGTCAAAGACAGGTAATGACGTTTATCAAGAGCGTCACTAGCATTTGAGATCAATTCTCTTAAAAAGATCTCTTTATTTGTGTAGATGGAATTAGCCATCAAATCTAATAGTCTTTTAGACTCAGTCTTAAATTGCTTAATAGCCATTTTTATCACTCCTTTAGCACTCTAATATCGAGACTGCTAATATACTATAACACCTTTATATGAATACTTCAAGATATTTATCTTTTAAAAAATACTAAGGAGCGTTATCATAAAAATATGATAATTTTAACCAATATGTGTTTAATCAGAAATGGAAATATGATTCTTGTCCAAAACCGTACCAAGAAAGACTGGCCAGGCCTTACTTTGCCAGGCGGGAAGGTTGAAAAAGATGAATCAGTTTATCAGTCGGTTTTAAGAGAAGTATATGAAGAAACCGGATTAAGACTGCTTAACGTAAAAGATGTCGGATATATAGAATGGTTAATTGATGGCGATAGACATCTTTGCATACTTTTTGAAAGTGAAAGTTATGAAGGTGAACTGAAATCAAATGATGAAGGTGAGGATCTTTTTATAGATATCAAGGATTTATGCCAGTATCAGTTCTCAACGGATTTTGATAAAATACTGGATATCTATGGTATCATTTATTGGAAATAGGAAGAGGTTTAATATGCAGACAATAAAAGGCAAGATTACTATGGAAAATGGAGAAGTTATCCCTTTTGAACTATATCCTGAATGTGCACCTAAGACTGTTGAGAATTTTGTGAAACTGATCAATGAGAAATTCTATGATGGTTTGACATTTCATCGCGTAATTCCAGGTTTTGTATCACAGGGTGGATGTCCTTTAGGTAATGGTAGAGGAGAGCTGTCATATACCATTAAATGTGAAACAGCCAATAATCCTCTAAAACATATACCTGGTGCGATTTCAATGGCACACCGAGGTAAGGATACAGGCAGTTGTCAGTTTTTTATCTGTCATGAAACACAAAGGCATCTCGATGGAGTTCATACAGTGTTTGGACAGGTTACTGATAATCTTGAAGCTGTACTTAAGATGCGCAATGGCGATGTAATGAAGAGTGTAACGTTGGATTCCTATGAATAAAAGTGAACCGATTATTAAAGAGTATCTGATTATCGCTGCTGGTTCAATTATCTTTGCAGCAGCCAATAATCTGTTTATTGTCCCATCAGGCGTCTATGCTGGTGGAATTGTCGGTACGGCTCAGATTATCCGTACAGTATTAAATGATTATCTCAATATCAGTTTCAGTTTTGATATTGCTGGTATTATCAACATGTGTCTAAATGTTCCACTTCTCGTTATGGCATATTTCATCCTGAATTCATCTTTTGTCAAAAAGACGGTCTTCTCGGTTGCGATACAGACTGTAGCTTTCAGTGCAATTCCAGTTTATCCTGTTGTGAGTGATAATCTGGCAGCTATCATTATCGGATCAATTGTCGCTGGTTATGGTGTGGGACTCATTCTAATTCAAAAGGCAACGGCTGGAGGTAATGATGTGACATCGATGCTTCTGATGAAACATAATCCCAATCTTTCAGTTGGTAAATTTAATCTTTTATACAATGTCTTTGTCTATATCTTCTGTGCAATACTATTTAATCTTGAAACATCGATATATTCAATATTGCACGCTACTTTATTTTCAGTAGTTGTCGATAGACTGCATTTACAGAATATCGAAGTTAGCCTGATGATTTTCACTCGAAATGACAATATCAAGAATATGATTATTAATGATATGCATCGTGGTGTTACATACTGGAAGGGTCAGGGAGCCTATACAAATAATGAAACTGAGGTTCTCGTAACTATTGTATCTAAGTATGAAGTGCCTAAAATCAGAAGAGAAATACTGAAAATGGATCCAAAAGCCTTTATTATCGTATCATCGCAGTTGAATGTTGATGGTAATGTTGAAAAACGTCTTATATAGTAAATCAGGTCATGACTGTTAAGTCATGGCTTTTTTAAAAGTCATATATGAATCTTTATATATAAAATTCTTTCAATCCTGCTGAGTTTAAAATTGATGTTTAACATGAATTTTAATGATGTTACCATGATGAGGGAGGAAAATATATGGAATCAATAATCATCAAAGGTCTAAAACAGAATAATCTCAAAAATATTTCTTTGACAATACCCAAGAATAAAATTATTGTCTTTACTGGAGTATCAGGTTCAGGTAAATCGAGTATTGTCTTTGATACAATTGCTGCTGAGAGTCAAAGACAGATGAACGAAACATATAGTTCATGGGTCAGAGGACGTTTACCGAAATACGAGAAACCCAATGTTGAACTGATTGATAATCTGAATCCATCAGTTATCATTGATCAGTCAAGACTTGGTGGTAATGCCAGATCGACAGTTGGTACCATCAGCGATATGTATGCCTTGTTGCGTCTTTTATTTTCAAGAATCGGTAAACCATCAATTGGCCCATCGTCGTATTTTTCCTTTAATAATCCCAATGGTATGTGTGAGACGTGTGCAGGTATCGGGAAAATTTTAGATCTCGATCTTTCATCTTTTATTGATGAAGAAAAGACATTCGATGAAGGATGTTTCCATCTGCCAGCTTTTAGGAGAGGCAATTATTACTGGAAAATATATAATCGTCCTGACCTGTTTAGAGTCGATGTTAAATGGAAGGATTTAAGTGAAAAAGAAAAGAATATACTTCTTTATGGCAGCTATACAAGGGATGGTGAAAGAATAGATAAGAAGCTTGAAGGTATCTATAACCAGTTTAAGCGACTTGTCTTGATGAAAGATCCAAGCGAACAGTCTGATAATACACTTAAGAAGATTTCGACTTATCTCTATGAAAGGACCTGCCCTGATTGTAAGGGTAAAAGACTGAATAAAAGAACCCTTGAAAGTAAGATAAACGGTTATACGATTTATGATATGAGTGAGATGGAGTTTTCAAGACTGATTGAAGAACTTGATAAGATTACCGATGATAGCGTAAGTAATGTCATCGCTCAGCTTAAAGCTTCTTTACAACGTATGATTGATATTGGTTTACCATATCTTTTTATGAATCGTGAGAGTTCTACTTTATCTGGTGGAGAAGCTCAAAGACTGAAGCTTGTGAGATATATGGGCAGTTCTCTTTGTGGTATGATTTATATCTTTGATGAACCGAGTACTGGAATGCATCCAAGAGATGTATATCGTATGGCAGAACTGCTAAAGAGCTTAAGGGATAAGGGTAATACGGTTTTGGTTGTTGAACACGATAAGGATATCATCAGCATTGCGGATGAAGTAATTGATGTTGGACCTCTGGCTGGTAAAAATGGTGGTGAAATACTGTTTGAAGGAACATATGAGAATCTTCTTTTAAGTGATACACTGACAGGTAGATCACTTTTAAAGAAAACAGAGGTTAAGAAAAATCCAAGAAAGATTAAAGGATATCTGCCAATCAGAAATGCTTCTTTGCATAATTTGAAGAATGTTGATGTCGATATTCCACTTGGTGTTTTAACAGTAGTAACAGGGGTGGCAGGCAGTGGTAAGTCAACTCTGATAAAAGATGTATTTGCAAAGGAGTATGCTGATAGAGTTGTTATGATAGATCAAAGTGCGATTACAGCGAGTTCTCGTTCAACGCTTTGCACATATCTTGGTTTCTTTGATGAAATCCGTAAAGAATTTGCTTTGGCTAATGATGTTGACAGTTCGTTATTTACATTTAATGGTAAGGGTGCATGTCCACACTGTAAGGGCCGTGGCTATATAACGACAGAACTGATTTTTATGGAACCTGTTACGACGGTCTGTGAATATTGTAATGGTGACCGTTATTCTCTAGAAGCTAAAGCCTATCGACTAAATGGAAAAACGATTGTTGATGTACTGAATATGAGTGTTGAAGAAGCAGCGAATTTCTTTAAATATAATCAGAAAATCACAAGATATCTTGATGCCCTGATTGAAGTTGGCCTGTCTTATATTTCGTTAGGACAATCACTTTCAACCTTCTCAGGTGGTGAACTTCAAAGAGTAAAACTGGCTGATAATATCAAAAAGAAGGGAAGTATCTATATTCTTGATGAACCGACAACTGGTTTACACACCTCAGATATTGAGAAGATAATGCAGATCCTTGAAAATATCATCGAACGTAATAATACAGTTATCGTGATAGAACATAACACCGATGTCATGAAAATGGCTGATTATATAATTGATATTGGTCCTGATGGAGGAACATCCGGAGGTGAAATTGTATTTGAGGGAACACCTTTGGAAATGATTGAAAACAGTCATACAATTACAGCTGAATATCTCAGAAAATAAATTAATAAAAGAATGTAAAAATATCTATTGCACAAAAAGACTAATAGTATATAATAAGAAAGTCATTGATATCGTATATACTTTCAGATTTGGTGAAAGCGTCTCTACCTGGTTACCTAATGACCGGACTACGATGAACAAATGAAGTACTTCATTGCTGAAGCCTTTTCTTTGTTGTCGATATCAATAATGAGGGGGAAAAGTAATGTTAGAAAAGTTATTTCATTTATCAGAAAAGAAAACTAATATTAAAACTGAAGTTGTTGCTGGTCTGACAACATTTTTAGCTATGGCATATATTCTAGCAGTTAATCCAATTATTCTGGGTGATGCTGGCATGGATATTCAGGCTGTATTTATGGCTACAGCTATCTCATCAGCAGTTGCTTCTTTAGTAATGGGCTTACTTGCCAACTATCCGGTTGCACTGGCACCAGGTATGGGAGTAAATGCCTTATTTGCATATACTGTTGTATTGGGTATGGGACATACATGGCAGGCTGCATTAGCCTCTGTCTTTGTATCTGGTTTATTCTTTCTGATTGTTTCGGTAACTGGAATCAGAAAGAAAATCATTAACGCTATTCCAAAACAGCTTAAACAGGCAATTGGTGCTGGTATAGGTTTCTTTATTGCCTTTATTGGACTTAAGAATGCTGGAATTGTAGTAGCAAACGCATCAACATTTGTTTCACTTGGTAATCTGCTTGAACCAACTGTTTTACTGGCTGTATTTGGTATTCTTTTAACAATCTTCTTAGTTGCCAAAAATGTTAGAGCTGCTGTCTTTGTAGGTATGGTTGTGACAGCTTTAGCTGGTCTTGTGCTTGGATTTATGGGTTTTGAGGGTATGCCTTCATTACCATCAGTTATGATTAATACCAGCTTTGAGATTTCAACACTGGGAGCTTTCGCTAATGGATTTACAGAACTCTTCGCTAATCCATTTAACTGCTTTATTGTTGTCTTCTCATTTCTCTTTGTTGACTTCTTTGATACTGCTGGAACACTTGTAGCAGTTGGTAACAGCTGTGGTCTTATCAACGAAGATGGTGAACTGGTAAATGCAGAAAAAGCATTATTATCTGATGCGATTGGTACTGTATTTGGTGCTGTTTTAGGTACATCAACAGTAACTTCATTTGTTGAATCTACAAGTGGTGTAGCTGTTGGTGGACGTACTGGTCTTAGTGCATGTACAACTGCAGTATTATTCCTTTTATCTGTATTTATTTCACCAGTTATTCTATCGCTGGCTACAAATGCTGTAACAGCTCCAGCTCTGGTTGTTGTTGGAATTATGATGTCTGCTCAGCTATCTGGTGTTGACTGGAATGATTTTGCCTACGCTGTTGCAGGATTTATTACTATTATTTCAATGGTATTATTCTATTCGATCTCTAACGGTATCGCATTAGGTTTTATTACTTATGGTATTGCGATGATTGCCACTAACAGAGGTAAGGAAGTATCGCCTATTATCTGGGCATTAGATATTATCTTTATATTCTATTTCTATTCATTGACAATTATTTAAAATTTGATAGTGTAATGTTGAATTACACTATTTATTTTTAAAAGGAGATATTGCATGCAAACAAAGAATGTACTACCTGTCAGAATAACAGAGCTTAAGGAACTGCAAAAGGGTGTTTTCAGCTTAAAAGTTAAAAGTCATGAACTGACTGAAAATGCCAAGTGTGGTCAGTTTGTCAATGTCTATCTTGACAGTAAAAAACTCTTGCTTCCAAGACCTATCAGTATTGCTGATGTAAATGGTGATGAATTACGCCTTGTATTTCAGGTTGTTGGTGAGGGTACAAAGGCAATAAGTGAAATGAAAGATGGAGATACCATCAGAATTTCAACACCACTTGGTAATGGATATGATATTTCATCAGTAACAAAAGGTGATAAAGTGATTCTTTTTGGTGGAGGTATCGGGGTACCACCACTTGTATATCTTGCGAAGACATTAAAGCGAATGGGAGCTGATGTTACATGCATTTTCGGATATCGTGATGAAACATTCCTGAATGATGAACTGAGTGCCATGGGTATTGACGTTAGAGTTACAACCGATTCTGGAAGAGTCGGATATCATGGAAATGTTCTGGAATACTTTATAGAAAACAGGCTCAGGGCAGATTATTATTATGCCTGTGGACCTAGAGTTATGCTTAAGGCTGTTGCATCTCATCTTCATGAGAATGGACAGTTTGTATATGCATCAATGGAGGAACGCATGGGATGCGGTTATGGTGCTTGTGTTGGCTGTGCCATCGATGTCTTTGATGAGAATCATGATAAGGTTCGTCTTAAGGTTTGCAAGGATGGACCGGTCTTTGATTCAAGAAAGGTGGTGTGGTAATGAAACCGGATTTAAGAGTGAATATTGCAGATGTTGAATGGAAAAATCCAATCACTACCGCATCTGGAACTTTTTCAATTACTGATTCAAGTGCTTTCTATGATCCACATATCCTTGGTGCCATTACGACTAAAGGTGTATCAAGTGTTAAATGGGATGGTAATCCAAGTCCAAGAATTGCAGAAACTTATGGCGGTATGCTTAATGCGGTTGGTTTACAGAATCCAGGGGCTGATTATTTTCTTGAAAATGAAGTACCACTATTAAAGAAGGCTGATACTAATATTATTGTCAATCTGGCTGGACATAGCGTTGAAGAGTATGTTGAGGTCGCTTCTAAGCTTAATAAATGTTCTGAAATCGATATGTTTGAACTGAATATATCATGTCCAAATGTTAAAGAAGGTGGTATTGGATTTGGAACTGATCCAAACTTGGCATATGAGGTTACTAAAGCTGTTAAAGAAGTAGTAAACAAACCTCTAATTGTTAAGTTAAGTCCAAATGTCACTGATATTACTGTTATTGCCAAGGCGGTTGAAAAGGCAGGAGCTGATGCGATATCTTTGATCAATACACTTCTGGGCATGCGTATTGATATCAACAGAGGCAAACTGATTCTGGCAAATAAGACAGGTGGCTTCTCAGGTCCAGCAATCAAACCGGTTGCCATTCGTATGGTTTATCAGGTCAGTCGTGCAGTTAATATTCCAGTTATTGGACTTGGAGGTATAACTACAGTAGAAGATGTGATTGAATTTCTGATGGCTGGTGCTGATGCGGTGGCAATTGGCAGTGCGGCATTAATGGATCCGCTGGCTGTCCCAAGAATTGTAGAAAATCTTGAAAAATATATGATTGAGCATAATTATGCTTCAATTGCTGATATTAAAAACAGGTTTAAAGACTGATTTCATATAGGGAGGATATATCGATGAAAGAAATCTATGTTGGAAAAACAAAAAATGTCTATAGTTTAGACAATGGTAATGTCATGCTTAAATTTAAGGATGACTGCACAGGAAAAGATGGCGTATTTGATCCAGGAGAGAACTCTGTAGGATTAACTATTGAAGGCATTGGTAAAGCTAATCTGCGCACATCTATCCATTATTTTGAACTGTTAAAGGCCGCTGGAATTAAGACTCACTATATTGATGCAGATGTTGAAAATGCCACTATGGAAGTATTACCTGCCAAGGTCTTTGGACATGGTCTTGAAGTTATCTGCCGTCTTGTAGCGACAGGAAGCTTCGTTAGAAGATATGGTGAATATATCAAGGATGGTACACCACTTGAAGGTGGATATGTAGAATGTACATTCAAGAATGATGCATTAGGTGATCCACTTGTTACATCTGAAGGTTTAAATGCTTTAGGTATTATGACACCAGAAATGTTTAATTCAATGAAGGAACAGACATTAAAGATTACTAAGATTGTAGCTGATGATTTAAAATCTATCGGTTTGGATTTATGGGACATCAAGTTTGAATTTGGTTACAACAACAATGAAGTAATCCTGATTGATGAAATTGCTTCTGGTAATATGCGTGTATACAAGGATGGACAGATTGTTGATCCGGTAAAACTAACAGAACTAATCTTAAACAGATAATAATTTATAAGAATCCTATATCAAGAATATAGGATTTGGTTTTTTAATGAAGGAGAATATATGGGCGGTTTCTTTGGCGTAGTATCAAAAAATGACTGTGTAATGGATCTTTATTTTGGAGTTGATTACCATTCGCACCTGGGCACAAGACGTGGTGGTCTGGCTGTATATGGTGAATATGGCTTTGAGAGATCTATTCATAATATTGAGAACTCACCTTTTAGAACGAAATTTGAAAGAGAAATAGACAGTTTTAAGGGAAGACTGGGTATTGGTTGTATATCTGACAGTGAAGCTCAGCCTTTGCTGGTTAATTCACATCTTGGTTCATTTGCGATTACCACTGTTGGATGTATAAACAATCTTGAAGAATTAAAACAGAAATGCTTTGACTTTGGGACGACTCACTTTCTGGAAATGTCGCTTGGAGTGATTAATCCAACCGAACTGATTGCAGCTTTAATTAATCAGAAGAATACAATTACTGAAGGATTATCCTATATTCAGGATGTCGTTGATGGTTCGATGAGTGTACTGATTCTCACAAACGAAGGTATTTATTGTGCCAGAGATAAATTTGGCAGAACTCCAGTAGTGATTGGAAAGAAGAAGGATGCTTTCTGTGTGACTTTTGAATCATCAGCGTATTTGAACCTTGGTTATGAACATTATAAGGATCTTGGACCTGGAGAAATAGCCTTTATTAATGAAAATGAATGTAAAACACTCAAGTGTGCTGGCGATAAAATGAAAATATGTTCATTCTTATGGGTATATTACGGTTATCCGACATCGGACTATGAAGGTCGTAATGTCGAAGTTATGCGTAATAACTGTGGACGACTGCTGGCTAAAAGAGATGATGTAGAAGTAGACACAGTATCTGGAGTTCCAGATTCTGGCATTGCCCATGCGATTGGATATTCAAATGAACGTCATCTTCCATTCGCAAGACCATTTATTAAATATACGCCAACCTGGCCAAGATCATTTATGCCAACCAATCAGACCGAAAGAAATCTGATTGCACGTATGAAACTTATACCGGTTAAACAGCTGATTGAAGACAAACGTCTGCTTCTGATTGATGATTCGATCGTCAGAGGAACACAACTTGGTGAAACGACCAGTTTCCTATATAATTCAGGCGCTAAAGAAGTTCATATCAGACCTGCATGTCCACCAATCATGTTTGGCTGCAAGTATCTGAACTTCTCAAGATCTTCAAGTGAAATGAGTTTAATCACAAGAAGAGTTATCAAGGAACTTGAAGGTACTGAAGATATATCAATTGAAACATTAAAGGAGTATGCTAATCCAAAGACAACAAAATACCAGAAGATGGTTGATATGATTGGTGAACGTCTGGGTTTTACTTCTTTAAAGTTCGCTACTCTTGATGAACTGGTGGAAGCTATTGGTTTAAAGAAATGCCAACTATGTACATACTGTTGGGATGGTGAAGAATAATGAATGTCAATGATGTCTTAGGCCAATATGGTGTTAATCTCTTCAGTAATGAAGTGATTGAGACCAGAGTACCAAAATCTATCTATAAATCATATATAGAAGCTATTAATAATGATGAGCCTCTCAGCAAGGAAGTTGCGACAGCTATTGCCAATGCGATGAAGATCTGGGCTGTTGAAAAGGGTGCAACTCACTTTACCCACTGGTTTACACCGATGACTGGTTTAAGTGCAGAAAAACATGATGCATTTTTAGAAATCGATGGTGATAAACCGTTACTTGAATTCTCTGGCAAGACGCTTCGCAAAGGCGAACCTGATGCCTCATCATTTCCAAGCGGTGGTTTAAGGGCGACATTTGAAGCTCGTGGTTATACGGCATGGGATACATCTTCAAGTGCCTTTGTCAAGGATAAGACCTTATATATTCCGACAGTTTTCTGTTCATATAATGGTGAAGCTCTCGATAAAAAGACACCACTGTTAAAATCATGTGAAGTACTATCAAAAAAAGCTACAGAACTTTTAAATATGATTGGCATGAGTGATGTCAGAAGAGTTAAATCGTATGTTGGAGCTGAACAGGAATATTTTCTGGTAGCTGATGAATACTATCAGAAACGTACAGATTTAAAACTGGTTGGCAGAACACTTTTCGGTGCTCCATCACCTAAAGGTCAGGAACTTGAAGATCATTACTTCGGTTCAATTAAACGCAAGGTTAAGGCTTTCATGAAGGAACTCGATGAAGAGTGCTGGAAATATGGTATTCCTGCCAAAACTGAACATAATGAAGTAGCTCCTGCTCAACATGAATTAGCCTGTATCTATCGTGAAGTTAACGTTACTGCTGATAATAATCAGCTTCTAATGCAGCTTTTACAGGATATTGCCAAGAAACATGGTTTACGCTGTCTGCTTCACGAAAAACCTTTTGCCCATGTCAATGGCAGTGGTAAACATAATAACTGGTCAATTGTGACGGATAGTGGAGTTAATCTCTTTAATCCAGGCAGGGAACCAGAAAACAATAAGCCATTTCTGGCGATGCTGGCTTGTGTTATCAAGGCGGTAGATGAATTCAGTGATCTTTTACGTATAACATCTGCCACCGCTGGTAATGATTTCCGCCTTGGGGCTGATGAAGCTCCTCCGGCTATTATTTCAATATTCCTCGGTAACGAATTGACTTCTCTTGTTGAATCAATTATCAATCATCAGGAATATAAAAAGAGTGATAAGATACGCTTTAACAGCGGTGTATCGATAGTTTCAGATTTCTCAAAAGACAATACTGATCGTAATCGTACATCACCATTTGCCTTTACTGGTAATAAATTTGAATTTAGAGCTTTAGGTTCAAGTCAGTCGGTTGCAGGACCTAATATCATCCTGAATTCTATTATGGCCTATGAAATTGATGAGATGATCAGCCTGATTAAAGATGGTATGAATCTTGATGATATTATCGCAAAATTTCTATCTGAACATTATCGCATCATCTTTGAAGGTGATGGTTATTCAAAGGAATGGGAGATAGAAGCGTCAAGACGTGGTTTAAATAACTATAAGACAGCCATCAGTGCCCTGGAGCACTTTACTGATGAAAAGAATATCCGGATGTTTAAGGCAATGGGTGTCTTTAATGAGAGTGAATTATATTCAAGAAGAGATATTCTTCTCGATAATTATTCAAATACTGTACATGTTGAAGGTGCTACAACGCTAAAAATGGCACAAAATGAAATCTATCCATCAGTTATCAGATACCTTAAGGATTTATCGACAACTGTAAATGAGATGGAAAAATGTGGTGTTAATGCCGATTATCTAAAGGATGATTTAAGTGAAATATCAGCTTTATGTGCAAATCTAAAGACTGCAATGACAAAGCTGAAGGAAGGCATTATTGAATATGATGAACTTGATGGCGATTCACTTATGAAAGCTAGAAAAGCCCGTCAATCGATCTTTGAAAGAATGGAAGAAGTACGTCGATATGCAGATCTTCTCGAAATGCATGTCGATGAAAAAATCTGGCCATTCCCTAGTTATATTGATTTGATGTTTGGTATATAAAACAGCGTCTATTTTAGCTGATTATTACTAGTCAGTATCATTATTCTATGGTAATATGGAGTTGTTATACAACTGACGGAAAAGTGGATAACCACATGGGAGTATAATTTTTAAAAGAGTCGACCGTCTGGGCCATTTTGTCCGGATGACTGACTCTTTTTTGTTGGTTATAGGGCGCTTAATTAAAGGAGAAAAAGAAAATGTTAACAGATGTACAGATTGCACAAAGCACAAAAATGATGCCGATTAAAGAAGTAGCGCAAAAAATTGGATTGAGTGAAGATGATTTGGAATTATATGGTAAATATAAAGCTAAAATCTCGCTTGAAACTATTAAGAGATTAGAAAATCATAAGGATGGAAAACTGGTCCTTGTGACAGCTATTAATCCTACACCTGCTGGTGAGGGGAAAACGACAACGATGATTGGTCTTTCTCAGGGGCTCAACAGTCTTGGCTATAAGACAGTTGTCGCTATGCGTGAACCATCTTTAGGACCATGTTTTGGTGTTAAAGGTGGAGCTGCTGGCGGTGGTTATGCACAGGTTGTACCTATGGAAGATATCAATCTGCATTTTACAGGTGATATTCATGCGATTACAACTGCCAACAATCTCATCAGTGCCATGCTTGATAATTCAATGCAGCAGGGTAACCCACTGAATATTGATGAAAGACAGATTGTCTGGAAACGTGTAGTTGACCTTAATGACCGTGCATTACGTCATATTGTTGTAGGGCTTGGAGGTAAGACTAACGGTGTTCCAAGAGAAGATGGTTTTGATATTACGGTCGCATCAGAAGTGATGGGAGTTTTATGTCTGGCAACCTCGCTTGAAGATTTAAAGAAACGTGTAGCCAGAATGATAATTGCTTATACAAGAGATGGTAAGGCTGTTACAGTTGATGATATCAAGGCAACAGGAGCTGTTACATTATTACTTAAGGATGCGATTAAACCTAATCTGGTTCAGACATTAGACCATAATCCGGTTCTGGTTCATGGTGGACCATTTGCTAATATCGCTCATGGATGTAATTCTGTCATGGCGACAAAGCTGGCATTAAAGCTGGGTGATATTGTGGTTACTGAAGCTGGATTTGGAGCTGATCTTGGAGCTGAAAAGTTCCTTGATATCAAATGTCGTCAGGCTGGATTAAATCCAGATGCAGTAGTTGTAGTGGCAACGGTCAGAGCCTTAAAGATGCATGGTGGTGTTGATAAGAAGAATCTGGCTGAAGAAAATCTTGATGCATTGAGAAATGGTCTTGAGAACCTTGAGAAACATATCGAAAATATCCACAAGTATGGCCTTCCATGCGTTGTAGCTATCAATGCTTTCCCAACTGATACCAAGGCTGAACTTGAACTTTTAAAGGAAATTGTTGAAGCCAAGGGTGTTAAGGTTGCCTTAAGTGAAGTCTGGGCCAAAGGTGCCAAAGGTGGCGAAGAACTGGCACTTAAACTGATGGATATTCTGAATAATGAAAAGGCTGATTATCATCCTATCTATTCACTTGATTTATCTATCAATGAAAAGATTGAAACAATCGCCAGAGAAATCTATGGTGCTGATGGTGTTATCTTTACTAAGAAAGTATTAAATAAGATTAAGAAGTTTACTGAAGAAGGTCTTGATAAATTACCTATCTGTATTGCCAAGACTCAGTATTCACTGTCTGATGACCCATCATTATTAGGTCGTCCAAGGGGATTTAAGATTGAAATTAATGATTTGATTCCAAATACCGGATCTGGATTCCTTGTAGCTATCAGTGGTGATATCATGCGTATGCCTGGTTTACCAAAAGTACCAGCTGCCAATAATATGGATATCAAAGAAGACGGTGAAATAGTTGGATTATTCTAGGAGATAATAATGAAAGTATCAGTAATAATGGGATCAATGTCTGATGAACCTAAAGTTGAAGGTGCCATCAGAATACTTAAGGATTATGGAGTTGAAGTGAGTGTCAGGTGTTTAAGTGCTCATCGTGCTGCTTCAGCTTTGGAAAGTTATATTGAAGAATTGAATCAGAATGGAACTGAAGTAATCATCGCAGCAGCTGGGATGGCTGCTGCATTACCTGGTGTAATTGCTTCAAAAACCATCATTCCAGTTATTGGAGTACCACTTTCAGGAAGTGTCCTTGATGGAGTTGATGCTTTACTTTCAATAGTTCAGATGCCAAGCGGTATACCAGTCGCAACAGTTGCGATTAATGGTACTAAAAATGCTGCTTATCTGGCTTTAAGCATTCTGTCAAACAGACATGAAAGTGTTAAAGAAAAGCTTCTGGCATATCGTAAACAGATGATGGAAGATGCTTTAACAGCTAATGAATCATTAATAGAAAAATATTAGGGGAGAATAAAATGAGCGAAAAATACAAGGAAGCTGGCGTCAGCCTTGAAGCTGGCTATGAATCTGTAAGATTAATTAAATCACATGTTAATCGTACAAAAGTTCTGGGTGCAGTTGATTCAATTGGAGCTTTTGGAGGTATGTTTGATTTAAGCCTTCTGAATATGAAAGAACCAGTGCTGGTATCTGGTACCGATGGTGTCGGTACTAAACTGATGTTGGCGTTTGAATGTGATAAACACGATACAATCGGTATTGATGCCGTTGCGATGTGTGTTAACGATGTTCTGGTTCAAGGGGCAATGCCAATCTTCTTTTTGGATTATCTGGCTGTTGGTAAGAATACACCGACCAAAATTGAACAGCTGGTTAAGGGTGTAGCTGATGGCTGTGTCATGTCTGAATGTGCTCTGATTGGTGGTGAGACTGCTGAAATGCCAGATATGTATGATGCAAATCATTATGATATCGCTGGTTTCTGTGTAGGAGCTGTTGAAAAATCAAAACTGCTTCATGGTCAGAATATTGCTTCAGGACAGATTCTTGTTGGTTTACCTTCAAGTGGTTGTCATTCAAATGGCTTCTCATTAATTAGAAAAGTTCTGCTTAAGGATGCCAAACTTGATTTAAATCGTTATTATCCTGAATTTAATAAGACTCTGGGTGAAGAATTATTAACCCCAACCAAGATTTATGTCAAGGCTATTAAGAAACTTCTAAATGAAGGTGTTGATATCAAAGGTATGTCGCATATCACTGGTGGTGGATTCTTTGAAAATATCCCAAGAATGTTAAAGGAAGGACAGGGTGTATCTATTGATGTCAAATCTTTCCCAAGACCAAAGATTTTTGATCTGATCATGGAAAAGGGCGAGATTGATGAAAAAGAAATGTACAATGTCTTTAATATGGGTATCGGTTTTGTGATGGCTTTAGATCCAAAGGATGTCACAAGGGTACAGGAATTACTGACTTCAATTGGCGAGCCATCATATGTTATTGGTGAAGTAACTGATAAAGGTGAGGTTGAACTTAAATGGTAAAGATTGCAGTATTAATATCTGGTTCAGGTTCTAATCTGCAGTCATTAATTGATAATGTCAGAAATGGTTATATTAACGGAGAGATAAAACTTGTCGTTTCAAGTTCACCTTCAGCATATGGCTTACAAAGAGCGAATGATGCTGGTATAAAGGGTTTATGCATTAAAGATCAGAATGAACTTTTAAAGACACTTAAGGATGAAAATATTGATTTAATTGTTTTAGCTGGTTATCTTGCGATTGTTTCTTCTGAAATAATTCATGAGTATCATAACCGTATAATTAATATTCATCCATCATTGATTCCATCATTCTGTGGAAAGGGTTTCTATGGATTGCATGTACATAAGGCAGCCATGAAACGAGGTGTTAAGGTCAGTGGAGCGACTGTTCATTTTGTTTCTGAAGAAGTTGATGGTGGTCCGATTATCTTACAGGAGAGTATTGATGTCAGTGATTGTGATACGCCTGAGATGATGCAGAAAAAAGTGCTGACAATTGAACATAAAATATTGCCAAAGGCAGTAAAACTATATTGTGATAATAAACTGGAAGTTATAGATGAGAGGGTAAAAATTAAATGAGAAGAGCGTTAGTTTCAGTTACTGATAAGACTGGTGTTGTTGAATTTTGTTTAGGGCTTGAAAAACTGGGTTTTGAAATAGTATCAACTGGTGGTACATATAATAAACTTAAGGAAGCTGGTGTCAGAGCTATTACAATTGATGAAGTTACCGGATTCCCAGAAATCCTTGATGGACGTGTTAAGACATTACACCCAATGGTTCATGGTGGTTTGTTATTCCGTCGTGACTTACCAGAACATGTCGATACAGTTTCAAAAATGAATATCAAGCCTATTGACCTTGTTTGTGTCAATCTGTATGAGTTTGAAAAGGCTTTAAAGGCTCATAAGCCAATTGAAGAAATGATAGAGAATATTGATATTGGTGGACCTTCAATGATCAGAAGTGCTGCTAAAAACTTTAAGGACGTTTTAATCGTTACTGAACCTTGCGACTATGAAAAAGTCTTAAAGGCTATTGAAGATAAAACTGACGACTATGATTTTAGACTGAATCTTGCATATAAAGCTTTCTCAAAGACAGGTGCCTATGATGCAATGATTTCGAGATATTTTGCCGATGTTGTGAAAGATGAATTCCCAGATGTTTTAAATATGTCATTTAAGAAGGTTGAACATTTAAGATATGGTGAAAACTCACAACAGGAAGCTAATAAATACGAAGACAGTTATGTTGAAAGATCGCTGCTGGACTATGAACAGCTTCATGGTAAGGAAATATCATTCAATAACGTTAATGATTTATATGGAGCAGTTGCAGTAGTTAGAGAATTTGGTGATGAGATTGTAACAGCTGCCATCAAGCATTCTACACCTTGTGGTGTTGCGGTTGGTGCAACTGGTTATGAATCATATGTAAAGGCATATGAAGCAGATCCACAGTCAATCTTTGGTGGTATTGTTGCGACTAATTATAAGGTAGATAAGGCAACAGCTGAAAAGATGCATGAAATCTTCCTTGAAATAGTGGCAGCTCCTGATTTTGATGAAGATGCTCTGGAAGTATTAAAGAAGAAAAAGAATCTGCGCATTTTAAAACTTAAGAATCTTGATGCCCGTGATGCCAAGTATGATATCAAGTATCTTGAAGGAAAGGTACTGGTTCAGAAACTTAATACCAAGATGATTGATGAAATGAAGGTTGTGACAAATGCAAATCCAACCAAAGAACAGTTAAGTGATATGGAATTTGGTATGAAGGTTGTCAAGTATGTTAAGTCTAATGCAATCTGTATTGTTAAAAATGGTGTAACACTGGCAATTGGTGGTGGACAGACATCACGTGTATGGGCTTTGGAAAATGCAATTCACAATAATCCTGATAAGGACTTTGAAGGCGCTGTATTAGCCAGCGATGCTTTCTTCCCATTCAATGATTGTGTTGAAGTTGCAGCCAAGGCTGGTATAAAAGCTATTATTCAGCCAGGTGGCAGTGTTAGAGATCAGGATTCAATTGATTTATGTAATGAATACGGTATTCCAATGGTATTTAGTGGTTACCGTCATTTCAGACACTAGGAGATACAGTGATGAAAGTGTTACTGATTGGAAGTGGAGGTCGTGAGAGCGCAATTGCCTACGGTCTAAAGAAAAGTCCGCTTCTTTCTGAGTTATATGTAATTCCAGGAAACCCTGGTATATCTGAATTTGCAACCTGTATCGATAATATAAAGGTCGAAGAAACAGATAAGATTGTTGAATTCGCTCTGAGTCATGATATCGACTTTACAGTTGTAGGACCTGAGGTTCCATTGTGCCTTGGTCTTTCTGATGAGTTAATAAAGGCTGGAAAAAAGGTCTTTGGACCTGTGAGGGCTTCAGCTATGCTCGAAGGATCTAAGGCTTTCTCTAAGGATTTTATGTATCGTCATCATATTCCAACTGCCAGATATTATGAATATGATAATTATGATAACGCTGTAAATGGTCTAAAGGACTTTGATTATCCACTGGTTATTAAAGCAGATGGACTGGCAGCTGGTAAGGGGGTTGTAATTGCTGAAGATGAAAAAACAGCCATCACAACTCTTGATGAAATGATGAATCAGGGTATTCTTAAGGATGCTGGAAGTAAAGTAATTATTGAAGAGTTCCTGGATGGTTTTGAATGTTCACTGTTATGTTTTACTGATGGCGAAACAATTAAACCAATGGTCAGTGTCAAAGACCATAAACAGATTTTTGATGGCAATAGAGGTCCTAATACCGGAGGTATGGGTAGTGTATCACCTAATCCATTCCTTGGTAATGATATGGATGAAGTTCTGATGGAAGATATTCTTAAACCATTTATTAAAGGTCTAAAGGAAGATCATCTCGATTATCGTGGCTGTATCTTTATTGGACTGATGATTAAAGATGGTAAAGCCAAGGTTCTTGAGTTTAATGTCAGATTTGGCGATCCAGAAACGCAGTCAATTGTCTTAAGGCTTGAGTCTGATCTGCTTGAAATCATGTATAAGACAGCCATCAAAGAACTAAAGGATGTTGAAATCAAATGGAATGATAAGACAGCTGTTTGTCTGGTTTTAGCTAGCGAGGGATATCCTGGCAGTTATCAAAAGGGTATGGAGATAACTGGACTTGATAAGCTGGATGATGAAATTGTCATCTTCCATGCAGGAACTAAAATGGATAATGGTGTACTAAAGACTAATGGTGGTCGTGTACTCAATGTATGTGCACTTGGTGATAATCTTGAAGATGCCCGTGATAAGGTATATGCGGCAAGTGAAAAGATTGAATTTAATGGTAAATATTGTCGAAAGGATATAGGTTTAAATTAAATATGAGTAAAATATATCGCGTATATGTAAAAAAACGTGAAGAGTACGCTGTTGAAGCTCAGGAATTATTCAACAATATTAAGAATCAGTTAAAGATTGAAGGGTTAACAGGGGTTAATGTGATTAACCGTTATGATGTGGGTAATATATCTTATGATGTCTTAAACCAGGGTATCAATACAATCTTGAGCGAGCCAATGGTTGATGATGTTTATCTTGAAGAATATGATACACATGGTAATCATGTATTTGGGATTGAATATCTTGAAGGACAATATGACCAAAGAGCTGACGCTACTGAACAGTGTTTCGCCATTCTGACTTCAAATCGTGATGTGAAGGTTAAGTGTGCCAAACTGATTGAACTTATGGGAGATATTGATGAAAAAGATATCGAACGTATTAAGCGATTTATGATTAATCCTGTCGATCAGAAAGAAGCTTCACTCGAAAAGGTTTTAAGCCTTAATACCCGTAAAACAGAAATTGAAAAAGTTAAAACGATTGATGGTTTTAGAGAATATACAAAATCAGAACTTGAAGAATATCTAAAAGTTAATGGTATGGCAATGAACTATGATGATCTGAAGGTTACTCAGGATTACTTCAGGGATGAAGAAAGAAGAGATCCTACAGAAACTGAATTAAAGGTTCTTGACACATACTGGTCAGATCATTGCCGTCATACAACATTTGCGACAATCATTGATGATGTACGTATTGAAGATGGTGAATTTAAGGAAATTCTGGCTAAAGATATTGATAACTATAAGAGTTCACGTCATCTGGTATATGGACTTGAAACTAAACGTCCAGTAACTCTTATGGATTTGGCTACTATTTCGATGAAGGAGCTCAGAAAATGCGGCTATCTTAATGATTTAGAAGTTTCTAAGGAAATTAATGCCTGCAGCGTTGAGATTAAGGTTCATACCGATAAGGGTGATGAAGACTGGCTGTTAATGTTTAAGAATGAGACTCATAATCATCCAACGGAAATAGAACCATTTGGTGGAGCTGCAACCTGTCTTGGCGGAGCTATCCGTGATCCACTTTCAGGTCGAGCTTATGTCTACCAGTCAATGCGTATTACAGGAGCTGGAGACCCAAGAACTCCGCTTGATAAAACATTAAAAGGTAAACTCTCGCAGCGTAAAATCTGTAAGGAAGCTGCTCATGGATTCTCATCATATGGTAATCAAATTGGTTTGACTACCGGTTATGTTCATGAAGTCTATGATGAAGGTTATGTAGCAAAACGTATGGAACTTGGTGCTGTAATTGCAGCTGCACCAAAAGAACAGGTTAAACGTCTAGAACCATTAAAGGGACATATTGTCTTATTGATAGGTGGCAGAACTGGACGTGATGGTATTGGTGGAGCTACTGGCTCTTCAAAGTCACATGAAGTCAAGACAACCACAACAGCTGGTGCAGAAGTTCAAAAAGGTAATCCAGTTGAAGAAAGAAAGATTCAGCGCCTTTTCAGAAATGAAGAAGTATCTAAACGCATTGTCAGATGTAATGACTTTGGTGCAGGTGGTGTATCAGTAGCGATTGGTGAATTAGCTGATGGGCTTAATATCAATCTTGATGCAGTATTAAAGAAATATGAAGGACTAAATGGTACAGAACTAGCTATTTCAGAATCTCAGGAACGTATGGCGATTGTGATCGATAAGAAAGATGAAGAGTTTATTATTGATGAATGTCATAAGGAAAATCTTGAGGTTGTAAGAGTTGCTGAAGTAACAGATACTAATCGTCTTGTAATGGATTATATGGGTCAGAGAATTGTTGATATCGATCGAGGATTCTTAGATAAGAATGGTGCATCTCGTCATCAGGAAGTTGAGCTGACTCTGCCTGATTTTGATTCAACACCATTTGATATCGATGAAAAGAGAAACTTCAGTGAAGTATCAAAGGATGTTTTAAGCCGCTTAAGTGTATGTTCACAAAAAGGTCTATCTGAAAGATTTGATTCATCAATTGGCAATGGAACAGTATTATCACCTTATGGTGGTAAAACTTTTAGAACTGAAACAGAAGGTATGTGTGCTCTAATTCCAGTTCTTGGTAAAGAAACAACAACATGTTCAATGATGGCATATGGATATAATCCAGTTATTTCCAAATGGTCTCCATACCATGGAAGCATATATGCAGTTGTTGAATCAATCAGTAAGATTGTTGCGATGGGTGGTGACTACCACAGAATTAGACTGTCATTCCAGGAATTCTTTGAAAAACTTCTGACTGATTCTAAACGTTGGGGTAAACCATTCAGTGCTCTGCTTGGAGCATATCGTGTACAGAGTGCATTAAAATTGGCAGCTATTGGTGGCAAGGATTCAATGTCTGGTTCATTTGAGAATCTCGATGTTCCACCAACTCTGGTTTCATTTGCAGTTATGGCTGAAGATGTAAATAATGTCATTACTCCGGAGCTTAAATCAAGTGGTCATAAGCTTGTTGAAGTATGTCTTAAGAAGGATAAGTATCATATCTTTGATTTTGATGCTTTGATGAAAACCTATGATGATGTCTTAGAAATGATGCGTGAAGGACGTGTATACAGTGCCTATACCGTTAAGGATGGTGGTATCCTTGAGGCGTTATATAAGATGGCTTTTGGTAACAATATTGGCGTTAAAATCAATGAAGAACTGTCAATGAATGAATTGCTCAAGAAAGATTATGGTAATCTGATTCTAGAAGTTGATAGTGATTATGAAGGTGAATATCGTCTTGTAGGTATCAGTGATGATACAATGGCTATCAGTTATAAAGGTGAAAGTCTTGGACTTGATGAAGCTTATGAAGCCCATAAGAGAACGCTTGAAGATGTATATCCTACAAGTGAAAAGGCACCTACAGATAAGATATCTAAAGATACATGTAATATCCGCACTGCATTACATGCATCTAAACACTATGACGAGGTTAAGGTTACGATTCCAGTCTTCCCTGGAACTAATTGTGAATATGATTCTAAACGTGCCTTTGAAAAAGCTGGTGCGAAAGTCAGACTGGTTTTAGTCAGAAACAGAACGGCTGAAGATTTGAATGCTTCAATAATTGAACTTGAAGAGGCTATCAGAGAATCACAGATTGTAATGTTCCCAGGAGGATTCTCAGCAGGTGATGAACCTGAAGGCTCAGGTAAATTCATTGCAACTGTCTTTAGAAATGAAAAGCTTAAAAATGCGATTAAAGATTTATTAGATAATCGTGAAGGGTTGATAATCGGTATCTGTAATGGATTCCAAGCATTAATTAAGCTTGGACTTCTGCCTTATGGTGAAATACGCGAAATGTCAAGTGATGATGCGACATTGACATTTAATACTATAGGTCGACATTTATCACAGATGGTACGTACCAAGATTACATCTGTTAAATCGCCATGGCTCGCTAATGTGAATGTCAATGATATTCATACTGTACCTATTTCTCATGGTGAAGGACGTTTTGTCGCTCCTTTGGCACTGCTAGAAGAACTGTTTGAGAATGGACAGGTTATTACTCAGTATGTCGATGATAATGATGAACCAACAATGGTTTCACCATTTAATCCAAATGGATCAATGATGGCGATTGAAGGTATAGTTTCAAAAGATGGACGTGTACTTGGTAAGATGGCTCATAGTGAAAGACAGGGTGACAATCGCAATAAGAATATTTATGGCGACATGGATCAGAAACTCTTTGAAGCAGGAGTTCAGTATTTTAAATAGTAAAGTTATAGTAATAAAGGGCATTTTATGCCCTTTATTTGGAGGAAGATATGGAAAAAGCTATTATAACAGTTGTTGGGAAAGATAAAGTCGGAATAATTGCGAAAGTATGTAATTATCTGGCAGAACATAATATCAATATAATGGATATTTCACAGACTATTGTTGATGGGTATTTCAATATGATGATGATAGTTTGCCTTGATAATATGGCTGGTGGTTTTGATGAAGTTAATGATGGGCTCTATGAGCTATCAAAGACTATTGGTGTCAGTATCAAGTTTCAACATGCCAATATCTTTGAAGAAATGCATCGCATATAGGTAATGACATGATTAATCAGTTTGAAGTAATTGAAACCAATAAAATGGTTGAAGAAGAAAATCTTGATGTCAGAACCATAACGATAGGTATCAGTCTTTTTGACTGTATTGACAGTAATATCGATATTCTGTGCGAGAATATCTATCATAAAATCACGACAGTTGCCAAAGATCTTGCAAAGACTGCCGATGAAATTTCAAAGAAATATGGAGTACCAATTGTCAATAAACGCATATCGGTAACACCTATTTCAATAATTGGGGCTTCAGCCTGTAAAAAGACACAGGATTTTGTCAAGATTGCCAGGACACTTGATAGATGTGCCAGTGATCTAAACGTCAATTTCATAGGAGGATACAGTGCTATTGTATCTAAATCCATGAATAATTCTGAACATCTTCTGATTGAATCCATTCCTGAAGCCTTAAGTGTAACTAAGGCGGTATGCAGCTCGGTTAATGTTGGTTCAACCAAGACTGGTATCAATATGGACGCAGTCAGACTTCTTGGTGAAATAATTAAAAAAGCATCATATCTGACAAAGGATTCTGATTCATCGGCTTGTGCCAAGTTTGTCGTCTTCTGTAACGCTCCTGATGATAATCCATTTATGGCCGGTGCCTTCCATGGTGTTAGCGAGGGTGAAGCAGTAATTAATGTTGGAGTATCGGGTCCAGGAGTAGTCTATAATGCGATTAAGGAATGCAAGGGTCAGAGTTTTGAAGTGCTCTGTGAGACAATTAAGAAGACAGCTTTCAAGATTACCCGTGTTGGACAGTTAGTAGCCAAAGAAGCGTCAAAGGCTCTGGGTATTCCATTTGGAATCATTGACCTGTCTTTAGCCCCAACACCTGCTATTGGTGACAGTATCGCTCTTTGTCTTGAGGCTATGGGCCTTGAAAAGGTGGGCGCACCAGGAACAACCTTGGCCTTAGCTATTCTGAATGATCAGGTTAAAAAGGGTGGTGTTATGGCTTCGTCTTATGTTGGAGGACTCTCTGGGGCCTTTATTCCAGTCAGTGAAGACCAAGGAATGATTGATGCGGTTAATGATGGAGCTTTGACTATTGAAAAGCTTGAAGCCATGACCTGTGTATGTTCGGTTGGACTTGATATGATAGCGATCCCAGGCTCAACAAAGGCAACTACCATTTCAGGAATTATCGCTGATGAAATGGCAATAGGGATGATCAATCAGAAAACAACAGCTGTCAGAATTATTCCGGTTGAAGGTAAAGATGTTGGTGACGTTGCATATTTTGGTGGGTTACTTGGGTATGCACCTGTAATGAAAGTCAATGAATATGACTGCAGTGAACTGATAAACCGCAAGGGTAGAGTTCCATCGCCAATACATAGTTTTAAAAATTAGGAAGGTCTCACGGCCTTCTTTTGTTGTATTATTGTGGTATGAGATACATTGTTTTGTTAAGAGGTATTAATATCAGTGGCAGAAATAAAGTGTCGATGGAAAAGCTTAGGAATATTTTAAGCCATGAAGGGTATCAGGATGTAAAGAGTTATTTAAACAGCGGTAATATTATTCTGTCTTCAGATGATGAAAAGAAAGAGATTTACAAGTCTATTAGACGAGTGTTAAAAGAAAACTTTGATCTGGATATTGAAGTCATGATAATAGATAAAGAGACATTATGCGCTATCATGAAACATGCCCCAAAGTGGTGGAATGATGGTAAAGATAAATATCATAATCTGATTTTTATCCTGAATGGATATAATACAGAAGCCATATATGAAGAAATAGGTATGGCTGATAATGATATTGATCAGGTTATGATTTATGATAACGTCATATTCTGGTCATTTGATTTAAAGAGATATCAGAAATCATTGTGGTGGAAGAAAACAGCTTCTAAAGGTCTTGCAGAAAAACTGACAATCAGAAATGCCAACACACTTTTAAAAATTATTGAAATGTAGGATTTATGATGTTGGTTTAAGTTAAATCTATGTTAAAATTATGGCAGTAAGGAATTAAATGATGAGTGCAAAAACTGCAGTAAAATTAACAGAAGGAAGCATAGAAAAGCAGATTCTACACTTTGCCTGGCCAATACTTTTGTCCAGTATCTTTCAGCAGCTCTATAATATAACCAATTCAATAATTGTTGGAAATTATATATCAAAAACAGCTCTAAGTGCTGTCAGTGCAACTAATGCGATATGTAATATCTACAATTTTTTATTCTATGGGCTTGGTACAGGGGCTGGTATAGTTGTTGCGACTTATTTTGGGGCTTCGAGAAACAGGGAAATTAAAAAGTCGATTGACACAGCGATTACTTTTGCGGTAGTTGGAGGCATAATACTGACAATTGCTTCTGAGATGATGATTCCATTTTTTCTAAAAGTAACCAATGTCAATCCAGAACTCTATAAAATGGCCAGTGATTATCTGGCAGTATATTTTATTGGTAATATCGCTGTCTTTTTATATCAGATGGGTTTCTTTATCTTAAGATCGATGGGAGATTCAAAACATCCACTATACTATCTGATATTATCCAGTATTATTAATATAGTTTTAGGTGTCATATTTGTCAGATTGTTTAATCTTTCAGTTATGGGCACTGCTTTGGCGACAATAATTTCACAGTTTGTAGTAGATGTACTGGTATTAAAACTTTTGATTAATCTTGAAGAGAATATTCGTTTTGACATCAGAAACATTGAATTTGATTATAAGATTGCTCAAAAGATCTGTTCACTTGGGATTCCTGCTGGTATTCAGAATATGATGATTGCCTTAAGTTCCATGATGATTCAGTCTTATATCAATAAATTTCCTAATGAAATTATCGCTGGTATTGGTGTTGCAGAAAGAATCAATGTCTTTGCCCAGATTCCGATGAGTGCCATTTCAACTGTTACTGTCAATATGGTTTCTCAGAATATGGGAGCTCAAAAATATGACCGTGCCAGAGATACAGTTAAATACAGTATTAAAATGGCGACAATTGTGACCATTATATGCAGTATATTTGTCTTTATGACATCTGAACTCTGGGTAAGTATGTTTAACCGTGATGCTATGGTAATCGAAAGTGGTTCTATGATGATCAGAATGATGGTTTTCAGTAATATCTTTATTGGATGGTCACATGTATATCATGGAGCTATTCGTGGTTCTGGTAATGTTAAGATACCAATGATTAATGCGGTATTCAGTCAGTGTATTATTAGATTCCTGTTTGTATATTTTGGACTGATGGTTGTATATGATGTTAGAATATTATATCTCTCAGGAGCAGTTGGTTATACCTGTGCAGGTGTTATCGCAACGTTATATTTTAAATTCAGTAAATGGACAAAGAATGTCCAGCTTCGATAGTAAATTATATGATAAATTGCCCATATTTTAAAAAGTGTGGTTCTTGCGCATATGCAACTGATGATTATGAAAAATCTCTACGTTTAAAAATAGCGAAGATCCATAAACTGTTTCCTGAACAGAAAGAAATAGAATTATTACCAAGTAAACCTTATCATTATCGTCATAAGGTCATTTATTCGTTCTTTACTGATAAAAAAGGTGAGATTAAGGCAGGCTTATATTCCGAAAACAGTCATCGGATAGTTGAGATAAAAGATTGTCTTTTACATTCAAAGGAATCGTTGGCAATTATTGATGATGTCTTAAAACTGGCGAACAGTTTTAAATTGACGGCTTTTAATGACAGAACATATAAGGGTCTACTAAGACATTTGCAAATCAGGACATCATATAGTGATCGCAAGGTCTTATTGACTTTTGTGTTAGGTGATATGGTTTTTAAAGGTTCCAGCAACTTTATCAGTGAGCTTGTAAAGATGCATAGTGAAATAACAGGTATAGTCTTTAATTATAATAACCGTCATACAAGTGTCGTACTTGGTCAGAAAGAAAAGACAGTTTATGGTCATCCATTCCTCAAAGACAAAATGGGTTCGCTAACTTTTGAAATAACTTCAAAATCCTTCTATCAGGTTAATCCTGAAGTTGCATATAAAATATATCAGGACGCTATTGAACTATCTGAAATTAAGAGTACAGATACGGTTCTGGATGCCTATTGTGGTACAGGAACAATCTCATTATTTGCAGCTCAAAGAGCTAAAAAGGTTGTTGGAGTTGAGATAAACGATAGTGCTGTAATGTCTGCCAACAAAGCTAAGCGTCTTAATGGGATTAATAATGTGACATTTATATGCAGTGACGTACTTGATTATATGCAAAGAGAACACTTTGATGTGGTTTTTACTGATCCTCCAAGAAGCGGTATGTCAATGGGTTTTATTAAAACATTACTACAGATGAAGCCTTCAGAAATTGTATATATTTCATGTAATCCTGAGACGATGAAA